>CAZLQH010000003.1:76267-90693 GCA_964561595.1 uncultured bacterium | reverse complement strand
CGCGCCGCGTTGGCGAACGCGGCCGACCTCGTTCTCCGTCTCGAGGACGGGCGGCTGCACGCGGTCCAGCCCTCGTCCTCGGGCGCCGCCGTCCCGAGCGCGGCGGCGAAGCGGGGGAACGGACGAGGTGGCGACGCAGGAGGAGAATCCACGTGACCGTCCGCGACCTGTACGACGACGCCGAGCTGTACGACGCGCAGTACCGCTGGTACCGCGACGATCTGCCGTTCTATCGCGATCTGGCCCTCGACCGGCCCGGTGCGGTACTCGAGATCGGGGCCGGCACCGGCCGCGTCACCGTCGAGCTGGCCAGGCTGGCCGAGCGCGTCGTGGCGTTGGAGCCGTCCGCGTCGATGCGCGACGCGGCGCGGGCGCGCCTGAGCGAGGCCGGCGTCGCGGGCCGGGTCGAGCTGCGCGACCAGGACGCACGGGAGCTGGCCGAGGAGGGGGGCTTCGCCTTGGTGGTCGCGCCGTTCCACGTCCTGATGCACCTCGTGACGCTGGCGGACCAGGACGCCGTCCTGCGCGGCGCCCGAAAGGCGCTGGAGCCGGGCGGCGCGTTCGCGTGCGACCTGTTCGTCCCCCGTTTCGGGTCCGAGGGCGTGCTGCGGCGGGAGGCGACCTGGAGCGACGCCGCCGGCCACGACGCCGAGCTGTGGACCGTCCAGCACCACCACGCCGCGGAACAGCGCATCGAGAGCGTGTACCTCCTGGACCGCACCGACGCCGGCGGCGTCGTCCGGCGCAGCCGACGGCGCCTGGTGCAGCGCTACTTCCATCGGTTCGAGCTCGAGCGCGCCGTGCGGAGCGCCGGCTTCGGCGACGTGCGCCTCTTCGGCGATTTCGACCGGAGGCCGGTGGACGACGACGCGGCACGCTACGTGGTGCTCGCGACGGCCTGACCGAGGCAGCGCCACGCGCCGGTCGAACGCAGATCGTGCTGGCCGAGCCTCAGCCGGTCTCGAGCGTCCGCCCGGCGGCGGCGCCGGCGGCGCCGTACGGCACCTCGTGCCCCAGCTCGCGAAGCACCGACTCCAGAGTGCCGGCAAGCCCCAGCGCGTCGAACGCGTCGGCCCAGCCCAGCAGCGAGGGTCGGATCAGGTACGGCCGCGCCTCGTCCTGGCCCCCGGCGATGCGCACCCCGCGCCGCGCGAACGCGGCGACCACGTCCTCCGCCGCGACGCCGGCGGGAACCCGCAGGGCGGCGACGGCGGGAGTGGCCCGCACCGCGAAGCGGGTGCAGCCCGCCGCCTCGCCCGCGGAGAGGAGCGCCTCGTTCAGGCGCCGGCGGCCGGCCCACAGCGCTTCGACCCCGTCCTCGAGGAGCAGCGGACGCGCCGCCGCCAGGCCCGCGATCAAGCCCACCGCCGGGGTCGTGCCGGTCCTCCCCTGGCGCTGGGCGGGCAACTCGGCGTGAAGGTCGGCGGCGAACGCGCGACGCGGACCGAGCGGCTCCGCGCGCACCCGCTCGGAAAGCCAGACGAACCCCAGCCCCGGCGGAAGCATCACGCCCTTCTGCGAGCCCGACACGACCGCGTCGAGGCCCCACGGGACGGGCCGCAGCTCGCTCACGCCGAGGCTGGTGACGGCGTCGACCAGGATGCGCGCCTCGGGGGCGTGCTCGCGGATGGCGCGCGCCTGGCTTCGGACGTCGTGCAGCACGCCGGTGCTGGTCTCGGAGTGCACCAGCGTCGCAGCGGCCACGTCGGGGCGGGCGCGGACCGCGCCTGTGACCTGCGCGTCGGTCGGGCTCTCGCCCCATCGTGCGACGACCTCGACCACCTCGTGGCCGTGGCGCCTGGCGAGGCTCGCCCAGCGCTCGCCGAACTTCCCGGCGCGGACCGCCAGCACCGGCGCGCCGGCCGGCACGGCGGCCAGGAACGCCGCCTCGAACGCCGAGGTGCCGCTGCCGGAGAGGATCGCCACGTCGTCGCCGGGGACGCACGCCAGCTCGGAAAGAAGCCGGCGGGCCTCGCCGAGCAGCCGCGCGAACTCGGGCGTGCGGTGATGCAGCGGCGGCCGAGCGATCGCCTCGAGCACCTGCGGGGGGACCTCGACCGGTCCCGGCGCCGCCAGTCGCGTCTTGCGGACGCTCACAGCCGCACCAGCCGCAAGCTGCGGATCACGTCGCTCATCGAGCCGAGCACCTCCAGCACCTCGTCCGGCGGCGCGGCATCGAGCGTGAGCGCGAACATCGCGGTCCCGCCCTCTCCCACCCGGCTCAGCTGCATCCCGACGATGTTCACGCCGGCGTCGCCGAGGACGGTCCCGACCTTCCCGACCGCGCCGGGCCGGTCGACGTTCGTGCAGATCAGCATGGCGCCCTCCGGCTTGATCTCGATCGGGTAGCCGTCGATCTCGACGATGCGTGGAACGGACCCCAGCACGCTGCCCGCCACCTCGGTCCGGCCCTCGTCCGTCCGGACCGTGACCTGCACGAACGTCGTATAGCCCCGGCCCCGCGACGCCGTCGTCTTGGCGATGCGGATGTCGCGCTCCCGCGCGATGGCGGCCGCGTTGACGTAGTTGGGGGGCTCGTTCAGGATCGGCTCCAGGAACCCCTTCGTCACCGCGATCGCGATCGGATCGGGGTCGCGCGGGAAGTCGCCGGCGAACTCGATCGCGATCTCGCGGACCCGGCCCCCGATCAGCTGCACGGCGGTCTTGCCCAGGATCTCTCCGAGCGCCAGGTGCTGGCCCAGGTCGCGCAGCACCTCGGCGGACAGCGCCGGCGCGTTCACCACGCCGCGCGAATAGTCGCCCCGTAGCGCCTGGACGGTCCGCTCCAGGATCTCTGCGCCTACGCGCGCCTGCGCCTCCCGCGTGTTCGCGCCCAGATGGGCCGTCACCACGACGTCGTCGCGCCCGAGCAGCGGATGGTCGGCCGAGGGGGGCTCGAGCCGGAACACGTCGAGCCCGGCGGCGAACACCTGACCGTCGTCCAGCGCCGTGGCCAGCGCCTCCTCGTCCACGATCCCGCCCCGCGCGGCGTTCACCACGACGGCGCCCCGCGGCATGCGTGCCAGCTCTTCGGGGCCGATCATGCCCAGCGTCTCCTCCGTCAGCGGCGTGTGCACGGTGAGCACCTCGGTGACGGTCAGCATCGCGCTCAGGTCGTCGAACAGCTCGACGTGGAGATCGTCCGCGCGGTGGCGCGAGATGTAGGGGTCGTACGCCGACACGGTCATGCCCAGCGCCTGGGCCCGCCGCGCCACCAGCGAGCCGATCCGGCCCAAGCCGACGATCCCGAGGCGCGATCCCTTGACCTCGCGGCCCAGGAACGCGCGGTCCCACTTCCCGTCGCGGATCAGCCGGTCGCTGCGGGCCACGCCCCGCGATGCGGCCAGCATCAGCGCGATCGCGAGCTCCGCGGCCGAGACGTTGTTCGCCTCGGGAGCGTTGAGCACCACCACGCCGCGCCGGCTGGCGGCGTCCAGGTCGATGTTGTCGACCCCGACGCCGCCCCGTCCGATCACCTTCAGCGCGGGCGCGGCGGCCAGCAGCGCGTCGTCGACCTGGGTCCGTGACCGGGTGATGATCGCGTCGTAGCCGCCGACGATGCGCAGCAGCTCCTCACGGCCGATGCCGGCCCGATCGTGCACCTCGACGTCGCCGTGATCGGCGTCGCCCAGCTGAATCTTGTCGGTGACCAGGATCCTCGGCATGCAGGGGGATGATAGCAGCCGACGGCTCCCAGGCAGCGGGCGCTGGGCCGGCGCTCAGTCGGCGTCGACGAAGCCGTCGAGCGCCAGGCCCCCCGGCACCGCGAACGACTCGACGCCGAGCACGTCCATCGCCAGCTCGCCCCGCACCGAGAAGCCGGTCGGGACGCCGGACAGCGCGGCGGCCACCGCCCGCCGGCCGGGCTCGTCCAGCAGGCTCGGATCGGGGTAGAACAGCAGGTCCAGGCGACGCTCGCCTCCCGCGGGCAGCGGCACCGGCCCGACGTCCAGCCGGCCCAGCGGTCGCCCGCCCAGCGACAGCACCACGTCCTTGCCGTTCAGGAAGTAGCCGATCTCGCCGGGGTTGCGCACGGTGGCGACGATCTGCACGACCGGCACGCCCGGCCGGACCTCGAACACCCGCGAGTCGTCGCGCTCGAACCGCACCGACGGCGGCGCCGCGGTCTCGCGCGGCAGAAGCCCGTCCTCGACAAGCACCGCGTCACGCGTCTCGAACGCGAACCCGGCCGCGGAGAAGCGAACGCGACCCTCGAGCCGGTAGGGCAGCGGCTCGCCGGTGAACGCGCGCGCGACCGCGGTCAACAGCGGCCGCCTGGGCGGCAGCGAAGCGTCCACGGGGAACGACAGGGGAACGCTGCCCTCCGCGTCCAGCCACGCTCCGGGCTCCAGCGTCCCTTCGGCCACCTGGCTGCCCGCCAGCGAGACGCGGTAGTCGAACCGATCGAGCCGAACGCCGAACGGGTTGGGGTTGCGGGCCAGCACGGCCAGCTCGAGCTGGAGCCGCTCGCCCGCTCCGGGCGGGTCGAACCGTTCCAGGCGGGTCCGGCCCGGCACGGCCTCGAACGCCAGCGGGGCGACGTCCACGGTCGGACGCGCACGTACCTCGGCGCCGGGCGCGCAGGCGGTCAGGAGGAACAGCACGGCCGTAGCGATCAGGAGCGGCAGGCGGAGCACGCGTCGAGTCTAGCAGGCGGCCGCGCGCCGCCCCTGCTCGTACTCCTGCTCGTGACGCGGCGTCACACGACCTGGCGCAGGCCGACGGCGCGCACGCGGCGCTCGAGCTCGGCTCGCAGCCGCGCGGCCCACGGGGCCCGAAGGTCCGGATCGGCGTCCAGGATCCGCGTCGCCAGCGCCCGCGAGCGCTCGATCAGCTCGCCGTCGCGGGTCAGGTCGCCCAGCTCCAGGTCGGGCAGCCCCGACTGCCGCGTTCCGCGCAGCTCGCCCGGCCCCCTGAGCTCCAGGTCCTTCTCGGCGATGAGGAAGCCGTCGGTGTGCTTCGCGATCACCTCGAGACGCTTCTGCGTGGCGCGCGAGCGATCGCCCGCGACCAGGATGCAGCGGCTCTCGGCCGCGCCGCGGCCGACCCGCCCGCGAAGCTGGTGGAGCTGCGCCAACCCGAACCGCTCGGCGTTCTCGATCACCATCACGCTGGCGTTCGGGACGTCCACCCCGACCTCCACCACGGTAGTGGCCACCAGCAGGTCGGTCTCGTGGGCGTGGAAGCGTCGCATCACCGCCTCCTTCTCGGCTCCGCTCATCCGCCCGTGCAGCAGGTCGATCCGGCAGGCCGCGGGAAGCATGGCGCGCAGGTCGTCGGCCATCTCGGTCGCCGAGACGATCTCCTGCATCGTCTCGGCCTCGCTCCGCTCGATCAGCGGCGCCACCACGAACGCCTGGCGACCCGAGCGGATCTCGTCCCAGACCTCGCGGTAGACGCGGGTCCGTTTCGACGCGCCCACCAGGGTGGTGCGGATCGGGGTCCGACCGGGCGGCAGCTCGTCGATCACCGACAGGTCGAGGTCGCCGTAGGCGGTCAGCGCCAACGACCTGGGGATCGGCGTCGCCGACATCACCAGCACGTCGGGAAGATCGCGCAGCAGCGCCCGCCGCTGCTCGACGCCGAAGCGGTGCTCCTCGTCGATGATCGCGAGTCCCAGGTCCACGAACGCGACGCCCTCCTGGATCAGGGCGTGCGTGCCGACGATCAGGTCGGCCTCGCCTCCGGCGACGCGCGCGCGGGCGGTGCGACGATCGGCCGCGCCGTGGGCGCCGATCAGCAGCTCGGTTCGTACCCCCAGGGGATGCAGGTAGGCACGCAGGTTCTCGAAGTGCTGACGCGCCAGGATCTCGGTCGGCGCCATCAGCGCGACCTGACGTCCGGCACGGATCGCGACCCAGGCGGCCGCGGCGGCGACGGCCGTCTTGCCGCTGCCGACGTCGCCCTGGAGCAGACGCGCCATCTGCCGCGGGCTCGCCATGTCGGCGACGATCTCGTCGCGCGCTCGCCGCTGCGCGGCGGTGAACCGGAACGGCAGCGCCGCCTCGAACGTGCGCAGGTCCGCGTCGCGCACCTCGACGGCGCGCCCGTCCGCATCCGCGCGTCGGGTCCTGAGGATCCGAAGCTCCAGGAAGAGGAACTCGTCGAACCGCAGTCGCGTAAGGGCGCCGGCCAGGCCCTCCTCGTCGTCGGGGAAGTGCACCTGCCGAAGCGCCCGATCGAGAGGCACGAGGCCTTCGCGTTCGAGCAGCGTGCGTGGCAGGTGGTCCGGAAGGGTGGGGAGGGCCTCGAGCAGCGTGTGCACGGCGCGCCGAAGATAGTCCTGCGAGAGGCCGCGGGGCGTGCGGTACAGCCCGACGATGCGGTCCGTGGAGAGGCCGGCGTCCCCCTCGAGCACCTCGTGGTGAAGCGCGTGCAGCTCGCGCGCCGCGCCGCGCTCCTTGATCCGCCCCGTCACGATCAGCGTCCTGCCGGGGAACAGCTGGTCCTCGAGCCACGGCTGGTTGAACCAGACGACGGTCAGCCGCTCGCCCCGGCGATCGTGCAGGAACCCGCGCAGCACGTGCATGCCGCGGCGCGAGCGGACGCCTTTGCGGCCCGCCAGCGTCCCCTGGACGGTGGCCTGCTCCTGCCCGGCCAGCGCCTGGAAGTCCGGCAGCGCGCGACGGTCCTCGTAGCGACGCGGCCAGACGCCGAGCAGGTCGCGTCCCCGCTCGACGCCGATCTCGGCCAGCTTTCGCGGCGCGTGGGCGGCCAGACCGAAGCTCGCCTCGCCCAGGGGGGCGTCCAGAAGCTCGGCCGCCGTCGGCGCGTCGAGACGCGGATCGCGCGTCGATGCGGAAGCGCCGGTCCGCTCCGGCCGGTCGGACGTCGCGGTCGCGCGCCCAGCGTGCGCGCGGTCGGCCTTGCGCGCGTCGACCTCGCGGTCCTCGGCGTCGAGCCGTGCGAGCGCGGCGCGCACCGCCGCCTCCCGGGCGGGGACGCCCAGCTCCGCGTAGCCTGCCAGCAGCCCGCGAACGTCGGCGAACGGCGCACCGACGACGGTGACGAGCTTCTCGAGACCGCCGACGACGACGTCGTCGAGGCACCCACCGCGCAGCTCTTGGCGCAGCGGCCCCCGCAGCCGGTCCCTGAGCTCTCGGGCGCTGGGCACGCGTCATCGTACCCACGCCGGCGGTGGTGCGGAATCGGGACTCGGGACCCCCCCTATCGTCTAGGCTGTAGGCAACGCGAACGGACCTGCGGTCATCCCGCTCCGCGGACGGCCACCGGCGCACGTCCGATTCGATCGAACGCGCCGACCCTTCGGTGCTTGCGGGCCGACCCAGGCCGAGCGTCCCGGGACGCACGGTCTCCGGGGGAAGGAGCACCATGGTTCGGAGAACGCTAGTACTGCTGGCCGCCCTCGCGATCGGATTCGCGACCGCCCAGGGCGAACTCGAGATCTTCTCGTGGTGGGCGGGGGACGAAGGGCCCGCGCTCGAGGCCCTGATCGACCTGTACGAGCAGGAGCACCCCGACGTCGAGGTGATCAACGCCACCGTCACGGGCGGATCGGGCGTGAACGCGCGTGCCGTCCTGAAGACCCGCATGCTGGGCGGCGATCCGCCCGACAGCTTCCAGGTGCACGCCGGCGAAGAGCTGATCGGGACCTGGGTCGCTGCCGACCGCATGGAAGACATCACCGAGCTGTTCGAAGAGGAAGGGTTCATGGACGCCTTCCCCGCGGCCCTGATCGACCTGATCAGCACCGACGAGGGGATCTGGAGCGTTCCGGTGAACATCCACCGCTCGAACGTGCTCTGGTTCGTTCCCGGCAACCTCGACGAGTGGGGCGTCTCGACGCCCGGCAGCTGGAGCGAGTTCACCGGCGAGACCTGTCCCGCGCTGCAGGAGCAGGGCGTCACCCCGCTGGTCGTCGGCGAGAACTGGACGATGCAGCACCTGTGGGAATCGGTCGCGCTGGCCGAGCTGGGCGTGGACGCCTACCGCAACCTGTGGACCGCCGACCTGGCGTTCACCGATCCGAGCGTCATCGCCGCCTGGGAGACGTTCGGCGACGTGCTCGAATGCACGAACGACGACGCCTCCGGCCTTAGCTGGCAGCAGGCGACCGACCGGGTCATCGCCGGCGAAGCGGCGTTCAACGTGATGGGCGACTGGGCGGCCGGCTACATGGTCACCACCCTGGAGCTCACTCCCGGCGAAGGTTTCTCGTGGGCCGCCAGCCCCGGCACCGACGGCGTGTTCATGCTGCTCTCCGACTCGTTCGGCCTGCCCGTCGGCGCACCGAACGACGACAATGCGCGCGAGTGGCTGCGCCTCGTCGGCTCGAAGGAAGGCCAGGACACCTTCAACCCGCTGAAGGGCTCGATCAGTCCGCGCCTCGACAGCGACCTGTCGCTGTACAACGCCTACCTGCGCTCCGCCGCCGAGGACTGGGCCAACGACGTCCAGGTCGGTAGCCTCGTGCACGGCGCCGTCGCGAAGGAAGCGTTCATGAGCGAGTTCGCCACGGTGATGGAGATCTACCTGAACAGCGGCTCGGCCGAAGCAGCGTCGAACGCCGCCCAGGCGGTCGCCAACCAGGTGGGCCTCGGCAACTGACCGTTCCTTTCGGGGGAGCGTGCTCTGCGCGCTCCCCCGGCCCTGCTCGCCCACCGGGGGACCGCCATGCGTCGTAGCGATCGTCTCACCGCCTTCCTGATGCTGCTCCCGTCGGTCGTGCTGCTCGCGATCTTCGTCTACGGATTCATCGGCCGGACCGCCTGGGTGTCGCTCACGAACTGGGGCGCCGATGCGAGCCAGGCGCTGGCACTGAATCCGAAGCTCGAGTTCGTCGGCTTGGCGAACTACGACAAGCTGTTCACGAGCCTGATCGACACGCGCTTCCGGCAAGACCTCGTCAACACCTTCTTCTTCACGGTCTTCTTCCTGCTGGGCTGCATCGTCCTGGGCCTCGGCCTGGCGATCCTGCTGGACCAGAAGGTCCGCTTCGAAGGTCTTTTCCGCACCATCTTCCTATTTCCGTTCGCGCTCGCCTTCATCGTCACCGGCACCGTCTGGCGCTGGATGCTCCAGCCCCGTGGCGGCGTCAACGTCCTTCCCGAACTGGTCGGCCTGCCACGCCTGACCTTCCCGTGGGTCACGACGCGACAGCAGGTCTGGCAGTTCGACTGGAACACCATCCCGGCGTTCTTCGCCGGCGCGGCGGCCCTGGTCTTCCTCTGGCTGGCTTGGCGGGCGTGGCGCTCGTCGATGCGCCCCCGCGCCGCCGTTCACGCCGTCCTGGGCCTGGGGCTGGGCGGCTGGGCCCTGTTCGGCACCCCCGGCGTCACGCTGCTCCCCTATTCCGAGACCCACGGCTTCAACGTCGCGTTCATCGGCATCGTGCTCGCTGCCGTCTGGCAGATGTCGGGCTACACGATGGCGCTCTACCTGGCGGGTCTGCGCGGCATCCCCGAGCAGCTGCGCGAAGCCGCCCGCGTGGACGGAGCCACGGAGTTCCAGGTCTATCGCCACGTGATCCTGCCGATGCTGGGCCCGATCACCCTGTCGGCGATGATCATCCTGGGGCACATCAGCCTCAAGATCTTCGACCTCATCTGGGCGATGGCCGGCGCGGACAACGCCACCACCGACGTGCCGGCGCTGCTGATGTACCTGCGCAGCTTCCGCGCGAACCGCTTCGCGGAGGGCGCGGCGATCGCCATCGTGCTGCTGATCATGGTCGCGACCGTGATCATCCCCTACCTCCGCGCCAGCCTGAAAGGCGAGGTGGAACGATGAGCGCCGAGTCGCTCGATCTCGGAGGGCACGGAAGGTCGCGCTCCCCGCGTCGGCGTTGGCGCTGGCTGGTGTACCTGCTGCTGATCCTCGCGTCGCTCTTCTACCTCCTGCCCGTCTACCTGGTGATCGTGACGGCCCTCAAGGAGCCGGCCGCCATCACGCTTGCCGACACCTGGAAGCTGCCGCAGGTCTGGAACTGGGGCAGCTTCGCGACTGCCTGGGAGGCGTTCGCGCCGAAGCTCCGCAACAGCTTGGTGCTGGCCGTGACCGCCACCGTGCTCTCCGCGCTGATGGGCTCGATGAACGGCTACGTGCTGTCCAAGTGGCGCTTCCCCGGAGCGAACATCGTCTTCCCGCTGATGCTGTTCGGAATGTTCATCCCCTACCAGGCGATCCTGATCCCGCTGTTCCAGTTCCTGCGCGACGTCGGCATGTACGGCGACCTGTCGGGACTGATCGCGGCGCACGTCATCTACGGCCTGCCGATCACCACCCTGATCTTCCGCAACTTCTACGCCGAGGTTCCCGACGAGATGCTCGACGCGGCCAAGATCGACGGGGCGGGGTTCTTCGGGATCTACACCCGGATCATCTTCCCGCTGTCGATCTCGGGATTCGTCGTCGTGATCATCTGGCAGTTCACCCAGATCTGGAACGAGTTCCTCTTCGCGGTCACCCTCACCCGGCAGGAGAGCCAGCCGATCACGGTGGCGCTCGCGAACCTGGCCGGCGGCGAGGCGGTGAACTGGAACCTGCCGATGGCGGGAAGCATCCTGGCGGCGCTGCCGACGCTGCTGATCTACATCGTGCTGGGGCGCTACTTCATCCGGGGCCTGCTGGCCGGCAGCGTGAAGGGCTGACGGCGACGCGTCGGGTACGGGGCTCTCCGACACAGGCGCGCCGCGTGATGCGTGGTGAGGTGTCGCCGTGACGTTCGACGACGCGGTTCGCGACCCCTCCAGACGCAGGTGGATCCTGGCGGCCGCCGCGCTGGGGGCGTTCGCTGCCAGCGTGATGGCGACCAGCGTGAACGTCGCGCTCCCCTCGCTGGTGCGCGCGTTCGGCGCGCCGTTCGCGCTGGTGCAGTGGGTCGTGCTCGCCTACCTGTTGGCCACCGCGGCGTTGCTGCCGATCGTGGGCCGCCTGGCCGACATGCTGGGCAAGCGCGTGATCTTCACCGCCGGCTTCGCGATCTTCGCGCTCGCGTCCCTCGCGACCGGCGCGGCGCCCAGCCTGCCCGCCCTCATCGGGTTCCGGCTGCTGCACGGCGTCGGCTCGGCGGTCCTCACGGGCGTGGGACTCGCGATCGTGACCGACGTCTTCCCTGCTCAGGAGCGTGGCCGCGCGATCGGCATCAACGGCGCGGTCCTTTCCGCCGGAATCGTCCTGGGTCCCGCCCTGGGTGGCCTGCTGGTCGAGGTGGGCTGGCGCTGGGTGTTCCTGATGGGAGCACCCGTGGGCGCGATCGGGGCCGCGATGGCCTGGTGGTTCGTGCCCAGCTACGAGCGCGGCGCCACGCAACGCTTCGACGTGCCGGGAGCGGCCGTCCTGACCGGCATGCTGACGACGTTGTCGCTGGCGCTGACGATGGGCCAGAACCGGGGCTTCGGCGATCCGCTCATCGTGATCGCCTTCGCGCTCGCCGCCCTCGCGCTTCCCCTGTTCGTGTGGATCGAGCGCCGTTCGCCCCACCCGGTGGTGGACCTCGCGATGTTCCGGGACCCGCGCCTCACGATCGGGCTCGCGGTCGGTCTGGCCGCGTTCGTGTCCATCGCGGGAACGATCTTCGTGATGCCGTTCTATCTGGAGAACGTGCTCGGCCTCGCTCCGCGGAACGTCGGCCTGCTGATGTCGGTCACCCCCATCCTGCTGGTGATCATCGCTCCGATCGCGGGCGGTCTGGCCGACCGCTACGGCGAGCGCATCGTGACGCTGGTCGGGCTGGCGTTCGCGCTGCTGGGCTTCGGCCTGGTGGGAACGTTGTCGGCGGACACCACGCCCCTGGGGTTCGTGCTCCGGTTCGTGCCGGTGGGCATCGGGATGGGAACGTTCCAGACGCCGAACAACAGCGCGATCATGGGCGCGGCGCCGCCGGGCCGTTCGGGCGTGGCCGGCGGGCTTCTCGGACTCACGCGCGCGCTCGGGCAGACCAGCGGAATCGCCGTCCTCGGAAGCCTCTGGGCGGCGCGGGCGGCCGTGCGCGCCGGCGATCTCGCGGGGGTCGAGGGGAGCTCGGCACCGATCTTCGCCCAGGTCGGCGCCCTGCACGACATGATGGCGGTCGTTCAGGCGCTGATCCTCGGCGCGCTCGTGCTCGGGGCTTGGGACCTGCTCCGTCGCCGGACCCCGCGACCCGAGGCATCGGACGGGAACGCGCGCAGGCGGGCCTGAGCGGGACCGTACGGTCCCGGCAGACACGATGTGCCGGGCGTCTTGTGGAGCGCATGCATCAACGTGTATCTTCGTTCATACGGCGATCGGCGCCTGCCGATCGCGCCACCCCGGAAAGCGAGGCACTCATGAACCGAGTCCTGATCCTCCTGACCGTGCTGCTCCTCGGAATCGCCACCGCGCAGACCGACCTGGGCGGACGCGAGCTCGACGTCGGCAGCGACACGACCTACCCGCCGTTCGAGACCGTGACCACCGACGGCGAGATCGTGGGCTTCGACGTGGACGTCGTCAACGCGATCTGTGACGTGATCGGCTGCGTGCCGACGTTCGTCACCACCGCCTGGGACGGCATCTTCCCGGCCCTGGCCGCGGGCGAGTTCGACATGGTCGCCTCTGGCGTGTCGATCACCGACGAGCGCGACGAGATCGTCGATTTCAGCGACCCCTACCTCGTGGTCGGTCAGTCGATCACAACCCGGGTCGAGGACGCCGCGCTGCAAGAGGACGACTTCACCAGCGAGGACAGCTCCCTGGTCCTCGGCGCCCAGCTGGGCACGACGAACGCTCAGCTCGGCGAAGAGCTCGTCGGTGACGCTCGCCTGCGCCTCTACGACACCTTCAACGCCGCCGTCCTGGCCCTCCTGAACGGCGACGTCGACGGCGTGATCATCGACGACGTCACGGCCGACGCCTTCGTCCAGCAGTACGCCGGCGATCTGGTGGTCGAGATCCGCGGCCTGACCAGCGATCCCCTCGGCCTCGTGTTCCAGGAGGGCGACCCGCTCCAGGACGCGTTCAACGAGGGGCTCGCCACGATTCGTGCGGACGGAACGCTGGACGCGCTCGTGACGAAGTGGTTCGCGGACACCGAGTGAGGGCGGGCGGGGTTCCGCCCACGACGCCCCCCATGCCTCGGGCGACCCGGACGCCGTAGGTCCACCGGGGGCCGGGATCGGTCCCGGCCCCCGTCCTCGTGCACGCTCCGCAGCGGAGGTCCCCGTGAGCCGCCCCAACCCATCGGCCAAGGTCCGCCGCGGGCCGCTCGGCCGACTCAAGCCGAGCTACCTGGTGCTGCTCGCGCTGCTTCCGCTCATCGTCTTGGTCTACCTTCGCGACCCGGACTACCAGGCGGCGCTGCTCTTCCTCCTCCCCGGCCTGCAGTTCACGATCGCCGTCACGGTGCTCGGGTACCTGCTCGCATCGTTCCTGGGCCTGGCGCTGGCCGGCATGATGCTGCTCCCCCTGGGGCGGCGCACCGTTCCAACGTTCGCGATCATCGCCGGCCTGGCGCTGGCCGGCGGCGCCGTTCTGCTGATCGCGCCCAGCGAGGAGCTGGTGCTCGCCGGCGACACCGAGGGGCGCGTCGCGATCGTCCGCGGAACGCCCTCTCGGCTGATCGATCAGGTCCAGTCCGGCGCCTACGCCGAGGACGCGCCCGAGCGGCGGTTCCTGAGCGCGCTGGACGCCGAGGTGGCGCTGGGCTTCCTGGAGGAGGGCCGCGTGGACGCCGTGTTCCTTCCAGCCGAGCGGGTTCCAGAGGGCCTCCCCGAGCTGTGGCGCACGACGTTCCTTCCCGATTCCGCCCGGAACCCCGCGACGATGCTTCTCGCGACCGGCGCGCTGCTGGGCCTTCTTGCGTTCGCCGCGCAACAGAGCCGCGAGCACCCGCTGTCGATCTTCGCCGACCTGTACGTCGACCTGATCCGCGGCATTCCGATGCTGGTCGTGATCCTGTTCATCGGTTTCGTGCTTCCCGGCGCGATCCGCGACCTGACCGGCGGCCGGATCAGCATCCGCAACGACCTGGTTCGTGGCGTGCTGGCGATCGCGATCGGCTACGCGGCGTACATGGCCGAGATCTTCCGCGCGGGGATCGAGGCGATCCCGAAGGGTCAGATCGAGGCGTCGCGCAGCATGGGTCTGGACGGCTGGCAGACGGCGCGGTTCGTGGTGCTTCCGCAAGCGATAAGGATCGTGCTGCCCCCGCTCGGGAACGAGTTCATCGCGATGCTGAAGGACACCGCGCTCCTCTCGGTGATCGGCGTGGGCGACGTGACGCAGAAGGCGCGCGAGTTCGGCGCCGCGACGCTGAACCTGTTCCCGCCCTACAACAGCGCCGCGGTGGTGTACGTGGTCCTCACGCTCAGCGCCTCCAGCATGCTGCGTTGGGTCGAGCGCAGGACGGACGCGGGCCGCGGATGAGGGAGCGCGCGTGACCGGCCCCGGCGGGCGGGACGTGCCCGATGGCGACGTCGCGTCCGACGCGACGGGGTCCGACGCGA
>CAZLQH010000003.1:0-76167 GCA_964561595.1 uncultured bacterium | reverse complement strand
GGGCGGGACGTGCCCGATGGCGACGTCGCGTCCGACGCGACGGGGTCCGACGCGATGACTCCCGTCGCCGAGATCGATCTGGGTGCGCTCCGCCGCAACGTCGCGCGGCTACGCGAGCGCGCCGGGCCGAGCGTCTCGATGCTCGTCGCCGTCAAGGCGGACGCCTACGGGCACGGGCTGCTCCCCGTCGCGCGCGCCCTGGCCGATGCGGGCGTCGGCTGGCTGGGCGTCGCCACGCCCGAAGAGGCCGGGCGCCTGCGAGCCGGCGACATCGGCGGGCGGATCCTGGTGTTCGGTCCGCTCCGGGGTCCGGCCCTGTCGCGCCTGATCGCCGCGCGGGTGGACTTGACCGTGACCGACCTGAACGACGTCGCCGCGGTGGCGGCGGCGCGCCACGAGCTGGGTGTCGACGCCCCACCCGCCCAGGTCCACCTCAAGGTCGACACCGGGATGGGTCGGCTGGGCCTGGCGGCGGGGCACGCCGTCCGGATCGCCCGCGCCGTCGACGCCGCGGACGGGCTCCGGCTGGCCGGCGTCTGGACCCACTTCGCCTGCGCGGACGAGCCGTCGCGCGACGTCACCGAGCGTCAGCGCCGCGCGTTCGAGGCGGCGCTGACCGACCTCGACGCCGCGGGCCTGCGGCCGGAGGTCCGCCACGCGGCGAACAGCGCGGCGCTGCTGGCGTGGCCCGCCACGCACTACGACCTGGTGCGCCCCGGTCTGTCGGTGTACGGCTACGCGCCCGGGCCGGAGCTCGCGACGGCCGCGACCGACCTGGAGCGTGTCCTGACGCTCACGGCGCCGGTCGTGTTCGTCAAGTCGGTGAAACGCGGCGACCCCGTCTCGTACGGTCAGCGCTGGCGAGCGCCCGACGACACGACCGTCGCGACCGTCCGTTTCGGGTACGCCGACGGCTATCCCCGGGCGCTCACGAACCTGGGCGAGGTCGCGCTGAACGGACGCCGCTGCCGGGTGGTGGGCACGGTGTGCATGGACCAGCTGATGGTGGACGTCGGCCACGGCGACGTGACGGTCGGAGACCGCGCCGTGCTGTTCGGGGCGGGCGGCCCGGGCGCGGACGAGCTGGCGGCCCGGATCGGCACGATCTCCTACGAGCTGCTCACCCGATTGGGCGGGCGCGTCGTGCGTCGCTACCGGCCGTCGTAGCACGGTCCTTCAGGCGTCGGTCGTCCGGCGCGGGTCGTCCGGGCCGGACGCGTCCGGGCCGGAGGCGTCCGGTCACGCGCCGTGCGCCGACGCCCGTCACCGAGACAGCGTCGCCTCGGACCGTCCGCCGTTCGTCGCCCCCGGACCGGCGTCCGCGGCGTCTTCCGGCTCGTGCTCCTCGAGGGTGACGCGAACGCTGCTCACGCGGCGCTCGTCGCCCTCGAGCACCTCGAAGCGGGCGCCACCGTACTCCAGCGCGTCGCCGACCCGGGGGATCGAGCCGAAGCGGGCGATCAGGAACCCGGCCAGCGTGTCGTACTCGCCGTCGTCCTCGAACACGATGCGGAGCGCGTCGCCGACCTCGTCGAGGTTCGCCGAGCCTTGCACCACGTACTCGCCGTCGGCGGCGGCGACGATGTCCTCGGCCTCCTCCTCGTCGGTCTCGTCGTAGATCTCGCCGGTGATCTCCTCGATGATGTCCTCGAGCGTGATCAGGCCGCTGGTCCCCCCGAACTCGTCGACGACGACCGCCATGTGGACCTTACGGTGTCGCATGTCGCGCAGCAGGGCGAGGACCGAGAGCGTCTCTGGGACGTACTGCGGCGGGCCCATCAGGTCGGCCACCCGTGTGGACGCCAGCGCCTCGGGCCGGCCGAGGTACGGCAGCAGGTCGCGGGCGTAGGCGATCCCGCGCACGTCGTCGATGCTGCCCGCGTACGCCGGCAGGCGGCTGTAGCCGTGCTCCGTGACCAGCGCCAGCATCTCGTCGAGGCCGGCGTCCTCGGAGACGGCGACGACATCGACGCGCGGCGTCATCACCTCCCGCACGACGGTTTCCTCGAGGTCGATGATGCCCTTGATCATCTGCTCCTCCTGCGCCTCGATCACGCCCGACTCCTCGGCGCTCCGCAGCATCAGGCGCAGCTCGTTCTCGGTGATCAGGGGGGTGGTCGTGGGCTCCAGGCGGATCGCACGCAGGATCAGCGTCGTGATCCAGGCGAAGAAGCGCCCGACCGGGTAGAGCACGATCGACAGCGCCCAGACCGGACGGATGACCAGCCGGCTGAACCCGACGGCGTTGTGGACGGCGATCGACTTGGGGGTGATCTCGCCGAAGACGAGAACCAGCAGCGTCATGATCCCGGTCGCCGAGCCGACGGCCAGCGACTCGCCGAAGCCGTACTGGCGCGAGAGCTGGATCGACATCTGCGTGACCAGCGCGGTCGCCGCGATGTTGACGAGGTTGTTGCCGATCAGCAGGGTGGTGATGAAGCGCGTGGGCTGCGCCTCGAGCAGCGCGAACGCGCCGCTCGGATCGAGGCCCTCCTCGCGCAGCTGACGGATCTTCCACTCGCCCAGCGCCGTGAGCGCCGTCTCGGAGCCCGACAGGACGCCGGAAAGAACGAGAAGGACCATGAGCAGGGCGATCTGCCCGAACGAAACGCCGCCGGCGGCGTCGGCCGGCGACTGAGCGAGCGCCGCGGCGGGCGCCGCGATCACGATCAGCAAGAGCAGGAGGAGCGTGGGTGTCGACGGGAGCCGCGATCGACTGGGAGGGGTGTCTTCGTCTTCCATGTCCTGGGCGGAGTCTAGCATAGGGCCCCGCGAGCCCCCGTCCGGAGGTGACCGCGGCGTCGCCGCGGCGTTCCCGGCCCGCGGGCGCCGGCTGGGGTATCCTCGCCTCCCTGAGGCGGAGGTGGCATGGCGAACATCGTGGTGGAGGGTCCCATCGGGGTCGGAAAGACGAGCCTGACGCGGCTGCTGGCCGAAGCGATCGGCGCGCGGCAGGTGCTCGAGGTGGTCGAGGAGAACCCGTTCCTGGCGTCGTTCTACCAGGACCCTGGACGCTACGCGTTCAGCACCCAATCGTTCTTCCTCCTCTCGCGATTCAAGCAGTCGCAGGAGCTGGGGCAGGGATCGCTGTTCGCTCGCCACGTCGTCGCCGACTATCTGTTCGACAAGGACTGGATCTTCGCATCGCTGAACCTGCAGGGTGACGAGTGGGAGCTCTACCAGGACCTGTACCGGTCGTTGCGGCCGAAGCTGGCGCCGCCCGACCTGGTGGTCTACCTCCGCGCCGATCCGGAGCTGCTGCTGCCCAGGATCGCGCAGCGGGCCAGACCGTTCGAGCGGGACATGGATCCCGAGTACCTCCGTCGGCTGGGCCGGGCGTACGACGCCTGGTTCGAGCACTGTCCCTACCCGCTGCACGTGATCGAGGCGTCCGACGTCGACTTCGTCGCCTCGGAAGCGGACCGGGACGCGGTTCTGGCCGACGTTCTCCAGCTCGCCAAGGTCGCCTGAGCAGACGTGTACGTAGCCGTAGCAGGAAACATCGGCGTCGGGAAGTCCAGCCTGACGCGACTCCTCTCCGACCGCTACCGGCTGGAGCCGATCTACGAGTCGGTCGACGAGAATCCGTACCTGCCCGACTTCTACCGCGACATGCCGCGCTGGGCGTTCCACTCCCAGATGTTCTTCCTGGCCGAGCGACTCCGCCAGCACCTCCGGCAGGTCAATCCGGGCGAGCGCGTGATCCAGGACCGGACGATCTACGAGGACGCCGCCGTGTTCGCGCGCGCCCTCTGGCGCGACGGCGTGCTGAACGACCGCGACCACGCGAGCTACCGCAGGATGTACGAGGCGATCGCCGCCACGCTGCGGCCGCCCGACCTGCTCGTCTACCTTCGGGCCTCCGTCCCGACCTTGCAGGCGCGGATCGCGCTACGCGGTCGCGGCTACGAGACCGACATCGCCGAGAGCTACCTGGAGCGGCTGAACGAGCTGTACGACGCGTTCGTGAGCGAGTACGAGCTGTCGCGGGTCGTCGTCGTTCCCGCCGACGACCTCGACTTCGTCGGCTCGGTCGCCGATCAGCAGCGGACGTTCGCGCTGCTCGAGCCGCACGGCCTGGTGCCGCCGCTGGTCCGGGGCTGAGGGCGGGGTCCGCGACGTGCGCCTGCGCGACCTGATCCGTTCCGCCTACCCGGAGCTCGCAGGCGTCGCCCGTACGCTGCCCGACACCGTCGTCACCGGCGTCGTGCAGGACGCCGCCCGCGTCCGACCGGGCGCCGTCTTCGTGGCTCGCCGCGGCGCCCGCGTCGACGGGCACCGATTCGTGGCCGACGCGGTGGACGCGGGCGCGGCGCTGGTCGCGGGCGCCCGCGACGATCCCCCGCGCGACGCCCTCCGGGGCGTGCCGTACCTGCGCGTCCCCGACGACCGCGCCGCCGTCGCTCGCCTGGCGGCGGTGGTGCACGGCCGCCCCTCGCGGCGCACCCGCGTGATCGGCGTGACCGGCACGGACGGCAAGACGACCACCTCGGCGCTGCTCTGGTGGCTGCTGAGCGGCGCGTCCCCCACCGCCCTGGCCTCGACCGCGATGACGCGGCTGGGGCCCACGGAGCCCGCCACGACCGGCGCGTTCACGACACCGGAGGCGGACGTGGTGCAGGCGTTCCTGGCCGAGGCCGTGGATCACGGCGCGGCCCACGTGGTGCTCGAGTCGAGCTCGCACGGACTGGCGCTTCGCCGCCTCGACGAGGTCGCGTACGCCCTGGCGGTGTGGACGAACCTGTCGCCCGAGCACCTCGACTTCCACGGCGACCTCGCCACCTATCGCGACGCCAAGGCGCAGCTGGTGCGCCGCGCGCCGCACGCGATCCTGAACCGCGACGACGACGCGTACGCCTTCTTCGCGGCCGAGGCGCCCGCATCGACCAGCTACGGCGAGCACCCCTCCGCCGACTGGCGGCTGCTCGCGGTGAGCCCGAAGGGCGGACGTCTCTCGCTTCGTGTCGGCGCGCCGGACGGGGCCGAGCACGAAGCACGGCTCCCCATGGTGGGCGGCTACAACGCCTGGAACGCCGTGGCGGCGCTGGCCGCCGCGGCGCACGAGGGCCTGGACGTCGACGACGCCGTCGCGCGTCTGGCCACCTTTCCCGGCGTGCCCGGCCGGATGCAGATCGTCCAGGCCGAGCCGTTCGCGGTGATCGTGGACTTCGCGCACACGGCGCCCGCGCTGGCGAAGGCGCTGGCTGCGGCCGCGCCGGCGGGCGGCCGCCGCATCGTCGTGGTCGGCGCCGCCGGCGAGCGCGATCCGGGCAAGCGCGCTCCGCTGGGCGCCGCCGCGACCGCCGGCGCGGACCTCGCGATCTTCACCGAGGAGGACGCCCGCAGCGAGGACCCCGACACGATCCTGCAGCAGCTCGCGGGTGGCGCACGGGCGGCGGGGGGGCAGGAGGGCGTGACCTTCCAGCGGATCGCCGACCGGCGGGACGCGATCCGCGAAGCGGTCCGTCGCGCCCGTCCCGGCGACATCGTCCTGCTGGCCGGGAAGGGACACGAGACGACGCTGGAGCGTGCCGACGGCAGGCGGCCGTGGAACGAGGCCGAAGAGGCGCGCGCCGCCCTGTCGGCACGGGCCGCCGGCGCGGACGCCGCTCGGGACGCTTCGGACGCGTAGCCGCTGCCGTTCCGACGGGAACGGGAGCTCGCTACCGCTGCGCTAGAGTGGCGTCATGCACGTACCCACGTTCATCGAGGCGAAGCGCGACGGCGGCACGCACACCGACACCGACCTGCGCGCCTTCGTCGGCGGCGTCGCGCGCGGCGAGATCCCCGACTACCAGGCGGCGGCGTGGCTGATGGCCGTGTTCTTCCGCGGTCTCAGCGACGAGGAGACGTCCGTTCTCACGGATGCGATGGCCGCCAGCGGCGATCGGCTGGACCTCCAGGGCCTCCCGCACACCGTCGACAAGCACTCCACGGGGGGCGTCGGCGACAAGACCACGCTGGTCCTGGCGCCGCTGCTGGCCGCCTGCGGCGCGACGGTCGCGAAGGTGTCCGGTCGGGGGCTCGGGCACACGGGCGGAACGGTCGACAAGCTCGAGAGCATTCCCGGCTACCGGACCTCGCTTCACGACGATGCGTTCTTGCGCCAGGCGCGCGAGATCGGCGTCGTCGTCGCGGGCCAGTCGGGCGAGATGGCGCCCGCCGACAAGGTGCTCTACGCGCTGCGCGACGCCACGGCGACGGTCGCCTCGCTGCCGCTGATCGCAGCGAGCGTGATGAGCAAGAAGCTGGCCGGCGGCGCCGCGTCGATCGTGCTGGACGTCAAGGTGGGGCGCGGCGCGTTCATGGCGGACGCCGAGCAGGGCCGCGCGTTGGGCCGAACGATGCGGGCGATCGGCAGGCACTCCGGGCGCAACGTCCGCGTGGTCCTCTCGGGCATGGAACAGCCGCTGGGCTCGGCGGTCGGCAACGCGCTCGAGGTGCGCGAGGCGATCGCCGCGCTGGACGGCGGCGGCCCCGACGACCTGCGCGAGCTGGTCGTGATCCTCGCCGCGGAGGTCCTGGAGGCCTCTGGCCTGGAGGCGAGCCCGGAGCGGATCGAAGCCGCGCTGGACGACGGCTCGGCCCGACGCCGGTTCGACCGCTGGATCGAGGCCCAGGAAGGCGACCTGGACGACCCCGACGCGCTGGCGCTGGCGCCGGACCGCGTCGAGATCGCCGCTCCCGAGGACGGCGTGCTGGCCGACCTGGACGCGCTCCGCGTGGGCCGGGCGGTGCGGCTGCTGGGCGGGGGACGCACGCGGAAGGACGATCGGGTGGACCTGGGCGTCGGCGTGGAGCTTCACGCCAAGATCGGCGACCCGGTACGTCGGGGCGAGGCGGTCGCGACGGTCGTCCACCGCGACGGTCGGGGCCTCGACGAGGCACGCGCGGCGCTGATGGGCGCCATCCGTATCGCCGAGCACGCCGAGGCGCCACCGTTGGTGCTCGAGCTGCTGGGCGCCGACCCGACGTAGATGCTGTACGCAGCGATACCCGAGCGCCGCCGCGAGCGGTTCGCGCGTCAGCTGGTCTTGCCCGAGCTGGGCCCGGAGGGCCAGGCCGCGCTGGCAAACGCGTCGGTTTTGGTGATCGGTGCGGGCGGTCTGGGCTCTCCGGCGATCGCGTACCTCGCGGGGTCGGGCGTCGGGCGGCTCACGGTCGTGGATCCGGGCGTCGTGCGGCGTGCCGACCTGCATCGCCAGATCCTCTACCGCGACGCGGACGTCGGACGGGCCAAGGCCGCGCTGGCGGCCGAGCGTGCCCGCGAGGTCGATCCCGAGCTGCGCGCCCACGGCGTGGAGGAGGCGTTCGAGCCGGCGAACGGTCGCGCCCTGGTGCGGGATCACGACGTCATCGTCGACGCCAGCGACAATCCGGCGACGCGCTACCTGGTCAGCGACGCGTGCGTGCTCGAAGGCAAGCCGCTGGTGTTCGGCGCCGTCTCCCGGCTCGAGGGTCAGGTCGCGAGGCTGGCTGGGGGCGACGCTCCGTGCTACCGCTGCCTCTACCCCGAGCCGCCCTCGCCGCGGTCCATCCCCTCGTGCGCCGAGGTGGGCGTGCTGGGTCCGGCCGCCGGCGTGATCGGCGCGTGGATGGCGCTCGAGGCCATCCGCACCGTCGCGGGACTCGGCGGCGCTGCGCCGCACGGCCTGCTCCACGTCGACCTGGCCGCCTGGGCGCAGCAGCGGGTCGTGCTGGCTCGCCGGCCCGGCTGCGCCATCTGCGGCGACGCGCCGGCGATCACCGACCTGCGCCTGGAGGTCGCCGCCTGCGCCGCTGGCGAGCCGTACCCCGGAACGACGCCGGCGGGAGGCTCGGTCGACCATGACCGTGGCGATGATCACGGTGGCCTTGACGTACCTTGACCGCCTCGTCTATACTTGTCTTTGCGCCGCCGCGGGGTGGAGCAGTCTGGTAGCTCGTCGGGCTCATAACCCGAAGGTCACAGGTTCAAATCCTGTCCCCGCAACCAACCGCCGCGAGGGGCCCCGGAAGGGGCCCTTCGTCGTGCAGGCCCAGGCGCGGTCCGCGACTCCCGAACCGGGACGCGCTCCGTGCACGGGGACGAAGACCGCGGCGCCGACGGGAGGAAGTCATGACCGACTTCGCTGACGATCTGAACGAACGCACCCCACGCGACCACGACGAGACGGACCGCGACCGGCCCGACGGCGAGAACCGCGTCGTCGACGGCGGCGCCGAAGATCGGGCCGACGCCGTTCCCGACGAGGCGCCGGCGCAGGAGACGATTCCCGACGCCCGCGTCGACGTCCACGTCGAGACGCGGAGCGAGGGCACGCCGGCGATCGACGCCGAGGTCCGCATCGACGCGCTCGAGCCGGACGAGGACGTGCCCGTCACCCCCATGCGGTCGGGCTTCGTCGCGATCCTCGGCAAGCCCAACGTCGGCAAGTCGACGCTGCTGAACACGGTGCTGGGCGTGAAGGTCGCGCCGATCAGCCCCAAGCCCCAGACCACCCGGCGCGGCGTGCGCGGCATCTGGACCGACGTTCCCGCCCGCCGCCAGCTGGTGTTCGTCGACACCCCGGGGCTCCACAAGGGACGCACCGCGCTGGACACCTTCATGTCCCGCGAGATCCGCGGGGCGGTGGCGGACGTCGAGGTCGTGCTCTGGGTCGTCGACCTGCGACGACCTCCCGGCGACGAGGACAGGGACGTCGCTCGCCTGCTCCGCGGCATCGATCCGGCCACGCCGGTGTTCCTCATCGGCAACAAGCTGGACGTCGCGAAGTACCCGGAGGAGGCGATGGAGCTGTACGCCGAGCTGGGAGCGAACATCACGCGCCGCTACATGCTCTCGGCCCAGAACGATCCGAAGGCGGTGTACGAGCTTCGCGACGACCTCCTGGACCTCCTTCCCGAGTCGCCGTACTACTTCCCCGAGAACCTGCGGAGCGACCAGTCGCGCGAGCAGTGGGCCGGCGAGCTGATCCGCGAGAGCGCCATGACGCACCTTTACCAGGAGCTCCCCTACACCGTGGCGGTGAAGGTGGACGAGTGGATCGACGCGGACGAGGAGGCGGAACAGCCGCTCATCATCCAGGCCGAGATCTGGGTCGAGAAGCCGCAGCACCGCCCGATCGTGATCGGCCACGGCGGACGGATGATCCGCGAGATCGGTCGGACCGCCCGCAAGCAGCTCGAGATCTTCCTGGACCAGAAGATCTTCCTCGATCTGGAGGTCGTGGTCCGCCGCGACTGGCGGATGGACACCGAGGCGCTGCGCGAGCTGGGCTACGACGGCTGACGTGCCGATCTTCGCGCGCTGGCGGTCGTTGAGCGCGTTGCCCCAGCGCCGGGGTCGCGATCCGGCGCCCGGAGTGTACGAGATCGCGGACGAACGGCGCCGGACGATCTACGTCGGCCAGTCGGCCCGCGACGTCCCGAGCCGGATCCGCCAGCACCTCGCCGCGGACGGCTGCGTGGCTCGGCACGCTGCGTACTGGCGCATGGCGGAGAGCCGTGTGCCTCAAGCCGAGGAGGCGGACCTGCTGGTCCGCCACCTGGCGCGGCACGGAGAGCTGCCGGCGTGCAACGAGGCCACGCCCAGAACGCGGGATGCACAGCGCCGCTACCGCGAGCGGAGCCGTGGCGGCTGACGCAGAAACGCCGTCTACGTCGGTTCGTATGCGAATTTCCGTACTTGTGGGGGTTTTCGGCCCGTGCTAGAGTCGCGAAAGACGGGGCGCCGTATCCGTGCCCTGAATCTCGTGTTCCTTTGGAGGGATCCCATGCGCAATCTCCTGTTCGGCCTGCTGGCCGCTCTCGTGCTCGGCAGTGGAGCCGCGTTCGCCCAGACCGGAGCTTGGGTCGGCCTGAGCGGCGGCTACCCCGGCGCCGCGCTGCACTTCGGCGTCGAGGACATCGTCACCGATGGCCTGGACGTCCGCGTGAACGTGGGCTACGCCTACGCAGGCGCCGACGGCGCTTCGTTCGGTGCGGACGCGCTGTACGGCCTCGACGTCGACACCGGCGAGGTGCCCGTGAACGTGTACGTCGGCGGCGGCGCCGGCTTGGTGTTCGGCAAGGCCGTCGCGGTCAAGGCGCTCGTCGGTGGCGAGTACCGGCTCGGCGACATCGGCATCGAAGAGCTCGGCGTCTTTCTCGAGGTCGGCCCGTCGCTCGGGTTCGACATCGATGGCGACGATGCGACGGACGAAGGCGGATTCGGGTTCGACGCCCGACTCGGCGTGAACTACCACTTCGACTTCTGACCGAACGATCGACATCGACGAACCTTCGGGTCCGCTCCTCGTGAGCGGACCCGATCTCGTTCGCGCCGTGCCCGCCCGATGACGATGCTCGCGGGCGACGCCGTACCGGCCGCCTCGCGACGCGCTCGCCCGCCTCAGCCCACGACGTACAGCAGCTGTTGCAGCGACTGGGGCAGATCGGCAGACGCCAACCCCCGCTTCTTGACCGAGAAGCCGGGCGGGTAGCGCGTCGCCTCCGCCGTGAACGGCAGGTCCCTGAGCTTGCGCGGGTCGTAGTCGAGCTCGTCGAAGTTGGCGCGGAACGACACCTGGACGTCCGTCATGTGCTCGCTGATCGCGGCGACGCCCTTGCCTTCGGCCAGCAGGCGCAGCTTGACGAGCTCCAGGAACGCCTTCACCTCGGGCGGGAACGGACCGCGGGCCGAGCGAAGCTCGCGCGCGATGCGGCTCACCTCGGCCAGGCCCTCGGCCTCCGCGAGGCGTCCGTAGAACGCGATCCGCTCGTCGTCGTTCGGCAGGTACGCCGGCGTCAGCCTGGCATCGACGTTCAGGTCCAGCGACACGGCGGGACGCGCCGCAGCCTTCTCCTCGCCCTTGAGCTTCGCGACCTCCTCGGCGAGGAGCTCGGTGTAGACCTCCAGCGAGACGGCGCTGACGTGCCCGTGCTGCTCGGGACCGAGCAGGTTCCCCACGCCGCGGATCTCCATGTCCTTCTCGGCCAGCAGGTGCCCCGAGCCCAGGTCGTTCAGCTCGGCGATCGCGTACAGCCGCCGCTGCGCCTGCTCGGTGAGGCGTCCGGGGTAGAGCAGGTACGCCCACGCCTCGGTCTGGCGGCGCCCCACGCGGCCGCGCAGCTGGTAGAGCTGCGCCAGGCCCAGGCGGTCGGCACGCTCGATGATCAGCGTGTTCGCGCCGGCGACGTCCAGGCCCGACTCGACGATGGTCGTGGCCAGGAGCACGTCGAACGCGCCCTCCTCGAAGCCCAGCATGATCGCCTCGAGCTCGTCCGCGGCCATCTGCCCGTGCGCCACCCCGATGCGCGCCTCGGGCACGAGCTGCTGCAGCGTGCGGGCCCGCATCGACATCGAGCCGATCCGGTCGTGGATGTAGTACGTCTTGCCGCCGCGCTCGAGCTCGTGCACGATCGCGCTCCGCACCGTCATCGGATCGTACGGCTGCAGCACCGTCTGGATCGGCTGGCGGCCCTCGGGCGGCGTCATGATCTGACTGACGTCGCGCAGCCCCACCAGGCTCATGTACAGCGTGCGCGGGATCGGCGTGGCCGACAGCGACAGCACGTCGAGGTTGGCGCGCAGCGCCTTGAGCTTCTCCTTCTGCCCCACGCCGAAGCGGTGCTCCTCGTCGATGATCAGCAGCCCGAGGCTCTTGTAGCGGATCCCCTCGTTCAGAAGGCGGTGCGTGCCGATCACGACGTCCACCGTGCCGTCCGCCAGCCCCGCCAGCGCGGCACGGGCGGCCGCGTCGCTCGTGAACCGAGACAGCAGCGCGACGTTCACCGGAAGCCCCTCGACCCGCTCGGCGACCGTGTCGTAGTGCTGCTTCGCCAGCACCGTCGTCGGCACCAGCATGGCGACCTGGTGTCCGTTGGCCACCGCCCGCATCGCGGCGCGGATCGCGACCTCCGTCTTGCCGAAGCCGACGTCGCCGCTGATGAGGCGGTCCATCGGGATCGACCGCTCCATGTCGGTCAGCGTGTCGCGCACCGAGGTCGCCTGGTCGGGCGTCAGCACGAACGGGAAGTTCTTCTCGACCAGCGGGTCCCACTCGGGCTGCGGCGGGAACGCGGTGCCCTGACTGACCTGACGTTTGGCGTACGTCTTGATCAGCTCGGCGGCCAGCTCCTGGGCGCTGACGCGCGCCTTCTCCTTCGCTCGCGACCACTCGTTCGTGCCCAGCGTGGACAGCTTGGGCGGCACGTCCGACGTGCCCGGGTGGCGCCGCAGCAGTGGCAGCTGCTCGACCGGCAGGAACAGCCGGCCCTCGCCGGCGTAGCGCAGCTTCAGGTAGTCGCGGGCGACGCCCAGCACCTGCCGCGACTCGAGTCCTTGGAACAGCGCCACGCCGTGGTCGGGATGGATCAGGTAGTCGCCGACGGTGAGCTGACTGGCGTCCTGCACCGCGCGTCCGGGAAGCCGGCGGAGCTTCCGTCCGCCCTGATGCCCGTAGAGCAGGTCTTCGGTAAGGACGACCTCGCGCCGCGCGTCGTCGCGGTAGCCGCCCTCGGGCCGGCCGGCCAGCGCCAGCGTGAGCTCGCCCTTCCGGTCGGACACGCCGTTCCCCCAGCGATGGGCCAGGTGCCCGATCGCCTTCTCGGTCAGGTAGCGACCGGTCCGCTCGAAGCGCAGCAGCAGCGTGACGGCGTACCCGTCCCGCAGCCAGCCTTCGGCGTCCGCCGCGAACTCGTCCAGGCGCGCCCGGTAGTACGGCAGCGGAGCGAGCGACGACGACGCCGCTTCGAGCGCCAGCGGATCGCGCCCGAACGACACCACCTGGCGCTCGGCCAGGTGGCTCCAGAGCCAGGCGGCCTCGGGCTCCGACGCGGTCCCCGCGTACAGCTCGGGGACGTCCAGGAAGACGGTGCCGGGCAGCGCCTCGAGCACCTTGGCGTCCCAGCTTTCCTCGTCCTCCTCGAACAGCGGCGCGTCGCGACGCGGCGAAAGGACGTACGTCGTCGCCTCGCGGCCGTTCAGGCGCAGCTCGTCGAGCTCGTCACCGAAGAATCCGAGGCGCAGCTGTGGCCCTTCGGGGTCGTCGGCCAGGAAGATCGTGACGCTGTCACCGTGTACGGCGGTCCCGGGCGTCTCGTCGCGGGGGTAGCCGAACGCGTCCAGGGTCGTGAGCAGCCCGTCGCGCGGGTGGGCGCCACCCACCTCGAACGCCAGGCGGTACCGCTCCGGATCGCGTGGAAACGCGCGGAGCGCATGATCGAGGGTGAGCACGACCTTCCGGGGCCGGTCGCTCCAGGCGTCCAGGTCGGGATCGAACGCCGTCGCGACGTGATAGGCGTCCGCGTCCGCGAAGCGCTCCGCCCGCTCGGCGGTCGTCAGCAGCAGCGCTTCGCCCGGGTGCCGGGCGAAGCGCGCCAGGCGCGCGACCGACGGCAGGCCGAGCTCCCGCACGCCGGTGACGGAGGTCGTCGCGGCAGCGGCGGAAGCCGGATCGGACGCGCCCTGGGGGACGCTTCGGGTCGAGGAGGGCTGGGTCATGGGGGCACCTTGTACGCGCGAAACCTCGTGCGGGGGAAGCCTGGTGCGGACGTCCCGCGCAGGGCGGAGCACGCCGCCCACGAGGATAGCAGGGTCGCCGGCCGCGCGGCGGCCGCCGGCCTACCGGCCGGGCTCCTCCGGCGCAGGCGCGTCCAGCGCCAGACGGTAGGCGTCGTTGCGGGGCACGCCCAGCGCTCGGAGGGCGTCGCGCAGCGTGCGACCCGTCACGCCGGCCGACGCGAGCGCGGCGGCCAGCGCGTCCCCTTCTGGCGCGTCCTCGTCTGCCGCCTCCTCCTCGCGGCCACCGACGACGATCACGCATTCGCCGCGAGGCGAGGTCCGGGCGAACCGCGCGGCCAGCTCGGCCAGCGAGCCACGAGCGGTCTCTTCGTGCTTCTTGCTGAGCTCGCGGCTCACGCTCGCGGGCCGCGATTCGCCGCACGCCTCGGCCAGGTCCGCCAGCGTCGCGGCCACGCGCGAGGGGGCCTCGTAGATCGCGGTCGGATGGTCCCTGCGCACGATCGCGGCGATCCGCTTGCGGCGGGCGCCACCCTTGCGCGGCAGGAACCCGTCGAACGAGAACCGCGCGAGGGGAAGGCCGGACAGGACGAGGGCGGGCACGAACGCGGTCGGGCCGGGAAGCGCCTCGACCTCGTGACCCGCGGCGAGCGCCAGTCGCAGCAGGTCCGCGCCGGGATCGCTGACGCCGGGCGTTCCGGCGTCGCTCACGTACGCCACGGTGGCGTGATCGTTCAGCACCGCGGGTCCTCGCGAGGCGACGGTGTGCGCGTCCAGCCGGACGAGCGGCGTCGTGATGCCGTGGTGCGTCAGCAGGTTCCCGCTGCGGCGCGTGTCCTCGGCCGCGACCACGTCCGCGTTCCGCAGGACGTCGAGCGCGTGGAGGGTGATGTCGTGGAGGGCGCCGATCGGCGTCGGAACGAGGATCAGTCGGCTCACGCGCCGCCGCCGGCCGGCGTGGGCCGCAGCCGGGCACGACTGCGGCGCCGGGCGTTGCGGCGCAGCGCCGAGCGCAACGCGGCCCTGACCAGCTCGGCCTCGCCCACGGTCACGGTGACGACCGCTCCGTCGGGCAGGCGCACGCCCTCGTCGAGGCGAACGACGTTGCCGGACACCACGCCCTTGTACGCCCTCACGACGGTCCTCGCGTCCAGGGTCCCCGCTTCGACTGTGCTCGTGCGTCGATCACGAGGGCAGCGTAGCAGGTCGCCCCGGCCGGTCGACGCATGCGACCGACGTCCGGCACACGACGTTCGGTACCCCCCATGGGTATCATGTCGTGTCGACAGCTCCGCCCGGGAAGCCGGCCACCGCGCCGCGCCACCCTTCGCTCCGCCCCGATCAGGAGGACCCGATGGACACGATCCCCCCGAACGCCGACCAGCCGCGAGCCAGCGTTCCGTTCGCGATCGACCCGGCCGAGAAGAAGCGCATCCTGAACCGGCTCAAACGGCTCGAGGGGCAGGTACGCGGGCTTCAGCGGATGGTGGACGAGGAGCGGTCGTGCCGCGAGATCCTGACCCTGCTCTCCGGCGTCCGTAGCGCGCTGGACGCGACCGGAGATGCGGTGCTCGAGAACTACCTGAGGCGCTGCCAGGCGGACTTCGAGGCGGGCTCGGGCGAGGTGGGCGACCTGCTGGCCGCCGTGAAGCTGGCGCGAGGCTGACGATCCCGGGAGGCGGCGCGCCCTCTCGCGCCTGGGCCCGTCAGTTCGAGGCGCGGTAGATCCTGCGCTGCAGACCGACCCCCGGGTAGTAGTACGCCAGGATGCGGCCGTAGTCGTAGCCGCTCGCCGCCAGCGCGCGCGCGCCGTACTGGCTCATCCCCACGCCGTGGCCCCAGCCGTCGCCCCGCACGGTGAGCGGGGCGACGCTCGAGATTCGCGTCGACTTGAGTCCGACGCGCCGCAGCACGCGCGTGAGCGTGGGTCCCGACACGACCAGCGAGCCGGCGCTGCCGGCGATCTCGGCGCGCGACACGCGGCCCGAGGCGCTCCGCGCCAGGATCGTGAGCCCGCTCGGCGTTCCGACCGAGCGTCCCTCGCTCGCCAGGGCGCCACTCAGCGCCGACGGCGCGATGCGCGCCGTCCAGCCGCGGTGCGGCGAACCGCTCGGCACGTCGGTGCGGCCACGCAGGTAGGGGACGTCGCGCCCCCACACCTCGGCCGACGAGGCCACCGAGCCGCCCGAGTCGGCGTGGTAGTACGCGATCGCGGGCGCTCCCGCCCAGGCGATCACGATCCCTTCGGTGTCCGCCACGGCCCGGTCGCTGCGCGGGTGCTCGACCTCCATCCCGCGGTAGACCTGGCAGGCGTCGGTGGAGCACACGTCGTACTCCGCGCCGGGGTCCAGCGAAGCCAGCGTGTAGCTCCGGGCGGCGACGGCCTGCGCTTTCAGCGCCTCCATCGGCCACTCCGCCTGCATCTCGGAGGGCACCACGCCCCTCAGGTACGCCTCGAGATCGACGAGGTTGACGATGCGCAACGCGCCCTCGTGCACCTCGACGCGGAGACCCCCGCGGTAGGCGCGACCGTCCCTGCGCACGACGCCGTTCTCGGGCAGGAGCTCCAGCCACGGTCCGACCTCGGCGCCGTCCGACACGATGCCGCCCTCATCTACCGCCAGCGGCCACGTCAGCGAGGCCGTGCCGCTCCGTACGCCGCGCACCGTTCGGACCTCGTGGGGCCCGCTCAGCGCCACCACCGCGCTGGCGAGCCCGTCCTCGAGCAGCACGCGGACGAGCTGCCCGGCCCAGCCGAAGCCGGGCAGGACGAGCAGGGCCGCCGCCACGACGCTCTGGACCACGACACGCGGGATCGCGACACGCCGTATCGCGACACGCCGCGGCGACGAGGCAGCGAGACGCCGGTCCGACGTCATGCCGCAGCCCCGTCGCTACGCACCCGGCCGGGGTCAGAGCTGGCTGTTGTCGGGCACGACGACGCGGAACAGTCCGGTCGCTCCGCTGAAGGTGAGGTCGATGGTGTACTCGCCGCGCCCTTCGTCGAACACCTCGTCGATCGCGATGCGCTGTCCACGCTGGTACGTCTCCTCGAACACGAGCTCGGGCGGCTCGGCCGAGCGGTTGGTCTGGAAGCTTCCGGTGTCCTGGTAGACGATCTGGACCCGGACCTGGCCGTCGCGCACCCGGCCTTCCACCTCGACCGGCATCGCATCGCGCTGAATCGTGCGTCGTGCGGTGGACGCGCCGCCGTCGCGCTTGTAGACGAACACGGGGGTCGAGCCGGCGACGCCGACGTTCCATCCCACCGTCTCGCCCACGGCGAAGAAGACGATCGCTGCGAACAGGACGAACCCCAGGAACTCTCGCATGCCAAGAGCGTACTCCACGCCCGAGGCGGTACGACGTGACATCCCCGGCACTCCGCCCGCGTGGCCCGACGCGGCGGCCGGGGGCAGGTACGACGCCGCCCGGCGGCCGGGCCGGCCGCCGGGCGATGTCCACGCGGATCACGAGGCGATTCGGGCGCGGACCTAGGCCTGCGCCGCCCGCGCCTCCTCGAACAGGCGCCGGAGCACCGTGTGGAGGATGCCGCCGTTGCGGTAGTACGCCACCTCGACCGGCGAGTCCAGACGGCAGCGAGCGGTGAACGCGACGGTCGAGCCGTCTTCGCGCGTGGCGGTCACGTTCACGTCCTGCCGGGGCGCGAGATCGTCGTCGACGTGAATCGCGTACGTCTCGGTTCCGTCGAGCCCCAGCGCGTCGGCGTCCTGGCCGGCCTCGAACTGCAGCGGCAGCACGCCCATGCCGATCAGGTTCGAGCGGTGGATGCGCTCGAAGCTCGCGGCGATGACCGCCTTGGCGCCCAACAGGTAGGTGCCCTTGGCCGCCCAGTCGCGGCTGCTGCCCATGCCGTAGTCGTGCCCGGCCAGCACGATCGTGGGAACGCCCGCGTCCCGGTAGCTCTGCGCCGCGTCGTAGATGAACTTGACCTCGCCGTCCAAGAAGTCCGTCGTCCAGCCGCCCTCGGTCCCGGGCGCGAGCTGGTTCTTGAGGCGGATGTTGGCGAACGTGCCGCGGGTCATCACGCGGTCGTTGCCCCGACGCGAGCCGTAGCTGTTGAAGTCCTTCTGCGCGACGTCGTGCTCCTTGAGGTAGCGGCCCGCGGGGGTGTCCGGCGCGATCGCGCCGGCGGGACTGATGTGGTCCGTCGTCACGGAATCGCCCACCTTCACGAGCGCGCGTGCACCCTCGATCGGCCGGATCGGGGCGACCTCGGGATCCATGCCCTGGAAGAACGGGGGCTCCTGGATGTAGGTGCTGGACGGGTCCCACTCGAACAGCTCGCCGCCACGGACGGGGATCTCGTTCCAGCGCTCGTTCGACGCCTCGATCCCGTCGTACATCCGACGGAACGTCTCAGGGTTCATGGCCGCCTCGAGGTGCTCCTTGATCTCGCTGCTGTCGGGCCAAAGCTCCTTCAGGTAGACCGGCCGTCCCTCGGCGTCGTGGGCGACGGGGTCGTTCACGAGATCGATGTCCACCGTGCCGGCCAGGGCGTACGCCACGACCAGCGGCGGGCTGGCCAGGTAGTTCGCCTTGACGTGCGGGTTGATGCGTCCCTCGAAGTTGCGGTTGCCCGACAGCACGCTGGCCGCGACGACGTCGCTGGCCTGGATCGCCTCGGCGACCGGCTCGGGCAGGGGGCCCGAGTTCCCGATGCAGGTCGTGCAGCCGTAGCCGACGAGGTAGAAGCCGACGCTCTCGAGGTGGGGCATCAGCCCGGTCTCGGTGAGGTACTCGGTGACGACCTTGGAGCCGGGCGCCAGGCTGGTCTTGACCCACGGCTTGGCGTGCAGGCCGCGCTCGGCCGCCTTCTTGGCGACCAGGCCGGCGGCCAGCATCACCGACGGGTTGCTGGTGTTCGTGCACGAGGTGATCGCCGCGATGACGACGTCGCCGTGACGGATCTCGTGCCGCTCGCCCTTGAGCTCGAACGTCGCGGACGCGTCCAGGTCGGCCTCGCTCAGCGCGAAGCCGCGCTCGGCGTGCGGCTTGCGCAGGTCGGCGTGGAAGGTGTCCTGCATCCGGCTCAGCAAGACCCGGTCCTGCGGCCGCTTGGGACCGGCCAGCGCCGGCTCGACGGTGGACAGGTCCAGCGAGAGGCTGTCGGCGAACACCGGATCGGGCGTGCCGGCCTCGTGGAACAGACCGTTCGTCTTGGCGTAGCGCTCGACCGCCTCGACCTCGTCGTCCAGCCGTCCGGTCTGCCGCAGGTAGCGCAGCGTCTCCTCGTCGATCGGGAAGAACCCCATGGTGGCGCCGTACTCGGGTGCCATGTTCGCGATCGTGGCGCGATCGGGCACCGTCATGCCCGCCAGGCCGGAGCCGTAGAACTCGACGAACTTGCCGACGACGCCCTTCTCGCGCAGCATCTGCGTGACGACCAGCACCAGGTCGGTCGCGGTCGCGCCTTCGGGCAGCTCGCCGGCGAGCTCGAACCCGACCACCTCGGGCGTCAGCATGTAGATCGGCTGGCCCAGCATGACGGCCTCGGCCTCGATGCCGCCGACGCCCCAGCCGACGACGCCCAGTCCGTTGATCATGGTGGTGTGGCTGTCGGTACCGACGAGGCTGTCCGGGTAGACGACGTCGAGATCGCCGTGGGGGCGGCTCTGCACGCCCTTGGCGAGGTACTCGAGGTTGACCTGGTGCACGATGCCGGACGCCGGGGGGACGACGCCGAAGTTCTCGAACGCCGCCTGGCCCCAGCGGAGGAACTCGTACCGCTCGCGGTTGCGCTCGAACTCGATCTCGGCGTTGTGGAGCAGCGCCAGCGGCGAGTCGTACTCGTCGACCTGGACGCTGTGGTCGATGACCAGGTCGACGGGCACCTGCGGGTTGATCTTGTCGGGGTCGCCCCCCATGCGGTGCATGGCGCTTCGCAGCGCCGCGAGGTCGACGACGGCGGGCACGCCGGTGAAGTCCTGCAGCACGACCCGGGCGGGCATGAACGGCACCTCGTCCTGTGCCGGCCGGCGGGCGTCGTACGCCGCGAGCTTGCGCACGTCGTCGGCGGTGACGATGAAGCCGTCCTCGTTGCGGAGCAGCGCTTCGAGCAGGACCTTGATCGAGAACGGCATGCGGTCGATGTCGCCGAGCCCCTGTTCCTGCAGGGTCGCGAGTCGGTAGTAGTACGCTTCTCCCGATCCGGTGTCGAAGCGTTGGCGGGCGCCGAAGCTGTTCTGGGACGTCATCGTTCCTCCTCGTGGCGGACGGTGCGTCGCGCGCACCGGGTGTAGGGCTCCCCTAGAGTGTCGTACGCTTCTAGGTGATATGAGCCGTTCTGAATCACGTTCCACGCTCGTCGTTCTGGACGAAGAGCGAGCCCGACTGCTGTTGGGCGCCAGGACCCGGGCGCAGCTCGCGCCGTTCCTCGGCGCCGCCCTCACGATCGGAGAGGCCGCCCGGCGGACCGGCGAGAAGCCCAACACGGTGCTGCGTCGCGTACGACGGTTCGTGGACGCGGGACTGCTCGAGGTCGCCGAGACCGTCCCGCGGCGCGGCCGTCCGATGCGCCGCTACCGAGCGGTCGCCGACGTGTTCTTCGTTCCGTTCGAAGCCAGCGCCGCGGGCGATCTCGAAGAGGCTCTCGCCGAGCGCGAGGCGTGGGTCGAGCGGCTCTTCCGGCGCGCCGTCGTCCGTGCCCGGCGCGAGGCGCTGGGCACGTGGGGCACGCGGATCTACCGCGACGAGCGCGGTCGCGTCCAGGTCCAGATGGCCGTCCGGCCCGACGCCGACGTGGCGCCCCCAGGTCCGGAGGGGCCCGCGGTCCTGTCGGCCTGGCGCGACGCGCTGGAGCTGGACTATCACGATGCGAAGCAGCTCCAACGCGAGCTGATCGAGCTCCTCCAGCGCTACCAGCGCAAGCGCGGCGCGCAGCGCTACGTGGTGCACCTGGGCTTGGCCCCGGTATCGCCCGAGGACGCGATCTGAGCAGCGACCCTAGGCTCCGGCTCTATGATGCGGTCATGGCCTGGAACCGACCCGCATCGCTGGCCCTGGCGCTGGTCCTGATCGCCGGCGTCGCCTGCGCCCCCACCACGACGCGACCGGCGTCCGACGTCACGGGGTCCCGCCCGCCCGAGGCCGCCAGGGCGCTGGGCCCGGTGGAACGAACCGCCTGGGAGGCGTGGCTGCTGATGGAGCTCGGCCGGCTTCGGCTGGGCGTCTACGGCACCGAAGCGCTCGTCGACCTCGCCCTTCCCCGCGGCGTGCGCTGGACGGTGGTCGAGTACGGTCCGGACGACTACGCGCTGGCCGTCACGAGCGACGGTGGCGAGCCGGGCCTTCGCGTCGACCCCAGCGGCGTGCACGAGGTGCGCTGACGATCTCGTGATGGACGCGTGCTAGCGTCGCAAGACGCCGTCGCTCGCGCAGCCCTCGCCCGACGCCGGACGGCGCTTCCCTCATCTCGACGGAAAGGAATCCCATGCCACGACACCTACGCTTCGAACGTTCGAGCCTCGCCCGCCCGGCCGGGATCGTATCCCTGCTCGTCGGCCTGACGCTGGTCCTGCTGGCGTCGCCGGGCCTGGCCCAGAGCGACGTCCCGCTGGAGCGCCTCGCGCCCGCGGAGACCGTCCTGGCGCTGGGCCTGACGCAGGGGCAGCTTCCCGCGGGCGACCTGGATGCCGCCTTCGAAGACCTCGACCTCGAACGTGCACGCGCCGCGCTGGACGCGCTGAAGCCGGTGCTCGAGGAGCTGGGCGGCTCCGCCCCGGCGCTGCTGGGCGGCGGCGGTCCGGCCGCGATGTTCGTTCCCGGGCTCTTGGACATGGCCGACGACGTCGGCACCCCCGACGAGATCGCCGGCGCGCTGGGCGAGGCGTGCCCCGCCGCTGCCGAGGCGGTCGCCGGGCTGGATGGCCAGCAGGTGTGGTCGGACGACCTGCTGCTGGCCGTCGCCGTCGATCCGTTCGCGCCACTGCCCGGCGTGCTCGCGGCGGCCCGCGTCGCGGACGGCGCGCGCGCTTCGGCCGACGCGCTGCACGACGCGCTGCTGGACTGCTTCGGCGGCGACGCATTGGGGAGCGAGGGCGGCGTCGAGATGCACGTGCTGTTCGACGGCGAGGACCTTCCGCTCGTCGTGGCGCGCTCGGGCGACCTGTTCCTGGCGGGCTCGCGCCCCGACCTGGTCCGCGGCGCGCTCCGCCGTGCCGCCGGGGCCGACGAGCCGTCCCTGGCGGACCACCCCGCGGCCGTCGCGGGCGACCCCGCGCTGGGCGCGCGCGTTCTGTTCGACGTCGCCGGTCTGGCCGACGTCCTGACCTCCTCGCTCCCGATCCCGCCCGACCAAGAGGCCGTCGTCGCGGCCGTGGACCGCGTCGCCGCGATCCTCCGCACCGTGGGCGCCGGCGGATCGCGCCTCGTGCTGGACGAGGCGGGATGGCGGCTCGAAGCGACGCTCGCGCCCGACGCGGACGGCGGCGACGCGGCGCTGTACGACCTGCTGACCTGCGCGACCTGTACCTCGAACGAGCCGGCGTGGGCGCCCGCCGACGCGGTGTCGGCCAGCGGCTCGAGCCTGCGCCCGACGGCGTGGCTGGACTGGCTGGACGGCGTCGTGGGCGACGTGAGCGCCGCCATGGGCGAGCCGACCACCGTGCGTGCCACCCTGCTGGACGAGGCGGGCCTGGACCTCGACGCGCTGCTGCTCTCCTGGCTGGGCGACGAGGCGCACACGGTCCGCTTCGACGCGCTCTCGCCCACCGTCTCCGACCTGCTGTTCCAGCCCGCCTCCGCGACGATCGTTCCTGTGACCTCCGCCGTCGAGGCCGAGGCGGGGCTCGACGCGCTGGCCGAGGCGGCCACCACGCTGCTGGCGTCCACCGACGAGATGGCCGCCGACCTCGACGACCTCGCCGGCGTGCAGACCATGCTCTCGGTCCGCGAGACCGAGATCGACGGCGTGGCCGTGCGCCGCGTCCAGATCGGCCCCACCACGGACCTGGCCGTCGGCATCGTCGACGACCACCTCGTGATCGCGACGCCCTCCACCGCGTTCGCGGACGTCCTCGCCGTCGCCCGAGGCGATGGCGGCGACGGCCGCGACGGCGAAGGCTGGTCGGCGATCGTCGACGCCTCCCCCACCGGCCGCGTCGGCTGGTCGTACGCGGACGGCGGGGCCGACCTCGCCGGTCTGGCCGACACGCTTCGCTTGGCCACCCAGCCGGTCGCGGCGGGCATCTCGCTGGGGCTGTCCGCCGCCCTCGAGGAGGCGCGCAGCGAGGAGACGCTCACCGACGAGCCCGACTTCGATTCGTTCGGCGACGAGCAGCCGCTCGTCGACCTGAGCGGGCAGACCGGCTTCTCCGGCATCGGTGACGCGCTCCCCGTCGAGGCGCGCCCGCTGGCGTCCAACGTTCCGGTGGACGCCGAGCTGGGACCCGACGCGACCCTCGCCGAGATGGGCGAGACCGTCGATCTCTGGCGCCCCGCGGCGCTTCCCGCCGGCGTGGAGGCGTCCGTCGTGATGACGTCGGAGCCGCTGGATACGTTCCTCTACCTGTACGACGCCGAGACCGGCAACGTCCTGGCGGAGAACGACGACGCCCCATGGACCGACCGGTCGGAGATCCGCTTCCGGTCGGACGGGCGCGAGCTCCTGATCGGCGCCACGACCTGGGGCGGCAGCGGTCAGGGCGCGTACCGGATCGAGCTGGTCGTCGACGACGCCGAGGACCTCGGTGCCGAGGACGAGGCCGAGACCGAGGCCGAGACGGAGACCGACGCGTCGGCCGAGGAGGCGCTGGCAGAAGTGCCGCCGTTCGCCGACCTGCTGACGTTGGTCGAGGTCGGCCCCGACGCGCTGGCCATCGTCGCCGAGCGGCTCGGCCTGTCCTGGACCGTGACCACCAGCGAGGACGGCACGATCCGGACCGTCCACCGCCAGTCGTTCGACTGGTGAGCCGGTAGCGAGCAGGGCCGTGACGACCGCCGTGGCGGCGGCGTCACGGCCCTGCAGCGTCCCTGACCGGACGAACACGAAGCGGGCGGCCCCGAGGGGCCGCCCGCTTCGCTGCGTTCCCGGCGCCGTGCGCCGGAACACGCACGACCTGGCGATCAGGCCGGGAGGTGCTTGTCGAGCCGCGCCTGGTACGCGCTCTTGGGCATGGCGCCGACGATCGTCTCGACCGGCTGGCCGTCCTTGAACAGCATCACCGTCGGGATCGACATGACCCGGAACCGCATCGCGGTCTGCGGGTTGTCGTCGACGTTGAGCTTGCCGACCTTCACCGTGCCGGCGTAGTCGCGGCTGAGCTCCTCGATGACGGGGCCCACCATCCGACAGGGGCCGCACCACGGCGCCCAGAAGTCGACGAGGACGAGGCCTTCCTTGGCGGTATCGACGAAGGTGTCGTCGTTGAGTTCGATCAGCTTCTCGCTCATGGTTCCTCCCGTGATTTCGTGCTTCGCCGGCGTTCGATGCCGCGCGCCGCACCTGGACTCGGACGAGAATACGTCCTGGCGGAGCGCGGTGGATGTCATACGTCGGACACGCCGCCCGGCACCCCCACGTGCCACGCGACGAGCCTGTCGGCGGGGTCGCCGCGCCCCACCCTGGGCGGCGTGGCGCCCAGCGCACGGTGTCCACCCTTCACCGCGGCACGCACCAGCGCGCCCGGATTCGCGTGCCGACCGTGCCAGCGCGCCGCGGCCACGACCTCCTCCTGGACGTCGAGCGACGGGCTGGACCCGCGCGAGTCGGTCCCGAACGCGACGCTCACCCCGTGACGCGCGTACAGCTCCCACGGAAACGAGCCGGTCCGGAGCGAGCGGTTCGAGCGAGGGCAGTGCACGACCGCGCTTCCCGCGCGCTGAACGGCGCGGACGTCCGCCTCGTCGACGTGCACGCCGTGCACCAGCGTCGGGCGGGCCTCCAGCACGCCGAGCTCGGCCAAGTACCCGACCGGCGAGCGACCCGAAGGTCGGAAGTCGCTCAGGAGCGGACCCATCAGCTCCCGTAGCGGACCGTCGCCGTGGCGGTGGAGCCGCGTCTCGGAGGGCGACTCGGCCACGTGGATCTGCATCGGCAGGTCGTTCGCCGACGCCAGCCGCGCCAGCCGGACGAGCAGAGGCGCCGAGACGGTGTGCGGCGCGTGGGGCGACAGGCCGACCCGGAGCCCGTCCGGCCGCTGAAGCGCCCGGAAGGCGCGCAGCCGTTCGACGGTGGCGTCGAACACCGCGTCCGCGTCGGCGGGATCGGGTGCGAACACCTCCCAGTACGCGACGCCCTGGACGCCGGGCGTCGCCAGCAGAAGCCGCATGGTGGCCTCGTCGGCGACGATGTCGCCGAACGTCGTCGTGCCCGCCGCGGCGAGCTGGGCGAGGCCCCGCCGCGCCGCCTCGACGCCGCGGCGCCCGTCGCGTCCGTGACGGACGACCGCCCGCACGAACGCTTCGTAGTCGTCCTCGACGTGCGGCATGCTCGTCAGATCGAGATGGAGGTGGGCGTTCACCGGCGCCGGCGAGAGCGCGAACCCCGCGTCGACCTCGTCGGCGTCGGGCCAGCGTCGCGTCGCCTCCTCGCCGTCTCCGACGTACAGCAGACGGCGATCGCCGTCGGCGTCCTGGACCACGGCGGCGCCATCCTCGACCGCCGTCCCGAGGCCGCCGTACACGACCCGCGCCCGCAGGCGCGTCCGCGTCAGGCTCACGGGAGCGGCGTCACGGGCGCGGCGTCACGGAGCCGGCCTACGCCGCCGGCTGCGGCTCGTCCGCGCCCGGCGCGGGGGGCGCGAGGACGGCGTCGACGTCGGGGACCGCGACGATGGCGTAGAGGCTGTCTCGCTGCTTGGGGACGTAGCCCGCCTCGACGATCTGGCGCACCATCTCGCGCTCGGGCGTGGCGCGGTGCCTGGCGCCCGCCTGCGAGACCACGTTCTCCTCGAGCATCGTGCTGCCGAAGTCGTTGCAGCCGAAGTGCAGCGCCGTCTGCGCGACCTTGTAGCCCATCGTCGGCCAGGACGCCTGGTGGTTCACGACGTTGTCGAGCACCAGCCGGGCGGTCGCGACGTTCTTCAGGTACTCGTGCGGGCCGGCGCCGGGCGCCTTGCCGTGGATGCGGACGCCCTCGGTCTGGAGGGTCCACGAGATGAACGCCGAGAAGCCGCTGCCGTAGCGGGACAGCGCCCGGTCCTGCTGATCGCGGATCCGCATGAGGCTCGCGATGCGTTGCGCTTCGGTCTCTCCGAAGCCGATCACCATCGTCGCGGTCGTGTAGAGCCCCAGCGACTGGGCGTCGTCCATCACGGCGATCCACTCGTCTGCCGAGATGCGCGCCGGCGACACGTGCTTGGCGTGGCGGACGTCGTCGACGAGCATCTCGCCTCCGCCTCCCGGAAGCCCGTCGAGGCCGGCCGCGGCCAGCTCCCGCAGCACCTCGAGGGGGGTCATGCCGGTCAGCTTCGCCATGCCCTTGATCTCCTCGGGGCTGAACGACTCGACGCGGATCGTCGGGTGACGCTCCTTGAGGTGCCGCATCAGGTCCAGGTACCAGGAGAACGGCAGGGTCGGGTGCACGCCGCCCTGCATGAGCACGCGGCTCCCCCCGACCGCCTCGAGCTCGCGGAGCTTCTCGGAGATGGCGTCGTAGCTCAGCACGTACGCGTCCGCCTGCCGACGCGTGCGGTAGAAGCCGCAGAAGGCGCAGCCGATCGTGCACACGTTCGAGTAGTTCACGTTGCGATCGATCAGGTAGGTGACGGTGGTCGGGTCGGTCCGCAGGCGCCGCACGGCGTCGGCGGCGCCCGCCAGCGCGAACAGCGGGGCCGCTTGAAGCTCGAGCGCTTCGTCGGCCGTGAGGCGCGCACCGGAGGCGGCGTGGGCCAGCAGATCCATGGCGCGGAGCATAGCACCGGCCCTCGCGCCGTTCCGTGGCCCCGGGGACGGGACGACCGCGGCGGCTGGATGCGATGTGTACCCGCGCGCGACGGCGCTGCGAAAGCGGCGGCGCGAGCGCTCCCACGCCGTCTGCGAGATTGTGTACCCGATTACCGGTCACGATAGACTAGGGAGGTGCCCGCGACTCCGCGAACCACCGTCAGTCCTTGGCGTGCCGTCTTCGAGACGGTGCGCGACGCCGTCGGCACCAGACGCGACGAGCAGGGCGTGCTCGGAAGCATCAACTGGCTCCGTAGGCAGATGGAGGCGCGCGGCGCGAACCCGAACGTCGTGCGCAACATCATCTACCGCGACAAGGGCAAGCTCTCCGACAAGCGCGTGCTGTTCGAGATCCTCCGGGAGCTGTGGGCCGCCGCCAGCGACGAGCCGCTGCACGCGCCCGAGATCGAGGTTCTGCTCTCGCCGCACGCCAGCGCCGAGCAGGAGGTGCTGCAGCTCCTCGGACGCGAGAAGCGGCGCGCGTTCCGCTCGTTCGTCCGCTCGGTACGGGACGGCGAGCACCCCAAGCTCCTCGTCACCGGCCGGCCCGGCTCCGGCAAGACGATGCTCACCGACTACATCCAGCAGGCGCTCCAGGTTCCACCTGCGGCCGATGCGCAGGTGATCCGTGCGGAGTTCGGCGGCGCCGATCTGGGAACGACGCTGGCCCGCCTCGGCGAGCGCCTGGGGGTCGAGCGCGACGCGATGGAGGCGCGCCTGGCCAAGATCGGCACGGGCGGCGCCTACGCCGTCCAGGCGGACGCCCAGGCCGACGTCGCCCGGGCGATCCTCGACGCCCTGCGCGCCGACGACGCTCCCGTGGTCCTCCTGCTCCACGTCTCCCAGGCCCTCACGCACCAGCAGACGCTGGGCGCGGTGCCGCTCCGGCTGAACACGCCCGAGGTCCCGCGCGTGGGCGCGCCCGAGTGGCTCTGGTCCACCCTGATCGACCCGCTCTCGACCCTTCCCTCGACCAGCGTCCTCGTCTCGATGACCGATCTGCCCGCCCGTGCGCTTCAGCGTCCCGGCGGCTTCGGCGTGCCCGTAAGACTCACGCCGCCCACAGCGGGCGAGGCCCGCCGCTTCGTCAAGGCGCGCCTGCCGCACCTGCCCGCCGGCGAGCAGGAGGAGATCGTCCAGCGGGCCGGCCGCTCGTTCGAAGAGCTGAGGACGCTCACCCTGCTCGCGGAGATCCGAGCCCCGCTGCCCGAAGACGACACCTCGGAAGCGTCCATCGCGCGGCTGAGCGACCTCGTGATCGGTGGCGGCGACGCACGGCTGCGCGACTTCCTGGCGGCCCTCGCGGTCATCTCGCTGCCCGAGTTCCCGACCTTCCGCCTCGCCGATCTGAGCGCGCTGAGGCCGGACCAGCAAGGCTCGCCCAGCGAGCTCGAGCGCGCCTTCGTCGACACGCTGCCCGGCGACGACGCCGACGAGGTCCGTTGCTTCTCCCGTCGCTTGGTCCGTGCGCTCCGAGACCGGCTGGCGAACGACGACCCCCAGCGTCACCGCCGCCTCCACGCGGCCGCCGCGGCGCGGCTCCACGACGAAGCGGAGGCGGCGCCCAGCGGCGAGACCGCGGCTCGGCACGTCCACCATCTCTACGAAGCGCGCGACTGGGACGCGCTGATCGAATGGATGCGCCAGCACGGGGTCCCCCAGTCGCTGGCGCGGCGCGCCTGGCGCACGGCACGCGACGAGCTCGCTCCTCGCGACAGAGGCGCGTTCGAGCGGCTGGCCGAAGAGGTCGCCGGCCACTACGTGAAGCTGGGCTCGTACCAGCACAGCGACGCCCTGGACGCGTTCACCGTGCTCACAGCGTCCGCGGACGCGCGGCGCCGGGCGTGGGCGGTGCTCAAGCAGGCCGAAGGCTCGGTGCTGCGCGGGCACCACGAGACGGCCCGCCTGCTGCTCGCCTCGTGGCCGGGCAGCGACGATCCGCTGATGTCGGCGGAGGCGGCGCTGGTCCGCGCCAGCATCGTGCGTTGGCGCGGCGATCTCGAGGAAGCCGCCCGCATCGTCGAGACCGAGGCGCGTCCCCAGGTCGCGACGCTCGAGGGTCGCGACGCCGCGCAGCGTCTCGGGCGCGCCAAGGTGGCGGTGTGGGCCGGCCTGATCCACAAGGACCGCGGCGACCTCGAAGCGGCGGCCCGCGAGTTCGCCAGCGTCGAGTCCGACGACGACCTCGTGCGCGCGCGCCTGGCGTTCCAGTCCGGCGACGTGCGGATGTCGCTGGGCCGCTTCGCGGACGCCTCGGCCAGCTTCGACGACGCGGTCCGCCTGGCACAGCGGAGCGGTGCGCTCGGGAGCGAGCGCACCCGGTACCTGGCCCGCCGCGCCACGCTGTCGCTCCGCCTCGGCGACCTGGACGCCGCGGACGCCGACTTCGCCGCCGCGCGCACGATCCTCGACACGGAGGAGGGCGACGCGATCGAACGCGGCTTCTGGAGCGCGCGGGTGGACGACGAACGCGCGCTGCTGCTGCTGGCCCGCGGCGACCACGACCGGGCGGTCTCGCTGCTGGCGTCGACCGCGGAGCGCTATCGCGCCTACGGCGACGCCCACGGGGTGGACGCCGCCTACCGGATCGATCGGACGGTCCTTCGACTGGGCGCCGCCTACGCCGCCCGAGGCCTCGGCGTCGCCTGGGTCCCGCCCTTCCCGCAGCTGGACGACGCTCCCGCGCGGAGTCGCGACCTTAGGCAGGCGCGCGCGCTGCTCGAGACCGTCGCGCGCCGCGTACCGGCCGGCGAGGAGGAGACGCGGCCTGCCGACGCCCTGGCTCGGCGCGCGCTGCTGGTCGCGTCGTTGCTGGAACCGGCGCCGGATGCCCTGGCGCTGGTCGACCGCGCCGACCGGTTCTCGCGCTTCCCCTTCCTGCGCGCCGAAGTGGCCGTGCACCGGGCGGCGGCGCTGCTCCGCGCCGGGCGGGCCGGCGCCGCGGGCGAAGCGGTGGACCAGGCATGGTCCGCGCTGCAGGCCGTCGGCGACAGCACGGGCGATCCGGGCCTGCACGCGTGGCTACGTGCCTTGGCGCTTCGCATCGACGTGGCGCACGGCGATCCGGCGTCGCTCGGCGCCACGCTCGGGCGCCTGCTGGACGACGACCTTCCGAGCACGATGCGCGCGGGCGCGCTCCGGGCGGCGGGCGAGGCGCTCGAGACGCACGGCCGGACCGCCTGGCTCACGCACCCGCGCTTCCCCGCGCCGCTCCGGGGCGAAGCGGCCGACGGGCTGCTCCGGCCGGGCGACCTGCTCGTCGACCGCTGGCGCGCCCACGCCCGAGACGGCGCCCTCCCCGCCGAGAGCCCCGCATGACGTCGGGAGCGCGCGTCCGCGAGCTGACCGCGGACGCGCCTCCCCTTCCTCTTCACCCCGCGTTGGACGTGTTCCGGCCGCCCGATCTGCAGCGCCTCGCGCTCATCGACATCGCGTCCGACCCGCACGGCCTCGTCGTCGTCGCCGAGGACGCGACGCGTACCGTCGGCTACGTCACCTTCCACCCGCCCAGCGAGATCGAGACCTGGGGCGACGACCGCAGCGGTCGCCTGATCGAGCTCGGCGCCGTCGAGGTCGCGCCCGCCGTCCGTGGCGAGCACCTCGCCGAGCGGATGCTCGAGTGGGCGTTCGCCGGCGGCCGCTACGACGGCACGGTCGTGTTCGCCACCCTCTACGCCTGGCACTACGACCTCGACCGGTCCGGCCTCGGACCGTTCGCGTACAAGCGCCGCCTGGAGCGCCTGTACGGCAAGGTCGGACTGGAGCCGATGCCCACCAGCGACCCCGAGGTGCGCGCCGATCCCGCCAACGGCCTGGTCGCGCGCATCGGCCCAGGCGCGCCCGAGGCCGTCGTGCGCGAGTTCCACCGGCTACGTACGAAGCCGCGCGGACTGGGCGCATGAGCGGTTCGCGCTATCGTGGGGCGACCCGAGGAGGACCATGCTCGTACGAGACATCATGACGCGACCGGTGGTCGCCATCGGCCCCGACGAGCCGATCGGCGACGTGACCGCCCTGATGGCGCAACGGCGCCTACGACACTTCCCCGTCCTGGACGAGGGGCGCCTCGTCGGCATCGTGTCCGACCGTGACCTCCGCACCGTCGGAAGCCGCCACCCCAAGGCCCGGCCCGACGTCGGCGTCTCGGATCCCGTGCGCGCGTTGATGACGACGCTCGTGTGGACGGCCCACCCGCTGGACCCGATCGACGAGGCGGCCAGCGTTCTGCGCCACCACGCCATCGGAGCGATGCCCGTCATGGAGTCCGGCGACCTGGTCGGCATCGTCACGGCCAGCGACTTTCTGGACGCGCTGGTCGAGATGACGGGCGTCGGGCGGGCGTCGACCCGCCTCGAGGTCGAGCTGCCCAACCGTCCCGGCGCCCTGGCCGGGCTGCTGGACCGGCTGGCCGCGCGCGGCGCGAACGTCGCGAGCGTCCTCACGACCCGGAGCGAGCCGGACGTCGTCGCGTTCGTGCTGCGCGTCGGCACGATGGACGGGCGCGGCCTGGCGCGCTGGCTGCGCGAGGAGGGGTACGAGATCGGCTGGCCGCTGGAACGGGAGCCGTCGTCCGGTCCCGAGCCCACGTGAGCGATGCCGACCCGTCCGCGGAGCCCACGCTCGACGCCGCGTTCGTCTACGCCCCCGAGCTGGCGAGCTGGACGCTGTCGCCCGACCACCCGTTCAAGCCGGTCCGCCTGGCCCTCGTCAAGGACCTGCTCGAGACCGCCGGCCTGCTCCACGCGGACGAGGTGGTCGCGCCCACCCCGCTTCGGCCTGGCGAGCTGGGGCGGGTCCACGACGCCGCGTACCTCGAGATGGTCGCCCGGGTCTCGCGAGGCGAACGTCCCGAAGAGGCGTACCGGTTCGGTCTCGGGACGGCCGACACGCCCGTCGTCGACGGGCTGCACCAGAGCGTCGAGGCGGTCTGCGCCGCCACCGTGACCGCGATGCAGCTGGTGCTGGACGGCCGCACGAGGCGCGCCGCGACCTTCGCGGGAGGCCTGCACCACGCCATGCCCGACCGGGCTTCGGGCTTCTGCGTGTACGACGACCTGGCGCTGGCGATCCTGCGCGCCACCGACCGCGGACTCCGCGTCGCCTACCTCGACCTGGACGCGCACCACGGCGACGGGGTCCAGCAGGTGTTCTACGATCGCGCCGACGTGCTCACGATCAGCCTGCACGAGTCCGGCCGGTACCTCTTCCCCGGCACCGGGCACAGCTACGAGCTGGGGACCGGAGAGGGCCGGGGCCTGTCGGTGAACCTCCCGCTGGAGCCGTTCACCGAGGACGACAGCTACCTCGACGCGTTCGACGAGGTGGTCCCCCGCGCGCTGCGTGCGTTCGGACCGGACCTGCTTCTGGTGCAGGCCGGCGCCGATCCACACCGCGACGATCCGCTGGCCGACCTGTCGCTCACGTTGCGAGGCCTGCGCGACCTCTACCGACGCGTCGCGGCGCTGGCGGACGAGCTCACCGGCGGTCGCTGGATCGTCACCGGCGGCGGCGGCTACGAGGCGTTCTCCGTGGCGCCGCGCGCCTGGGCTCAGGCCTGGTCGGCGATGACCGGGCGGGAGGTCCCGGACCGCCTACCGGACGCCTGGCGGCACCGCTGGCGCGAGGCGGCCGGGGGTCCGCTCCCGGAGCGGGCGCTCGACGGTCCGGACGACCATCCGCAGCAACCCAGGCGCCAGCAGGTCGAGGAACACAACGCCGCCGTCGCCAAGCGCCTCTCGGCCGTGCTGGAGCCGATCTGGCGGGATCACGCGACGATGCGGGCCAGCGCCGCGACGCGGGCGGGCGCGGCGACGCGCCGGGAAGGAACATCATGAAGGTGGGATTCGTCGGACTCGGAACGATGGGCGCGCCGATGGCACGCCGGCTGCTGGACGCTGGGCACGAGGTCACGGTCCACAACCGCACGCGCGAGCGCGAGCGGCCGCTGGCCGACGCCGGCGCGGCTCGGGCGGCGACCCCGCGCGAGGCGGCGGAAGGGGCGGAGATGGTCGTCACGATCGTCGGCGACTCGCCCGACGTGCGAGAGGTGGTGCTGGGTCCGGACGGCGTGGCGGAGGGGCTGGGCGAGGGCGCGATCGTGATCGACATGTCCACGATCTCGCCGGACGTCACCCGCGAGATCGCGGAGGCTCTGCGGCGCCGGGGCGTCCACATGCTCGACGCCCCCTGCTCCGGCGGGAGCGAAGGCGCCGCGAACGGCACGCTGTCGATCATGATCGGCGGAGACGAGGAGGTGCTGGAGCGGGCCAGGCCGGTGCTCTCGGTGCTGGGGACGACCTTGACGAGGGTGGGCTCCGTCGGCGCCGGCCAGCTGTGCAAGGCGGTGAACCAGGTCGTCATCGCCGGCACGTACGCCGCGGTGGCCGAAGGACTGTCGTTCGCGATGCGCTCCGGCATCGACGCCGAGGCGGCGTTGCAGGCGCTCTCGGGCGGCGCCGCGGGATCGTGGGGCCTGACGAACCGCGGTCCCAACATGCTGCGAGGCGCCTACCCCCTCGGATTCCGCACGCGCCTGCACCGCAAGGACCTCGGCATCGCGCTGGACGCCGCTCGCGAGCGGGGCGTGCCGTTGCCGCTCGCCGCCTGGGTCGAGCAGGCCGAGACGGTCCTGATCCGGCGCGGCTTCGGCGACGAGGACGTCAGCAACATCGCCCGCCTGGCGCGCGAGGCGGCCGGCGTCGATCCGGCGCCCGCTGGACCGGCGGCGAGCCGGGAAACGGTCGAACAGCCGGGCAGCCGGTCGAACGAGGCTTCGGGCGAGGGGTAGACCGGCCGGGGCGGCTAGGAACCTTCGTTTTCGTGGCCGGGCGCCCGCGCGAACGTCCAGACCCGAGGCTCGCTGGCGTCCGCCGGAACGGCGTCCGGGTATACGAGCACCTCGACCGCAGCGAAGCCGGCATCGTGCAACAGGCGCCGGAGGTCGTCCGGATCGTACGGCCGCTCCTGGTGCACCTCCGTGAACGCCCCGCCCGGACCGTCGCAGAACGCTTCGACGACGGCCAGGTCGGTGCCGGGGTCGTAGCGGTGAAGCCAGCGGTAGTACACCTCGCCGGCCCACCCTTCCGCGCGGTCGTCCTCCCACAGACGCCGTAGACCGGCGCGGGTGTTCGCGTCGAACACGAACCAGCCGCCCGGCTCCAGGTGCCGCCGCACCTGGCGCGCCATCGCCACGAACGCCTCGTCCGTCAGCAGGTTGTTGAGCGCGTCGAACACGGAGTACACCAACGCGTAGCGGTGCGGCAGCTCGAAGTCGCGCACGTCGCCGACGTGAAACTCGGTGTCCGGCAGCTTGGCCCGCGCCACCTCGAGCATCTCCGGCGAGGCGTCGAGCCCGTCGACCTCGAACCCCCGGTCCAGCGCGGGCGCGGTGGCGTTCCCGGTACCGCACCCCAGATCCAGGAGCCTCCCGCCCGCGAAGCCCCGAACGGTCGCCTGCCTGAGCACGAACGCGACCCAGTCGTCGTACTCGACGTCCTCCATGATGGCGTCGTAGACCTGGGCCAGGCGGGTGAACGGAGGCGTATCCACGGGCCGAAGCGTACCAGGGGCGGACGGCGACCCGAACTGTGACCGGCGACCTACCCGGACGCGGCCCGGCCTGGGTACGCTCGCCGGCGAATCCCGTGGCCGCGTCTCCGCGCCCCGCTGCCCCCCCAGCGGAGACCCCACGGGATTCTTCGTCGCGCGCGGTCCGTCACGGCATCCGCAGCACGACCTTGCCGACGGTCGCGTTGGCGCGCAGCAGCTCGTGGGCACGCTCGACCTCGGCGACGGCGACCGCCTCGTGCACGACCGGGACGATGCGGCCCGCCTCCAACGCCGGCCAGAGCCTGGCGACGAACGCGTCGCGAAGCGTGATCTTCTCGTTCAGCGGCCTGGCGCGGAGCGTCGAGCCCTTCAGCGTCAGGCGCTTGCGCATCGCGACCCGGACGTCGACCTCGATCTTCGCGCCCGACAGCGTCGCGATCCAGATCAGCCTGCCACCGGTGCCCAGAAGATCGAACGCAGCAGCCGCGGTGTCCGCGCCGACCATGTCCAGGATCACGTCGACGGAGCCCCAGGCGTCTCGCAGCCGCTCAGCCCACGCCGGGTCGCGCCGGTCCAGCGCTGGGTCCGCCCCGAGCGCGGCGCAGCGGTCCACCTTCCCGGCGCTGGAGGTGGTCGCGACGTGCGCGCCGATCTCCCGGATCTGCTGGATCGCCGCGGTGCCGACGCCGCTGGCGCCACCGTGGACCAGCGCCCGCTCGCCGGGCCGGAGCCCCGCCTCGAGGATCAGGTTCAGGAACGCCGTCAGGTGCACCTCGGGCAGCGAAGCCGCCTGCACGTCGTCCAGGCGGGCGGGCACCGGCATCAGCATCCGCGCGGGGACCGCGGCCAGCTCGGCGTAGCCGCCCCCGGGAAGCAGCGCGCAGGCCCGGTCGCCCGGACGCCAGCCGCTGTCCGGCGGGGCGGAGAGCACCTCGCCCGCCACCTCGAGGCCGAGGATCTCGGACGCGCCGGGCGGAGGCGGGTAGCGTCCGGCGCGTTGCGCGAGATCGGCACGGTTGACGCCCGCGGCGCCGACGCGGACCAGGGCGTCGCGGGGGCCTGGGACGGGATCGGGCGCGTCGGTCCAGCGGAGCGCGCCACCTCGTTCGACGATCGCCTTCATGCTCCCCTCCTACCACGGCGCGCGGAGCGCGTCGCCGGTCATCCGGCGCAGGCAGGGGTCTGGTAGCGTGGCGCCATGATCGGCGTCGACCTCGGCACCACCAACGTACGCATCCACGTGAAGGGCCGTGGCGTCGTCCTCCGCGAGCCGGCCGTCATCGCCGTCCTCAAAGGCACGACCGACATCAAGGCCGTCGGGCAGGACGCCTATCGGATGCTGGGGCGCACGCCCGGCTCGATCACCGCGATCCGCCCGATGGCGGACGGCGTCATCGCCGACTACACCCTGACCGAGCGGATGCTCAAGGCGTTCGTCGGCAAGATCCTCACCGGCCCCAGCCGTTTCCTCCGGCCCACGATCATGGTGTGCATCCCCTCGGGCATCACCGAGGTCGAGAGGCGCGCCGTTTTGCAAGCCGTGCACGAGATCGGCGCGCGCAAGGCGCTGCTGATCGAGGAGCCGGTCGCCGGCGCGATCGGGGCGGGGATCGACATCGCCGAGCCGGTCGGCTCGATGGTCATCGACGTGGGCGGCGGAACGACCGACCTCGCGGTGATCAGCATGGGCGGGATCGTCGTCTCCGAGAGCCTGCGCATCGCGGGCACGCACTTCGACCGCGACATCATCGGCTGGGTGAAGGACCACCACAACCTGCTGATCGGCGACCGCACGGCGGAGCAGATCAAGCGGGAGGTCGGCGCGGCGACGCTGGCCCCGGGAGAAGAGCCGACCTCGATCGAGGTTCGCGGCCGGGACCTGATCGACGGCATGCCGAAGACCGCCCAGGTCACGACGACGGACGTGGTCGAGGCGCTCGCGAGCTCGCTCGACAAGATCGCCGGCGGGCTGCGCAAGGTGCTCGAGCTGGCGCCCCCGGAGCTGGTCAGCGACGTGATCGACCGCGGCATCGTGCTGACGGGCGGCGGCGCGCAGCTGCGCAACCTGGACCTGTTCCTCAGCCGCGTGACCGACATCCCCGTGGGGCTCGCGGACGATCCGGAGGATTGCGTGGTGGTGGGGACGAGCCGGGCGCTGGACATGGCCGACGTGCTTCAGGACGCGCGCCGACGCGGCGGCGTGTTCCACTGACCCGCGGCGGCGGCCGCAGACTAGTCGGGCGACTCGCCCCGCCGGTAGTGATAGGCGTGATGCACCCCGAAACCGAGCCGCCGGTACAGGCGTAACGCCGCGTCGTTCCGGGCGTCCACCTGGAGGTACGCGCAGCGTGCACCGGCAGCGTGCGCACGGCGCAGCGCCGCGGCGACGAGGGCGCGTCCGTGGCCACGCCCGCGGGCGCCTGGAACGGTCGCGAGCGAGAACAGGCCCACGCACCGGCGCTGAGGATCGAGCACGGCCAGCCCGGCCGCGACCGCGCGCCCGTCGTCACCGCGGACGTCGAGGTGCCACGGCACCAGCCCCGCGCCGTGGAGCGCCGCTGCCCTCGCCTCGGCCCAAGCGCCGGAGCCGGGCACCACGGCGTCCTGGACCGAGGTGTAGCCGGCGTCCGGCCGCTCGGCCACGCGAACGTCGCCCGCTGCGGCGTCGTCGGGCGCCTCGGGCAGCGTCTCGAGTCCGTGCTGCAGCACCGTCGCGCCCGGCTCGCGCTCCCAGCCGCGGCGGGCGAGCTCGTCGTCCAGACGGGCCGGACGGGCGGCCGAGGTGAGCTGGAAGCGTGGCACGACGCCGCGCCTCCGGTAGAACGTCTCGGCCTCGCTCAGCTTGGCGCCCAGCGGTCGCTCACCGCGGGCCTCGGGCAGGACGCTGTTGCCGCGGCGCGTGACGCCCCGGTTGAAGCGCAGGCGCCAGCCGTCGGAGACGACCTCCTCGGCCGGCGCCAGGGCGTCCGCGGCCGCCGCTTCGAGCCAGGCGATCCGGCGCAACGTGGGCTCGAGCAGGTCCATGCCGGCCCAACGCCCCGAGGGGTCAGCCGTCGCCGATTCCGACCAGGGTGATCTGGAAGGTCAGCGGCTGACCGGCGAGCGGATGGTTGGCGTCCAGCGTGACCTGCTCCTCGTCCAGCTTGGCGACCGTCACGGGCACCGCGCGGCCGTCGGGCTGCTGGAGCTGGAGCGGCGTGCCGACGTCGACCTCGAGCTCGTCGGGCAGCTGCTCGCGCGGGACCTCGAGCAGGAGATCCTCGCGCCGCTCGCCGTACGCGTCATCGACGTCGAGACGGGTCTCCTTGCTCTCCCCGACCTCCATGCCGATCGCGGCCTCTTCGAAGCCCGAGATGACCTGGCCCTCGCCGAGGGTGAATGCGAGCGGCTCGCGGCCCTCGCTGCTGTCGAAGACGGTGCCGTCGTCGAGCTTGCCGGTGTAGTGGATCTGGACCGTGTCGCCCTGCTTGGCGGTGGGCATGGGGAACCTCCCCGGGGGCGGGACGCCCCGTCGTCGGATGCGGATGCGCGGGCCGGACCGTTCGTACGGCCCCGTCGCACACGGAGGGTGCCACGGCAGGCCGCACGAGCATGTCGCGCGGCCTGCGGAACGGCGCTCAGAATCCGATCGCCAGGCCGTCCTTGCGGGGATCGCTACCGGCCGCGTAGCCGCCGCCGGGCAGCCGCTCGATCAGCTGCGCGCCGCCGAACGCGAAGCTCGCCTCGGGCGCGGTGGCCGTCACGTCGTGCCCCAGCGCCGTCAGCGCGTCGACGACGTCCGCGGGCACGCCCGACTCGACCGCGACCGTGCGTCCCTCGACGACGCGCCAGCGGGGCGCGTCGGCGGCTGCCTGCGGGTTCTGGCCCCACGCCACGGTCCTCAGCACCATCTGCACGTGCCCCTGGGGCTGCATCGGGCCGCCCATCACGCCGAAGCTGGTCCGGGGCCGGCCGCCTTCGGTGAGGAAGGCGGGAATGATCGTGTGGAACGGCCGCTTCGAGGGGCCGACCCGGTTCGGATGGCCCTCCTCGAGCGTGAACCCCGCGCCGCGGTTCTGGAGCGAGATGCCGGTTCCCGGCACCACCACGCCCGAGCCGAAGCCGTAGTAGTTCGATTGGATGAACGACACCATCCGGCCGTCCGCGTCGGCCGCGGTCAGGTACACCGTGCCGCCCCGCTTCGGCACGCCGTACGTCGGCGCCCCCGCGCGGTTCGGATCGATCTCGGCGGCCCGCGAGGCCAGGTAGCCGTCGTCCAGCAGCTCCTCCGGCGTGACGTCGAGGTGGTCCGGGTCCGCGACGTAGCGGTACGCGTCGGCGAACGCCAGCTTCATCGCCTCGATCTGGAGGTGGACGGCATGGACCGAGTCCGGCTCCGCGTCCGCGACGTCGGTGTGGCGCAGGATGCCCAGCGCGATCAGCGCGGCGAGGCCCTGGCCGTTCGGGGGGATCTCGTGCAGCTCGGTTCCGCGGTAGGCGGTCGAGATCGTCCCGACCCAGTCCGGCCGGTGCGCGTCCAGATCGGAGGCGTCCAGCAGACCGCCGCCGCCCCGGACGTGCGCTGCGATCCGTTCGGCCAGGGCGCCGCGGTAGAACGCTTCGCCGTACGTCTCCGCGATCGTGGCCAGCGTGTCGGCCTGATCGTGGAAGCGCCACGTCTCCCCCGCCCGCGGTGCGCGCCCACCGGGCAGGAACGCCTGCGCGAAGTCGGGGCGCGCGCCGAACGCCTTCTCCGAGAGCGACCAGGCGCGGGCGGTGATCGGCGAGACGGGAAAGCCGTCCCGCGCATAGCCGATGGCGGGGGCGAACAGGTCGGCGAACGGGAGCGAGCCGAAGCGGCGATGCAGCTCGACCCACGACGACACCGCGCCCGGCGTGGTGACCGTGTCCTCTCCGCGGAGCGGAACGGCGTCCATGCCGGCGAACCGTTCCGGCGTCAGCGTGGCGGGGCTGCGACCCGAGGCGTTCAGGCCGTGCAGCCGCTCGCCGTCCCAGAGGATGGCGAACGCGTCGCTTCCGATGCCGTTGCTGGTTGGCTCGACCACGGTGAGCGCGATCGCGGTGGCCAGGGCGGCGTCGACGGCGTTGCCGCCGTTGGCCAGCATGCGCAGGCCCGCCGCCGCGGCCAGCGGCTGGCTGGTCGCGACGACGTTGCGCGCCAGGACCGGCATGCGTTGCGAGGGGTAGGGGGTGGTGGGATCCATGGTGCTCCTTCGGGTCAGCGCAGGAAGATCAGGCCGGTCACGCCGCCGGCGACGATGAGGACGGCGGGATGGACGCCGAACCGGATGGCCAGCGCGAACGCGCCGATGGCCAGCGCCCAGAGCGCCCAGTTGGCCAGCCACTCGGGCGGGGCTCCGAACGCGCGGGGCGCGAACTCCCAGACGACGAGCGCCAGCAACGCGATCACGACGGGCCGCACGCCGCGCAGGAACGCGCCGAACAGCGGCGACTCGCGGTAGCGGAGGTACAGCCCGCCCAGCGCGATCATGGCGAGGATCGTCGGCACGGTCACGCCGACCAGGCCGGCGGCCGCGCCCGGCCAGCCGGCGACCTTGAAGCCGACGTAGCCGGCCATCTTCGTGGCGATCGGTCCGGGGAGGGCGTTGCCGAAGGCGAACGCGTCCAGGAACTCCTCCTTCGTCAGCCAACGCTGGACGTCGACCACTTCCTCCTGGATGAGCGGAATCATCGACGGACCGCCGCCGAATCCGAACAGACCGACTTTGGCGAACGACCACAACAGCTTGAGCGTCTCCATGGCGTGGCGAGTCTACCCGCGCCGCGGCTCCGGTCAGCGCCGGACGCGGCTGAACAGGCGGACGCCCTCCTCTCCGTACGAGGCGCGGAGGAGCTCGGTCTGTTCGTCCATGACGCCTTTCAGGCGCCTCAGCTCGGCGACGGGGTCGGGGTGATCGTCGACGCGGAGGTTGTGGTGCAGCCGCGGCTCCGGCGACGCCGCGAGCAGGGCGGCGGACTGCTTGCCGCGCTTGTCGCCGCCCGCCGCCTGACCGGCTTCCAGCACGCGTAGCAGCCGCTCGCCGATGTCGAGCCGGGCGCCGTCGGCCGCCGCCTCGAGCATCGCCGCGAGCACCTCCGGGCCGGCGAGCATGTTGCCCGCGACGCTGACGCCGGTGCCGGCGAGGTGCCCGGCGAACGGCACGCAGCGCTCGCCGGTGACGGCGTGCACGCCGCTCGCGTCGACGCCGTGCAGCTGCCGGAGCGCACGGTCCGGATCGCCGGCGAGGAGATCGTCGATCGCCTGGGCGACCGGCTCGCCGCGACCCAAGCGCTCCAGCGTTCGCGCCCCGAGGGTCGTGTCGACCCGGGCCTGCGTCGCCACGGCGCCGCGCTCGGACACGTACGGCACCAGCGCGCCGACGTTGGGACGCGCGGTGGCGACGGCGACGCCGTACCCGCCGCAGGCGCCCCGGAGGCAGACGGAGAAGGTGGCGAGGTCGGCGGCGGTGGGCAGGCGCAGGGGGCGCGGGGGGCGGAGGCGGTCGCCGTCACGGCCGTCGTCGCGACTCACGTGACGTCTCTCGGGTCGAACGCGTCCCGCAGCCCGTCGCCGAACAGGTTGAACGCCAGCACCGTCAGGAAGATCGACACGCCCGGCCAGACCGCCATCCACGGCGCCTGCACCAGGAAGTTCTTCGCCGTGTTCAGCATCCCTCCCCAGCTGGGGACCGGCGGCTGCACGCCGAGTCCGAGGAACGACAGCGACGACTCGGCGATGATCGCCTGCGCGATCGTGACGGTGGCCTGGACGAGGATCGGCGCGAACGCGTTGGGGAGGACGTGGAACGACAGGATCCGGGCGTCGCCCGCCCCGAGCGCCCTGGCCGCCTGTACGTACTCGGAGCCCTTCACGGCCAGAACCTGCCCTCGCGTGAGCCGCACGAAGGTAGGCGTCACGGCGATCCCGATCGCGATCATGGCGTTCTCGAGGCTCGGCCCCAGCGCGGCGGCCAGCGCCACGGCGAGGATCAGGAACGGAAACGACAGGAGCGCGTCGGTGACGCGCATGATCGCCTCGTCGATCCAGCCGCCGTAGAACCCGGCGAGCAGGCCCAGCGGAACGCCGGCCAGCATCGCGATGGCGACCGAGATCACGCCGGCGATCAGGCTGGCGCGCGCCCCGAACACGACGCGGGAGAGCAGGTCCCGGCCGATCTCGTCGGTACCCAGCAGGTACGCCTCGCTGGGCGGCTGCCGCACGGCCAGGAAGTCGGGCGCCGCCGGGTCGTACGGAGCGATCCAGGGCGCGAACACGGCCAGCGCCACGAACAGGAGCACGATCACGCCCCCGATCACGGCCAGCGGCCGAGCCAGCAGCCGCTTCACGGGGCGCGAGCGCAGCACCGAGCGGAGCGGCCCCGGCTGTGGCGTCGCGACGGCGCGCGTCATGCCCGGCTCCCGGAGATGCGCGGATCCAGCACCGCGTACAGCACGTCGACGACCAGGTTGATGGCGATGTATGCCGTAGCGGTGAACAGCACGACACCTTGCACGACCGCGTAGTCGCGGTTGAACACGGCGTCCACGACCAGCTTGCCGAATCCGGGAATCGTGAACACCTGCTCGGTCAGGACGGCGCCCGAGAGCAGCGTCCCCAGCTGAAGGCCCAGGATGGTGACGACCGGGATGAGCGCGTTGCGCATCGCGTGGCGGATCAGCACCGTGATGGCGGAGGTGCCTTTCGCCTTCGCCGTGCGAACGTAGTCCTGGCTCAGCACCTCGAGCATCGCCGAGCGCATCTGACGCATCAGCACCGCCGCGAGGCCGGTCCCCAGGACGAAGGCGGGCATGACCATGCGGCGGAGGTTCTCGACCGGATCGTCGAACAGCGAGACGTAGCCGGACGCGGGCAGCCAGCCCAGGTTGACGGACACGAGCAGGATCAGCATGATGCCGAGCCAGAAGTTCGGGATCGACAGCCCGGACAGCGCCAGGATCGTTCCGGTCACGTCCAAGGCGCTGTTCTTTCGGGCGGCAGCGACGACGCCGGCGGGCAGGGCGATCGCGACGGCGACGAGGATCGAGAGCAGCGACAGCTCGACGGTGACGGGCAGCTTGGAGAAGATCAGCGAAGAGACGGGCTCGCCGGTGCGCATCGACGACCCGAGGTCGCCGCGCGCGAGCTGGCCGAGCCAAGCGAGATATTGGATGGGGACGGGCTCGTCGAGCCGGTACTTGGCCCTAATGAAGGCGATCACCTCGGGGTCCTGCTGCTCGCCGGCGAGGATGACCGCCGGATCGCCGGGCAGGGCCCGCTGGATGCCGAACACCATCACCGTGACGATCAGCAAGGTCGGGATCGCGGTGAGGACGCGCTGCAGGATGAAGGGGAGCACATCTCTCCTCGGACGGGCAGGGGCGGGCCGCGGCCCGCCCCTGCCCGTGCGGTGCGGCGTCTTACTGGAGCGTCACGCCCTGGAAGCGGATGATGCCGTCGGGGTAGGCCTCGAAGCCGGCCAGGTCGGTCGTGTGCGGGAAGAACAGCTGCTGGTGGTAGAGGTAGATGATGTGGCGGTTGGGCAGGTAGCGCAGCGCCGCATCGCGGTACAGCTCGTAGCGGGCCTCGAAGCCGGTCGCGCCGCGCGCCTCGTTCAGCAGGCGCGTGGTCTCCTCGTCGCAGTACCCGGTCTCGTTCAGGTTGCCCGTGCAGGTGTGGTACTGGTGAATGTTTCCGTCGGGATCGAGGCGGCCGGACCAGCCGACCTGGAACGTGTCGTACGCGCCCTGCTCCTGCAGATCGAGGGCGGTCGCGAACTCGGTCGAGCGCACGCTGACGTCGAAGCCGACCTGCGCGCCCAGCGCTTGGACGACCTCGCCCAGGCGGACGGACTGCGGGTTGTTGGCGACCATCAGCTCGAACGCGACGCGGTCGTAGCCGGCCTCGTCCAGCAGGGCGCGCGCCCGCTCGGGGTCGTACTCCGTCATGGGGTACTCGCTGATGTACCAGGGGCTGCTCGGCGGGACCGGCTGGTTGCCGACGATGAACTCGCCGCCGAACACGACGTCGTTGACCACGTTGCGGTCGATCGCGAGCTCGAGCGCTTCGCGCACGCGCGGATCCGCGGAAAGCGGGTGATCGCGCTGCTCCGGGTTCGAGATATTGACGGTGATCCCCTGGTAGCCCAGGCTGGCGGCGCTGGGGAGGGCCAGGCCGTCGTCGGAGCGGATGATGCCCAGGTCGGTCGGGGCGGCCCGCTCGATGATCTCCAGGTCGCCGGCCTGCAGGTTGGCCAGGCGGACGCTGCTGTCGGGGATGGGGAGGAACGTGACGCTGTCGATCGCGACGGCGTCCGCGTCCCAGTAGTCGGCGAAGCGCTCGAGCACGATCCGGTCCTGCGCGATGCGCTCGACGAAGCGGAACGGGCCGGCGCAGACGGGCGAGCGGCCGAACTCCTCGCCCAGCTCCTCGGCGGCGGTCGGCGAGACCATCATGCCCGAGCGGTCGGCGAGCAGCGCGATCAGCGGCGCGAACGGCTGGCTCAGGTTCAGACGCACCGTGTCCGCGTCGACGATCTCGACCGACTGGACCTGCGCGAGCTCGCTGGCGCGATTGGAGCCGGGCAACGTCTTGGAGCGATCGAGGTTGTACTTCAGCGCTTCGGCGTCGAACGGCGTCCCGTCGTGGAACACCACCCCGGAGCGGACGTCGATCGTCATCGAGAGGCCGTCGTCCGCGACCTCGAAGCCGGCGGCGAGCTGCGGGAAGATCTCCAGGTCGGGCGTGATCTCGAACAGCTTGTCGCACATGCTGGCGAACACGATGCGACCGACGTAGGTGCGGCCCAGGTCGGGGTCGAGGACGTCGGGATCCTCCGCCAGGCCGACGCGGACGTCGTTCTGCGCGAAGGCGCCGCCGAGCAGGAGAAGCAGGAACACCATCGGGACGAGACGCTTCATGGAACCTCCCTCACGGACCGCAGAGACGCGGCCCGGCCAACGCGAGGGGACCGGATCGTGCGACTCCGGAGATCCGCGCCCCGCCACGGCTTGCGCAGAGACTACGGCGTGTCGTTGCGCATTGTCAATATGCACGCCCTATCTTGCTGCGCAATGCGCAGCCGTGATACGGTCGAGCAACATCCATGCGCGGCGTCCTCGCGACGCGGCGACACTCGACGACTCGGAGGCGGGCTGTCTTGGACCTCGATCGGCTCGATCAACGCATCATCATGGCGCTCGAAGACGACGGGCGACGTCCCTACCGCGAGATCGCGCGCGACCTCGGCGTGGCCGAGGCGACCGTGCGATCGCGCGTGCAGCGGCTGGTGCAGTCGGGCTGGATCCGCATCACCGCTGTCGGCGATCCGCTCAAGCTGGGCGTGCCCGTCACGGCGATCACGCTGATCCGTACCCGCGCGGGCCGCTCTCAGGAGGCGGCCGAGGCGCTCACGGCGCTGCCCAACGTCCGCTTCGTCGGCAGCAGCTTCGGATCGGCGGACCTCATCATCCAGACCTTGCATCCGAGCATCGACGCGCTCCACGAGTTCGTGTCCGAGCGACTCCCGAACGAGGTTCCGGGCATCGAGACCACGGAGACGTTCCAGCTGGCGCGGGTGCACAAGAGCAGCTGGGACTGGCGGGCCTGGTTCGAACAGCAGTCGGGAAACGGGTCCGACGCCGGCGGCGCGAGCGGGGCCTAGCGTTCGCGCAACGTCACCGCTCGCGCCAAAGCTCCGATCTGCATCGTCCCGACCGCGATCCCGAACGCGGCCGTGGCGAGCAGCGCCAGGAGCGTGATCGCGCTCTGGCCGGTGGCCCAGGCGAACGCGACGAACCAGCTGGGCGTCGACAGCAACACCGCCGAGAGCAGCGTTTGGGACAGCGCCGAGCTACGGGCGACGCGAACCCGCCGGTGCTCGTCGATCTCCGCTTCCCTACCGTCGTCGCTCGACGCGTCCGCCGTTTCGTCGGCCGTCCGCGCGGCGACCCGGTGCAGCGCCAGGCCGCGGGCCAGACGGCCCGCCTGCCGCACGCCGTAAGCGCCCATTGCGCCGCCGACCGCGACCTGGCCCGCCGCGGCCACGATCAGCACCAGCGCGATCCACGGGCTCGGAGCGACGTTCCGGCCTGCCAGTGCGACCGCGGCGAGCGCGACCGCCCCTGCGACCACCGCCTGCGCCGCGAACGTCGCCAGAAACGCGCCGCGCAGAACGCCGTACGCCGTCCCGGACGAGACGGCGCGGTCGTTCAGGTAGGCGCGGAGCGAGGTCGCGAGGCGACCTGCGAGGCCGGCGCGACTCAGTGGCCTGCGTCCTCCTCGGACTGTTCGGACAGCCAGATGCCGAGAAACGAGAAGATCCCCGCGGCTGCGGTCATGGCGACCAGGACGATGACGGCATAGAAGGTGATCGAAGCGAGCGTTCCCACGCTCAGGAGTGTACCCCACGCCCGATCGTGGCCATGCGCCGCATCGACGGCGACGCGGGGGACGAGAGGCGCAGGAACCGCCGCAACAGGAGCACGGCGGCCACGCCCAGTCCGGCCACGAGGCCGGCCCACAGGCCGCGCCCCTCGTAGCCCAGGGGGAACGCCAGGAGCGTCGACACCGTCATGCCGATCAGCCAGTACGCCACCAGCGAGATCACCATCGGCACGCGGGTGTCGCGCAGGCCGCGCAGCGCCCCCGACGCGGCGACCTGGATTCCGTCGACCACCTGGAACAGCGCCGCGATGCTCAGGAACGTCACGGCGTAGCCGATCGCGTCGGCGTTCGCCGGATCGTCCGGGTTCAGGAACACCGCTGCGACCAGGCGGGGTGCGAACCGGAACAGCGCGGCCGTTCCGAGCATCACCGCTACCGCCGACACGATGCCGGTCATGCCTGCGCGACGCACCCCGGCCGTGTCCCCACGACCGACCGCCTGACCGACGCGGACGCCGGTCGCGATCGCCAGTCCGACGGGAATCATGAACGTCACCGAAGCGGCCTGGATCGCGATCTGATGCCCCGCGAGGGCCGCCTGCCCGAACAGGCCCATCAGCAGCGCCGTGAACGAGAACAGTCCTCCCTCGAAGCCCAGCGTCAGCCCGATCGGCCAGCCCACCCGGAACAGCTCGCGAAGCACGGTCGGGTCGGGACGCCGCAGCCCCCGGAGCACGCGATACGCGCGGTAGCGCACGGCGACGTAGGTGCCGGCCGCGATCGCCATCACCGTGTACACGATGGCGGTCGCGACGCCCGTTCCGACCAGCCCCAGCTCGGGGAATCCCCAGCGGCCGAACATGAACGCGTTGTTGGCCGCCACGTTGAGCGCGATGCCGACGAACAGAACGACCATGATCGGCCGGGTGTCGGAGAGGCCCTCGAGGAAGCCTCGCAGCGCGGTGAGCAGCAACGAGGGCAGGAACCCGAACGCGGCGGCTGCCAGGTAGCCGGCCGCCAGCGCCGCCGCCTCGGGCTCCTGTCCCAACGCCAGAAGGAGCGGCTCGGCGCTGCGGAACAGCACGAAGCCGGGTACGGACAGCAGCGCGGCGAGCCACAAGCCCTGACGTGCGGCCCGTCCGGCCCCGTCCTGGTCGCCCGCGCCGAACGCCTGCGACACCAGCGGCGCGACGGAGAACAGCACGCCCATCGACACGATGGTGATCAGCTGGTAGACCACGCTGCCCAGTGCGATCCCGGCCAGGGCGTCCTGGCCGAGCCGTCCCGCCATCAGCGTGTCGACGAAGCTCATGCTCATCTGCGCGAGCTGCGCCAGGATCAACGGCCCCGCGACCCCCATCAGGTCCAGCAGCTCACGACGTACGAGGAGGAGGGAGGGCCGACGCATCCGCCCACCATACGTCACCCTCGTAGCCCCCTGCTGCGGCCCACGACGCGGGCCCGGGCGGCTCATCGGAGGCTCGTGGAGCCGCGGTAGCATCTCGGCATGCTTCGAGCTCTCGCGATCGTTCTGGTCCTCTCCGTCGCGGCGTTCGCCGCCCTCTGGAGCTTCGGCGTCGTGGGCCTCCCCGGCGCGTCACCGCCCGCGGCGGAGGCGGCGCCGGTGGCGGTGCTGCTCGACGCCGCCGAGAGCGGCGATCCCGCCGCAGCGCGACTCGCCCTGGACGGCGGCGCACCGCTCGACGGGGCCGACCCGTTCGGCCGGACGGCGCTGATGCTGGCCGCCGCCGGGGGGCACGACGACGCCCTCCGTGTCCTCCTCGCGGCGGGCGCCGACGTCCACGCCCGGTCCGAGACCGGCTGGACGGCGCTGATGTTCGCAGCCGACGCCGCGCCCACCGCGTCGACCACGCTCCTGTTGCTGAACGCCGGCTCGGACCCGCACGTCGCCGACGCCGAAGGCCGAAGGGCGCTGGAGCTGGCCGCAGGGAACGCCGGCGTGCGCGGCAGCGGCCTGTGGTCCCGACTCGAGGAGCTGACCGACTGGCCCGCATCGCTTCGTGAGCTCCGGGGCGGCGAGGCGTTCGCGCGCGGCTGGCCGTCGGCCTACCTGGTCCCGATCGACGGCGCCACGATCAGCTCGCGGGCAAGCCACCTGCCCGGCGCGCCGCGCGCCTACCGCAACGGCACCCACGAGGGGTTCGACTTCTACGACGGCACGGTCAGTGTCGAGATCGCGTACGGGACGCCGCAACGCGCCGCCGCGTCGGGCGAGGTGATCCGCGCGGACGTGGACTACCGCGAGCTGGACCAGGCGGGGTACGACGCCCTGATCGACAGCGCCGTGGGGTCGCTCGACACGCCGCCGGAGGTGCTCGACGCGCTTCGTGGGCGACAGGTCTGGATCCGCCACGCGGGTGGGTTCGTGACGCGCTACGCCCACCTTTCCGGCGTCGCGGAGGGCATCGTGGCCGGCGCGCCCGTGATGCAGGGAGCGGTGATCGGGTTCACCGGCAACTCGGGCACCTCGGAGGCCGTCCAGGGCACGGAGGACGGGCCGCATCCGCACGTGGAGCTGTGGCGTGGCGACGAGAGGTACCTCGGCCAGGGCCTCGAGCCGGCCGAGATCTACGCCATCGCGGCGCAGGTGTTCGGGCTCGAGGCGCTGCCGCCGTTCACGGACGGCGGGCTGCGGTTCTGAGCCGGCGCTTCCGAGCCGGCGCGCCTCGCGGTCTCCGGGCCCGCGGCGGGCACGACGCGCACGACCACGGCACGACGAACGCGCCCCCGATCGGTTCCGGGGGCGCGTTCGCGTGCGAGCGATCGCGCGCTTTGCGTCTCTGCGACGGGCTCAGTCGCGGGAGATCGCGATCTTCTTGACCTTCGCCTCCTGGATCTTGGGCATCGTGAGGGTCAGCACGCCTTCGTGCACGCGTGCGGTGACGGCCTCGGCGTCGACGCCGGCGGGAAGCTTGATGGTGCGGCCGATCTCGCCGCGCGGGAGGGTGCGCGTCCAGTACCGGCGGCCTTCCTCCCCATCGTCTTCCTCGGGCAGCGTGCCGCGGATCGAGAGCTGACGCCCTTCGATGCTGACGTCGAGATGGTCGGCGGAGACGCCAGGCACGGCCATCTCGAGCACGAGCGCGTCGTCGGTCTCGTACAGGTCGAACGGCGACGCTTGCGCCGCGTTCGCGGTGGCGCTCAGGACGGGTGCCGACATGCGCTCGAACAGACGATCGATCGAGTCGAACGCCTCGGGATCGACGCCCCAGTCGCGGATCGGGCGGGTACGGACGAGTGCCATGAGAACCTCCTTGCGAGTGGTGTTCGGAGGCGCCGCGAGCGCCGTTCGGCGCTGGCGCGACGCCGCACACTCGAAGCATAAGATCTGAGTGTCCTCGTGTCAACACATCTCGCTGCGTGCCGCTCGTCGGCGCGTCAGTACGGCAGATCGAACCCGCCGTGGTTCTTCGACCGGTAGTAGTCGTCGATCTCGCCCGGGATGCCGCTGACGTCGTCGACGACCTTGAACAGGTGCAGATCGCGCTCCGACACGGTCCCCTGGCGGACCAGCGTGCCCTGCAGCCACTGGATCAGGCCTTGCCAGTAGTCGACGCCCACCAGGTAGACGGGGAACGGCTTGATCTTCTTCGTCTGGATCAGCGTGAGCGCCTCGAACAGCTCGTCGATCGTGCCGAAGCCGCCGGGGAACGCCACGAACGCGGTCGAGTACTTCACCAGCATCACCTTGCGGACGAAGAAGTACTTGAAGTCCAGCCCGTCGGTCTGATAGCCGTTGGGCGCCTGCTCGTGCGGCAGCGCGATGTTCAGCCCCACCGACCGTCCGCCCGCCTCGAACGCGCCCTTGTTTCCCGCCTCCATCACGCCGGGACCTCCCCCGGTCAGGACGGCGTAGCCCGATTCGGCCAGGTCCCGGGCCAGCTCTTCCGCCTTTTCGTACACGGCGTGGTCGGGCTTCAGCCGCGCCGACCCGAAGATCGTGACCGCCTTGCCGACGTCGGCCATCTCTTCGAACCCTTGGACGAACTCGCCCATGATCCGGAACATCCGCCAGGAGTCTTCCGCCAGGGCGTCGATGACGTACTGCTTCTCGAGTCGGTCCATGAGCGATGGTACCAGGGGCGCTCGTGGCCTTCGAACGACCGCTCCGACGGGGACGCGGTCGCACGTGCGTGTCCGCGGAACGGTCTCCGGATCGCTCCTGATCAGGAGGGCGCCGCGGGCACCAGCTCCAACAGTCGCCACAGGTCGGGCTCGAGCACGTCGGGGGCCGCCTCCGCCAGGCGCCGTGCATCGTGCGTCCCCCAGCTGACTGCGTAGGTCCGCAGACCGGCCGCCCGGCCCGCCTGAAGATCGCTGACCGTGTCGCCCACCATCCACGCCCCCTCGGCGCCGAGCGCCGCCAAGGCAGCGTGGATCACGTCCGGTGCCGGCTTGTGGGGCAGATCGTCGGTTCCCTGAACGTGGTCGAGGTACGGGTCCAGCCCCAGCGCCGTCACGAGCCTGGTCGCCATCGAGGTCCGCTTCGTCGTCGCGACCGCAGTGGCCCAGCCGCGCCGCCGAACCTCCGCCAACACCTCGGTCGCCCCCGGGAACGGCCGGGTGCGCTCGGTGAAGTGGAGCGGGTAGATCCGCCGGTAGGCGTCGCAGATCGGCGTCACGTCCGAGCCGTCGCTCACGAACGCCGCCACCATCTCCTCGAGCGGGCGCCCGATCAGCGTGCGGACGTCGGCCTCGGCGGGTGCCGGCACGGCCTCGGCCTCGAACGCGGCACGAAAGCTCCAGACGATGTCGGGCAGGCTGTCGATCAGCGTGCCGTCCAGGTCGAACACCAGCGCACGACGGGTCGCGCCGCTCGCCGAGGCGGTCGAGGAGGAGGACGAGGCCGAGGAGGCGGGAGCTCTCATGCGGGCAAGGCTACCGCGCCAGCGCCGCGGTGGCACGCACAGGTCCGATCGCCGGGGAGCGCACCCCGCTCAGACGTCGAGGTACGCCACGGTCACGCCGTGGCCGCCCTCGTACGGAACGGCGTCCTCGAACCGCTCGACCCGCTTCTCGTCCTTGAGGTAGCTGCGGACGGCGTCCCGCAACGCGCCGGTGCCCTTGCCGTGGAGGATCCGGATCTTGCCGATCTTCATCGCCTGGGCCTCGAGCACGAAGTCGCGGATCTTCTCGAGCGCCTCCTCGACCCGGTCGCCACGAACGTTCAGCTCCTCGTCGAACGCGACGCCGAAGCTCGCCGCCGGCTGGCCGCCGGAGCCTTTCGGACGGCTGGGCGGAGCGACCGGCTCGACCTCGTCGGTGCCGGCCTCCACCCGCAGAAGGCCCAGCTGCACCTGGACCGTGTCGCCGCGCAGCTCCACGATCGGTCCTTCGGCGTCGTAGGCCGGCACGCGCACCCGCGTTCCCGGACGCAGTCGCGAGGCGGGCTCGCTGGGCGCCTGCGACGCCGGCCGCGACGGCTTGGCCCGCTTCTGCGCCTCCGCCCGTAGTCGACGGATCTCCTCGAGCGCCTGCGAGCGTCCCTCGCCCTCCTCGCTGCGAGCGGTCTTCGTCAGCCGCGTGGCCCGCTGCAGCGTTTCTTGCAGCTTCGCGTCCGCGCGCGCCGCCGCCTCGGCCATCAGGTCGTCCTCGCGGCGGCGTAGTCGGTCCAGCTCGGTGCGCAGCAGGTCGGCCTCGTCCCTCGCGGCCTCGCGCGCGCTCTCCGTCTCGGCCAGGCGCTCCCCCAGCTCCTCGCGCTGCCGCTCGAGCGTCGCCAGCAGCCGCTCCAGACGCTCGCCCTCCGGGCCCAGGATCCGCGACGCCCGGTCCAGCACGTCGCGCCTCAGTCCCAGCCGCTCGGCGATCGCGAGCGCGTAGCTGCGTCCCGGCTGCCCGACGGCCATGTGGAAGGTGGGCGTCAGGCGCTCGACGTCGAACCGCATCGCGGCGTTCCGCACGCCGGCCGTGTCCGACGCGAACACCTTGAGCGGCGCGAGGTGGGTCGTCACCAGACCGCGCGCCCCGGTCGCGAGCACCTCCTCGAGGATCGCCTGCGACAGCGCCGCCCCCTCGTCCGGATCGGTTCCCGAGCCCAGCTCGTCGATGAGCACCAGCGTAGCGGGGTCGGCCTCGCGCACGATCCTCGCGAGGTTCGTGAGATGCCCGGCGTAGGTCGACAACGACGCCTCGATCGACTGCTCGTCGCCGATGTCGGCAAGCACCGTCGCGAACCACGGGAGCCGCGGCGGCGTGGCCGGATCGCCCGCCGCGACGCCCAGGCCGCTCTGCGCCATCGCGACCGCCAGCCCCAAGGTCTTGAGCAGCACCGTCTTGCCACCCGCGTTCGGACCGGTGACGATCAGCAGCCGACGCTCGGCGTCCAGGTCCAGGTCGTTCGGGACGCACGCCTCGACCAGCGGGTGACGCGCGGCAGGGAGCGCCACGAGGCCGTCCGCGTCGCCGGGCTCGCAGCGATGCAGGCCCCAGTCCTCCGCCAGGCGGGCGGACGCGTTCGCGAGGTCCAGCTCGGCGACCCGCTCCAGCGTGGTGTCCACCTCGGGATGGTCCGCGATGCGGCGGCCCAGCTCGAGCAGGATGCGGCGCACCTCGTCGCGCTCCTCGAACTCGAGCAGCGCGAGCTCGTTGTTCATGGCCACCACGGACTGCGGCTCCAGGAACACCGTGCGTCCCGAGTCGCTGGCGTCGATCGCGATGCCGGGCACGCGCGACTGCGCCGACGCCCGGATCGGAATCACGTAGCGGTCGCGCCGCAGCGTGACGATCGGATCCTGGACCGCGTCGGCGTACTGCTCGAGCAGCTTGTGCATGCGGTCGCGGATCCGGCCGCGCAGCGGCCGCAGCCGCCGCCGGATCTCGCGGAGCTTGGGCGTCGCGTCGTCGCGCACCTCGCCGTCGCCGTCCAGCCGCTCGCGCACCATCCTGAGCCAGCCCTCGAAGCTGCCCATCTCCGCGGCGAGCGCGTTCAGCGCCGGACGGTCGCTCTCGGCCACCGCGCGACGCAGCCGCTCCGTGCCGTCCAGCGTGTAGGCGACCGAAAGCAGCTCGCTCCCCTCGAGCATCCGGCCGTCGCGCGCCTGCGCCAGCCACGGCCGCACGTCCTCGATACCGCCGAGGGGGAGCTCGCTCGAGGCCAGGATCTCGTCGACCCGGTCGAGGCGCCGGCCGACCTCGGCGCGGTCTTCCAGCGGTGCGAGCGCTTCCGCCCGCTCGACGCCCAGCCGCGTCGCGGCACGTTCCGCCAGCGCGGTCGCCACGCGTGGGTAGGCCAGCTTGTCGAGGAGCGCTGCGGCGATGGTCACGGCCGATCAGCATACCGCCGAGGGGCCGACGGGACCGCAGCCCGGACGGCAGCGGTCGGTGCGCCGATCCAAGGGACGGTCGGAGCGCCGGGTCGGCGCCACGCCCGCGTCGCGGGCGCGCCGATCGATCGTCTTTCCCGAAGCCTGGATTCGCACATGCGCGAATCCAGGGCGAAGATGCGCACGTGGAAACGAGCCTCGCGTCCAGCACGAGCTTCGTGAGCTGCGAACGCGGCGACGTGCGCATCTCGTACGCGTTGTCGCGCATGCGCAGCGAAACACGTCACGGCGAATGAGGACGGTCCCGGCGAAGGGGCTCGATCGCGGCTCGCTGTCGTCGCGCGACCCGGCGGCAGCAGGCGCTCGACAGCGCGGCGCAGCGGCGTCCGCCGATCGTGCCGGGTCAGCCGGCTTCGCGTTCCTCGGCCTGCCTGGCTTGGATCGCGGTCAGGGCGATCGTGTAGACGATGTCGTCCACCAGCGCGCCGCGCGACAGGTCGTTGACCGGACGCCGCAGGCCCTGCAGCATCGGACCGATCGAGACCACGTTCGCGCTTCGCTGGACCGCCTTGTACGTCGTGTTCCCCGTGTTCAGGTCCGGGAAGATCAGCACGGTGGCCCGGCCGGCGACCGGGCTGTCCGGCGCCTTCGTCTCCGCTACCGACGCGACCGACGCCGCGTCGTACTGGAGGGGGCCGTCGATGAGGAAGTCGGGACGCCGCTCCTGAGCGATGCGGGTCGCCTCGCGCACCTTCTCGACGTCGCTTCCCTCGCCCGACGCCCCGGTCGAGTAGCTGATCATCGCCACCCGCGGCTCGATCCCGAAGTAGACGGCCGAGTCGGCCGACTGCACGGCGATGTCGGCCAGCTCCTCGGCGTTCGGATCGGGGTTGATCGCGCAGTCGCCGTAGACGAGCACCTGATCGGGCAGGCACATGAAGAACACCGAGCTGATCAGCTTGGCCTCGGGCGTGGTCTTGATCAGCTGCATGGCGGGCCGAACGGTGTTCGCCGTCGTGTGGACCGCGCCCGAGACGAGGCCGTCGACCTCGCCGTGCGCCAGCATCATCGTCCCCAGCACCACGGTGTCCTCGAGCTGCTGCCGAGCGACCGGCTCCGTCATGCCCTTGTGCTTGCGCAGCTCGACCATGGGCGCGACGTAGCGCTCGCGGCGATGCACCGTCGGGTTCAGGATCTCGAGCTCGTCGGGCAGCTCCAGGCCTTGCGTCTCGGCGACCCGTCGGACTTCGTCCGGTTTCGCGATCAGCACGCAGCGCGCGATGCCGCGCTCGTGGCTGCGGACCGCAGCGCGGACCGTCCGCGGCTCGGCGCCCTCGGGCAGCACGATGCGCTTGTCCGCCTGGCGCGCCCGCGTGACCAGCCGATGCATGAACGCGGGTGGCGACAGCCGCGGCTCGCGGTCGGTCGCGCAGCGCGCGGCCAGCCACTCGACGTCCAGGTGCGAGGCGACCTCGTCCATCACGCGCTCGATGCGCTCCAGGTCGTCCGGCGGGACCTCGAGGTTGATCGCGGCCGCCTGGGCGGCGCTCACGTAGCTGTCGGACTCGACGAGCAGCACCGGCAGGCCGTCCGCCACGGCGCGCTCGCACAGCTTCATGATCCGCTCGTCCGGCTCGATGCCGCCGGTCAGCACCAGGCCGGCCAGCGGAACGCCGTTCAGCGACGCCATCGCGACCGCGAGGATCACGTCGTCCCGGTCGCCTGGCGTGATGATCAGCGCTCCGGGTCGCAACCGGTGCGTCATGTTCGCCACCGTGCGGGCCACCACCGACACGTCGACCAGTCGCCGACGCTTCAGCTCCCCTTCGTTCAGGATGCGCGCCTCCAGCTGGCGCGCGACGTCCAGCGTGCGCGGCGAGACGAGGCTCGGATCCCACGGGATCGCGCCGATCAGGCGGAAGTCGTCGTCGAACACGCCCATGCGGCGCTGCACGGCGACCTCGTCCAGCACCTCCTCGGGCTCCGTGCGTGCCGTCCGCGCGGCGGCCGTGACCTCCTGCGCGGGCGCGTTGAGCTTGTTCACGATCGCGCCCAGCAGGCGACTGTCGTCCACGCCGCCGAAGTGCTGGGCCATCATCTCGATCCGCTCGGACAGGCTTTCGGGGGTGCCGCGGCCGATCGAGCCCACCAGCACCACCTCCGCGTCGAACGCGGTCGCGACGCGCTCGTTCAGCGTGTCCAGCTCCGGATGGTCGGCGGTCGCGATCAGCCCCTCGACGATCAGCACGTCCACCTCGGCGGCCTCGAGGCGCTCCTGAGCGCGTCCGACGACCTCCTCGAGCAGCTGCCCCTCGCGACCCGACGTCATCAGCTCCTCGGCGTACGGCCAGGAGAACGGCTCGATCGGATCGATGTCGCTGGTCTCGGCGACGAAGTGGGTGGAGAGCTCGCGGCCGTCCTCGCGACCCGGCTGGCGGATCGGCTTGAAGAACGCGACGCGGAGGCCCTTCCGATCGAGGGCCCGAACCAGGCCCAGGCTGACGGTCGTGAGGCCCGAGCCGGGACCGGTCGGAGCGATGAAGAACACGTGGGTGCCGGACATGCCCCGAGCGTAGCGGATCGTGCGGCGGAGCATTGTCCCCCTGCGCCGGCCTCGGAAGCGGTCGAGGCCGCGGCGGCGCGGGCGCAAGCGCGCCGCGTTGGTGGCGGACGCGACCCGTAGCGCGCGTGGACGGGCGTACGGTGCGGGCCGCCGACGACGCGGATCGCGCAGCGTCGCCCCGTCGAGCCCTCGAACCGGAGCCCCGTGAACGACTGGAAACGCATCCTGATCATCATGTTCGTCGCCCAGCTGCTGTCGGCGATCGGCTTCTCGATGATCTTCCCGTTCCTGCCCAACTACGTCGCGTCGCTGGGCAGCGCGTGGGGCCTCGACCTGGTGTTCCTGGCCGGCGCGGTGTTCAGCTCGCAGGCGATCACGATGATGCTGGCGTCCCCCGTCTGGGGAGCGGTCGCGGACCGCGTGGGACGGAAACCGATGGTGCAGCGCGCCCTGTTCGGCGGCGCCGCCGTCGTGCTGGCGATGGCGTTCGTGCGCAGCGCCGAGGAGCTCGTCCTGCTGCGTGCGCTGCAGGGGGTGATGACGGGCATCGTCTCGGCGGGAAACGCGCTGGTCGCCTCCGTCGCGCCGCGAGAGCGGTCCGGCTTCGCGCTGGGCGCGCTCCAGACGGCGATGACCAGCGGCGTGGCGCTGGGCCCGGTGCTGGGCGGCGTCCTGGCCGACTCGGTCGGCTACCGCGCGGCGTTCGTCATCACCGCCGTGCTCCTGACGGCGGGCGGGATCCTGGTGCAGTTCGGCGTGCGCGAAGCGTTCACGCCTCCCGAGAACGCACGAAAGCTGTCGGGAATGGCGAAGGACTGGAGCCACATCCTCCGGACCCCCGGGGTGGCCCGCACGTTCTGGGCCCGCTTCGCCGCCTGGCTCGGGCGAGGGGTGCTGGTTCCGATCCTGCCGCTCTTCATCCCGATCCTGCTGGCCAGCGAAGCCCGGACCGCGACGTTCACCGGCCTGGTGATCGGGATCGCGGCCGCGACCAGCACCGTCTCGGCCATCGCGCTGGGGAACCTGGGCGACCGGATCGGGCACCGCACCGTGCTGATCGGATCGGCCGTGGCCGCGGCCGCGTTCTATCTGCCGATGGCGTTCGTCGAGACCGGGGCGCAGCTGCTGCTGCTGAACGGATTGGCCGGCGTCGCCGTCGGCGGCTTGATGCCGTCGCTGTCGGCGCTGTTGAACGTCGTCACCGTCCAGACCGAGGTCGGCTCGGCGTTCGGGCTGGACAACGCCGTCGTGTCCGCCAGCCGCGCCGTCGCGCCCCTGGTCGGCGTCGGCCTGGCCACGCTGCTGGGCGGCGGCGAGCTGGGCTACCGCGCGGTGTTCGCGATGGCCGCCGCGCTGTTCGTCGTCACGATCGTGATCGCCGCCGGGCTGCGCCCGACCGCGCGGACGACGACCCGCATGGCGCACGGCGACTGACGCCGTGCGACGCGCCGCACCGGCCGCGATGGGCTAGGCTGAGGCACGTCGCCAGGGGTGCCCGACACGTACGGGCTGAGAACAGACCCTCGAACCTGAACCCGTTCGTACGGGCGTAGGAAGCGTGACCGACGCATAATCCCCTTCCCTGGTGACGGAAGGGAACCCCATGAGCCGCACCGTTCGAACCCTCTCCTCCATCGCGACCGGCCGCGTCGTCGGCCGTCTCGTTCCGTGGGCGTTGGCGCTCCTCGCCACGCTCGCGACGGCGTCCGCCCAGGACGTCACGCTGCTGACGCACGACTCGTTCACCCTGCCCGAGGAGCTCGTCGCGACCTTCGAGAGCGAGCACGACCTGGAGCTCCGCGTCGTGTCCGGCGGCGACGCGGGCGAGGTCGTGAACCGCGCGCTGCTGACCTCGGGCCGTCCCGTCGCCGACGTGCTGTTCGGCATCGACGACGCGCTGATCGCGCGCGAGGGCGCCCGCGACCTGTTCGAGCCGTACGTCGCGAGCGGCGTGGACGCCGTTCCGGACGAGCTCCGGTTCGCCGGCGAGCTGCTCACCCCCGTCACGGTCGGCTACGTGACGTTCAACTACGACGTCGCCGGCCTCGAGGAGCGCGGGCTCCCGGAACCGACCGACCTCACCGACCTGACGACCCAGACGTTCGCGGGCGCCACCGTGGTCAGCGACCCGGCGACCAGCAGCCCCGGACTGGCGTTCCTGCTGGTCACCGTCGCGCGCTTCGGCGAGGGCGGCTCGTACGACTGGCTGGACTACTGGGCGGACCTCCGCGACGCCGACCTGCGGGTGACGTCGGGCTGGTCCGACGCGTACTACACGGCGTTCAGCCGCTACGGCGGCGACCGGCCCATCGTGCTGTCGTACGCCACCAGTCCCGCGGCGGAAGTGATCTTCGCGGAGGAGGAGCTCGACGCGTCGCCGACCCGGAACCTGCTGTGCGACGGCTGCGCCTGGCGCCAGATCGAAGCGGCGGGCGTGCTGGCCGGCAGCCCGGACCCCGACGCGGCGCGCGAGCTGGTCGACTTCCTCCTCTCGGAGGAGGTGCAAGCCGCCGTGCCCACCTCGATGTTCGTCTACCCCGTCCGCGAGGACGTCGCGCTGCCCGAGGCGTTCGAGCGCTTCGCGGCCCGTCCCGACGACGCCCAGACCGCGTCGCTGGACGCTGCACGCATCGAGGCCCAGCAGGCCCGCTGGCTGCAGCAGTGGACGCAGGTGGTCCGTCAGGGCAGGTCGCCGGACGACGTCCGCTAGTCGGCCGCCTCGCCCGTCTCGAGCAGGGAGGCGAACGCCGAGCGCACCGCCTCCCGCGTGGCGACCGGCGGAAGGTCGTAGAACGCGGCCCAGGCGGCCGCCTTGTCGCGCTCGTACGCCGCGACGTCGTGACCGGCCCCGAGCCACGCCCGCCGGACCGCGTGGCCGACCACGACGTCCATCACCAGCGAGCCCCGCACGCGAAGATCGGGCGACGCGGCGAACAGTCGCGACAGCTCCAGGATCGCCTCGACCGTCACCTGGCGGTACTCGGGGCTGGGGATCTTGTGGAGCAGGTGCTCGACGCGCAGCGCGAAGTTGAGCTCGCCCGCGGTGCTCTCGCCCGTGATGCGGCGGCTGTCCAGGCGGTTGCGGCGCTCGAGCTTGTCGCCGATCACCAGGCCGTCGCAGCGCCGTAGCAGGTCCCATGCGCGCCGGGCGAAGCCGTCGGGCAGGCGGGCCAGCGCTCCCTCGCGCTGGCGCCATCGCCACCAGCCCGCGGCAGGCGGCGCGGCCGGACCGTCGTCGCCCACGGTCGTCACGCTCTCCCACGGCGCGGCGCCGCTGGGCAGGCGCGCCGCGAGACGCTCCTGCCGCTCGAGCAGCCGGTCGAACCGCCGCTCGTCGCCGTGCAGCAGGCGACGCAGCCGCCGACGGACCTCGCTGGGCGGCAGCGACGCCAGGCGCTCGTATCCCTCGTCCTGCGGGACGTCCGCCTCGTGCGCCAGCTCGGAGGCCAGCAGCAGCGTCAGGTGACCCAGGCGCAACGTGCGGATGCCCTCGAACCGTTCCGGATCCTCGCGCAGCAGGCCGGCCAGCGCGACGATCAGCTCCTGGGTCAGCACCCGGTCGCGGACGTCCTCGCGGCAGAACCGCCGGATCAGGCCGAGCAGCTCGGCTTGGGGGAGCGGGCGGTCGACGGTGGCCTCGTCGGCGTACGCCTTCCCCACCAGCAGGCGCTTCTGGGCGGCCAGCAGGTCCGCGGCCGCGTCGGACAGGGTGGGCTCGACCATCTCGAGCAGGGCGGCGCCCAGCCGGACGACGCCCCACAGCCGCAGATCGCCGGCCCGGTCGTACAGCTCGCTCAGCAGCGCCGCGACCGTGACGGGACCGTCGTCGCCGCGCCAGAGGACCGCGTCGGTCCCCTGGCGCTCGCTCAGCTCGGTGAGCAGCTCGGCCTGCTCGTACGCGTTCGTCGAGGCGCGGAGGCGCGCGCTGAGCTCGTCCGTGTCGGCGGTGAGCTCGATCGCGAGCTCCTCCTCGGGCGACAGCGGCACGTTCGGACCCGTCGGCGTCAGGGCCACGCGCCCGCGCCGCTGGGCGTCGTCCAGGGGCCGTTCGGCGGGTCGCCAGTCGTCGAGGTCGTCGATCCGCTCCTCGTTGGCCGACAACGCGAGGCGCGACAGCGGTCCGAGCACGACCGGCACGCCGTCCACCTCGCCGGCTGCGGCCTCGCGCACGAAGCGGAGCAGCTCCGCCTCGCCGTGCTGCAGGAGGTCGCGGGGTACCCAGAGAACGAGGGTGGGGCGCCCCGGCAGCGTCCAGTGCCGCGACAGGTAGCGGAGCTCGGCGCGCAGGCGCTGTAGCAGGTCGTCCGGATCGAGCGCCAGGTAGAACTCGGCCCGGTCCAGGAACGCGGGCACCACCGCCAGGCGCGCCCCGGCCAGGCGATAGAGGCGGGCGCTCGCCAAGCTCCCCAGCCGCGTCCGCGGCCGTCCCGTGAGCCCCAGACCGTCGTGGCGCCCGACCCGCTCGTACGCGGTCGACACGTCGGCGGCGCGGACCAGGCGGGCGTCGCCCAGGGCGCCCATCCGCTCGGCCGGCACGCCCCGCTCGTGCAGCTGCGCGCGGACCGCCTCGTCCTCGGCGACGACGGCGACCTGCACCCGCGCGCCCCCGGGCGCGCGCCGGCGGTGACGCCCCAGCGGGTCGAGCTGGTCGGTGCGGATCGCGCCTGCGAGCAGAAGGTCCAGCAACGCCCGCAGGCTCTCGGCCCAGACCAGCGGAACGTTCTCGCCGGGGACGCGGACGGCGGATCCCGGCGCGGCGCGCTCGGCGTCCACGTCGCCTTCGGGCACGCGGTACAGCTCGGGGAGAACCGCATCGTCCCCAACGGGAACCGCCGCCCGCGTCAGCCGCTCGCGGTAGGCGCGCGCCGCGTCCCAGTCGCCACGGAACGCGGCCTCGAGACCGGCGAAGGCGTGGAACAGCGGCCACTCGGACTCGATCCCCGCGAACCGTGCGAGCTCCTCGGGCTCGTAGTGCAGGCGCCCCTCCTCCTCGAGCGGCGTCTGGTGGCCGTCCCGCAGGAAGCGCTTCATCCCATAGCGACCGTCCAGGACGCGAACGATCGTCTCCCGGGTCCGCTCCACGAGCTCGGGATCGTCGACGGCGAAGGCGGGCCAGCCCACGGCGCTCAGCAGCGCGGCGTCCGTCTCCTTCGAGGCGGACTCGCGCGGGAGGAGGGCAGCCAGCGTGACGCGGGCGCGGGCGACGTCGTCGGGCAGCACGTGGATCACGGACGCTTGCGACCCCTCGGCCCCGAACAGGTCCAGGCCGTCGAGCGCCTCGAGCGCCGCCTTGCACAGCGCCACGGAGCTGGCGTTGATCTCGGGACGTCCGTGATTCGTCTTGTCGCCGCGCTCCCAGATGCCGTAGTCGGGCGTCCTGTGGGCGCGCGCCACGTACCAGACGAGGTTCTGCACGAACGCCACCTCGTCGCGCGTCGCCACCACCGGCAGGCCGCCGGCGGTCATCTGCGCCAGCGTGAGCAGGAACAGGCCGGTGGCGTCCAGCTGGAGATGCCCCCACGCGTCGTCGGCAACCACCGGAGTCCCGGACGCGGTATCGATCTTGGCGTGGAGCGCGTCGAGGGGGTCCTGACTCTGCTTGAAGCGCTCGACGCGATCGGCCTGCGCCATCATCGAACGGAGCAGGCCACGCATGAGCGCGATGGTGCGCTGCTCGAGCTCGCGCACGCGGCCGCCCTCCAGGCCGGCCGAACGCGCGGCGCGCGCCGCGCCCCAGACGGCCAGGATGCTGTACACCCCGTCGCGTACCCAGGCGTGGGTGTAGTCGCCGTGACGGGTCACGGCGGTCGATGCGGGGAGCAGGCCGCTGACCGGATGCTGGCGGGAGGCGATCGCCCGCTCGACGCGTGCGATCACGTCCAGGAGCGCTGCGCCGTCGTGGCGGGGCGGATCCGTCATGGCGGGCACGCTACCCCGGCGGTGCGCCGCCGACCAGGCCCGAGAGCACGCTGAGCACCAGCGGCAACGTGATCAGCGCCGTCGCGGTGCCGGCCACCACCGTGTCGCCCACCTGGCGGGCGTCGCCGCCGAACTCGATCGCGAGCATCGCGGCGTTCACCGCGGTCGGCATCGCGCCGATCAGGACGAGGATCGCGAGGTCCAGCCCGGTCAGCCCCAGCGCCAGGCCCGCGCCGGCCGCCAGGAACGGTCCGGCCCCCAGCTTCAGCGCCACGCCCGCCCACGCCCGGCCGCTGGGCCAGTGGCGGCCGGCGCGCGCCAGCTGCACGCCCAGCGTGAGCAGCACCATCGGGATGGCCGCGTCGGCCAGGAGGTCCACCGCGCGCTCGGCGGCGAGCGGCAGGCCGAGGCCGGCGCCGTTGACCAGCAGCCCCGCGAGCGTGGCCCACAGCACGGGGAACGCGAGGACGGTGCGGAGCGCGCGTCCGGGCGACACCGCCGCGCCCAGCAGGCCGGGCCCGATCGTGAACATCAGCAGCGAGGTGGCCAGGTAGAGGATCAGCGCCCGGTCCAGTCCCGCGGGTCCGAACGCGAACAGCGCGACGGGCAGGTTCAGGTTCGCGGCGTTCCCCAGCACGCTGGTGCCGATCAGCGCGCGCCGGGCGGAGCCGGGAAGCCGTGCGCCTGCCAGCGCGGCGAGGCCGGCCGCGGCGAGGAGGAAGAGGCCGTAGCCGGCCAGCAGGCGCAGCGCGGGAATCTCGCCCAGCGCCAGCTCGGCCATGGCGCGGAACGCCAGGGCGGGCACGGCGGCGTACAGGGCGAGGCGGTTGACGTGGCGCACGTCCAGGCGGAACCAGCCCCCGACCAGGCCGCCGACGAGGATGACCGCGAACACCGGCGACACGACGTCGACGAGCAGCTTCAGGGACGCAGGCACCCGGCATGCTACCTGGCGCTAGACTCGTGGGCGTGCGCCTCTCCCCCGGCCGGCTCGGCGGTCTCCTCGCGTCGCTCTTCCTGGCGCTTCTCCTGATCGTGCCCCTCGTCGCCGTGGTGGCCCGCGGCCTCGGCGCGGAGCCGCTGGCCACGGCGCGCGAGCTGGCCACCGACCCGTTCCTGCGCGAGCGGCTGGGCCTCACGCTGCTCCAGGCGACGCTCTCGACGGTGCTCACCGTCGCGATCGGGCTTCCCGGCGCGCTGGCGTTCGCGCGCTGGTCGTTCCCCGGCAAGCGGATCTTGCGGGCGCTGTTCACCGTGCCGTTCGTGATGCCGTCCGTCGTGGCGGGGGCGGGATTCCTGGCGCTGCTGGGACCGGGCGGGGCGCTGGGGGTCGACCTGATGGACACCCTGACGCTGGTGCTGCTGGCGCACGTGTTCTACAACCATGCGGTCGTCGTGCGGATGGTGGGCGGCTTCCTGGAGTCGGCCGCGCCCCGGCTTCGCGACGCCGCGGCGACATTGGGCGCGGGGCCGCTCAGGACGACGCTGCGCGTCACGCTTCCCCTGGCGGCGCCGGCGATCCTGGCGGCGGCGGCGTTGGTGTTCGTGTTCTGCTTCACCTCGTTCGGGGTGATCCTGATCCTGGCGCCCGGCGGCGCCTGGGACACCCTGGAGGTCGAGATCTACCGCAGCGTGGCGCGGCTGCTGCGGCTCGATACCGCCGCGGCGCTCGCGCTGCTGCAGCTGGTCGTGGCGATGGCCGCGGGCGGCGTCTACACGGCGCTGCAGGCCCGCGCCGCGGTCCCGCTGGGCGGCGCGGGTCCGCTCCCGCGACCGGGCCGGGGGGGCCGCTGGCTGCTGGCCCTGACGCTGGCGCCGCCGGCGCTGCTGACGGCGGCGCCGCTGGTCGCGCTCGCGATCCGCTCGGTCGTGCCGCCCGGGGCGGAGGGGATCTCGTGGATCGGTTGGCGCGCGGCGTTCGCGCCCAGCGGTCTGCTGGGCGTCGTGAGCGCCTGGGACGCCACCTGGAACTCGCTCCGCTTCGCGGGCGCCTCGGGCCTGGTCGCGACCGTGGTGGGCACGGCGCTGGCGTACGCGGTGGTGCGGGCCGACTGGCGCTTCCTGGACCGGGCCAGCCTGCTGCCGCTGGCGACCAGCGCCGTCACCCTGGGACTGGGCTTCCTGCTTGCCTGGCCGGCGCTGACCGGCACGTTCTGGGGCTTGGCGCTGGCGCACGCGCTGATCGGAACGCCGTTCGTGACGCGGGCGGTGCTGCCGTCGCTGCGCGGAATCCCCCCCTCGCGCTCCGCAGCCGCGGCGGTGCTGGGCGCGGGACCGTGGCGGCGCGCGCTGCGGGTGGACCTGCCGGCGCTGGTACCGGGCCTGATCGGCGGCGCCGGCTTCGCGGTGGCGGTGTCGCTGGGCGAGTTCGGCGCGGCGCTGGTGCTGAGCCGGCCCGAGCTGGCGACGCTGCCGATCGCGATCTACCAGCGCCTGGGGCGGCCGGGCGCCGAGAACTACGCGGCGGCGCTGGTGCTGGCGCTGCTCCTGATGGCGCTGACGGCGATGATCATGGCGCTGCTGGACCGGCTGGGCGGTCCGGGCGAGATCTGAGCCCCCGAAGATCGGGGTCGAGACGCGGTACGGCCGCGGGTATGATGCCGCGCGTGGCTCTCGAACTGTCCGGCGTGGCACGGCACTACGGCGAGGTGCGCGCCGTCGACGGCGTCGATCTGGTCGTTCCGCCCGGTCGGACGCTGGCGCTCCTGGGCCCCTCGGGGTGCGGGAAATCGACGCTGCTCCGCGTGGTGGCCGGCCTCGAGCCGCCCGACGCCGGATCGCTGCGCATGGACGGGCGTGACCTGAGCGGCGTTCCGCCGCAGCGACGGGGCGTCGGCATGGTGTTCCAGGACTACGCGCTGTTCCCGCACCTGTCGCTGAAGGACAACGTCGCGTTCGGCCTGGTGGAGCGTGGCTGGTCGCGGAACGAACGCGAGGCGAGGGTCCGCGAGCTGCTGGACGTCATGGGGCTGACGGGTCTCGAGCGGCGTCGCCCGCAGGCGCTGTCGGGCGGTCAGCAGCAGCGGGTCGCGCTGGCCCGTGCGCTGGCTCCGCGCCCTGCGCTGCTGCTGCTCGACGAGCCGCTGAGCAACCTGGACCGGACGCTGCGCGACGAGCTGATGGACGAGCTCGCCGAGCTGCTGGGCGAGCTGGACGTCCAGGCGATCCACGTCACGCACGATCAGAACGAGGCGTTCGCGCTGGCCGACCGGGTCGCGGTGATGCACGACGGCCGGATCGTGCAGGAGGGCACGCCGGACGAGCTGGTCGAGGCGCCGCGCAGCGCCTGGATGGCGCGCTTCCTGGGCCTGCGCGAGCTGATCCCGGCCGGCCAGGCGAAGGAGCTGGGGTTCGCGGGCACGACGTTGCTGCGGGTCGAGCGGCTGCGTCCCGATCCGGACGGTCACGTGTTCGAGGTCCAGCGCGTGCACCGCGTCGGGACCGATCTGGAGCTGGCGCTGACCTCGCCCCAGTGGGGGCTGAGCGTTCGCTGGCAGGCCCGTCCCCGCGAGCTCCGGGAACCCCCGGAGCCGGGAGACACGATCCGGCTGCGCGTTCCCGACGACGCCTGGACGGTGCTCGAGGTGGAGGGGTGATCGCGCTGGTGCTGGCGGGCGGTCCGTTGCGTCCCAGCCCGCGCCTGCTGCGCAAGGTCGGCGAGGCGGACCTGGTGGTCGCGGCGGACGGCGGGCTCCGTCACGCGATCCCGCTGGGGGTCGTGCCGGACCTGCTGGTGGGCGATCTGGACTCGGTCCGCGACGAGGATCTGCAGGTGTGGCCCGACGTTCCGACCGAGCAGCACCCGCGCGACAAGGACGCCCTCGACCTCGAGCTCGCGATCGAGGCGGCGCTGGCACGCGGCGCGGACAGCGTCCGGGTGATCGGCGCGTTCGGGGGGCGCTTCGACCAGACGCTGGCGACCGCCTGGATCGCCGCCCGCTACGCCGAGCAGGGCGTGGAGATGTCTCTCCTGGACGGGATCCACGACGCCTACCCGCTGCCCGCGGGCGCCCGCTTCGCAGGCGAGGTCCCGCACGGCACCGTGTTCAGCCTGCTGTCGGTCGCCGAGCGGTCACGGGTCGACGTGGCCGGGGCCGACTACCCGCTGACCGATGCGGAGCTTCCGCGCGGCGTGGGGCTGGGCCTCTCCAACGTCGCGCACGACCGGCTGGTCGTCGACGTGCGCGAGGGGCTGGTGCTGCTGATCCTCGAGTGGGACGCCTGACCGGCCCGCTGAGCGACGCGCGCGTCCGCCGTTCTGACGCGCCCGTTCCCTTCTGAGCACGCCCGTTCGCGCGCCCGACGTGCGCGCCGCGTCGGCGCGTCGTCGTCGCGGCATCGGCGCGGCGTCGTCGCGGTGTCCTGGCGGGTTGCGCCGAGTGGCCTCCCCGCGCCATACTGCGGATACGGAAATGTAAACGTTTTCATCCGAGGCGTCCGCGCCTCGGGCAGGCGACGGAGGACCGTGAGCGAGCGAGGACGCGCACCGACCATGCACGACGTGGCCCGTGAGGCCGGCGTGTCGACCGCGACCGTCTCGCGCGTCGTGAACGGCGCCAGCGTACGGCCCGCCACCGCGCGCGCCGTCCGACGGGCGATGCGTGATCTGGGGTACGTGCCCAACCAGGTCGCGCGCGGCCTGGTGACCGGCCGCAGCGACGTCGTCGGCGTGCTGGTTCCCGACCTGGTCGGACCGCTCAACGCCGCGGTGGCGCGCGGCGTCGAGGACGCGCTCGAGGCGCGCGGCATGCACGCGGTCGTGGTGACCGACCACCGCGAGCCCGAGCGCGAGCGGGCCCGACTGGGCATGCTCGTCGCCAGGCGCGTGGACGGGCTCGTGCTCATCGGCAGCCAGCTGCCCGACGCCGAGATCCTCGACGCCATCGGCGGCACACCGGTCGTGCTGGTCGGCGCCGAGCACGAACGTACCGAGCTGCCCGAAGTCCGCGTCGACAACCGCGCCGGCATCGCCGCCGCGCTCCGGATCCTGGCCGATCACGGCCACCGGGACATCGCGCACCTGGCCGGTCCGCGCCGCGACGGACGCGAGCGCCTGGCCGCGCTCCGCGAGCTGGCTCCGCAGCACGGCCTGCGCCTGATCGCCGTCGCGGAGGCGGACTTCAGCGAGGCCGGCGGCCTGGACGCGGGGCGGCAGCTGCTGCGCCGCGGCGGCTTCAGCGCGGTGCTCTGCTCGAACGACCGGACCGCCGTCGGCCTCTACGCCGCGGCGCGCGAGCGTGCGCTGCGGCTTCCCCACGATCTCTCCGTCATCGGCTTCGACGATCTTCCCTGGAGCGCCTACCTCGACCCTGCCCTCACCACCGTGCGGCAGCCCAGCCGCGAGATGGGACGCGTCGCGGCCGAGCGCATCCTGGAGCCCGACGCGGGCGACGGCTGGCAGGGCGAGCGCACGCTCGTTCCCGAGCCGGTCCAGCGCGCCTCCGTCGCGTTCTTCCCCCTGGCCGACCGTCGCGCCACCCGGCACGACTCGGACGACCGCCCGCAACCCGTCGCTCTCGTCAAGGAGGAACCCGCATGAAACGCATCCTCGTCACCCTCGTCGTCCTGTCCTGCAGCCTGGCCTTCGCCCAGCTGCGGGTGTGGACCACCCAGGTCCAACCCGAGCGCATGGCGGTTCAGGAAGCGCTCGTCGCCGACTTCCTGGCCGAGACCGGCATCTCCGTCGAGGTCATCCCGGTCGAGGAGTCCGAGCTCTCGACCCGCATCACCGCCGCCTTCTCGGCCGGCGACCTGCCCGACCTCATCTACCACCCGGTCAGCCAGACGATCGGCTGGGCCGAGGCCGGCATCCTCGACGTCGACGCCGCCAGCGCCACGATCGACGCGCTGGGCGCGGACACGTTCGCCCAAGGCCTGCTGAACCTGACGCAGACGCCCAACGGCTACGCAGCGGTGCCCAGCGACGGCTGGACGCAGCTGCTGATCTACCGTTCCGACCTGTTCGAAGAGGCCGGACTCGAGGCGCCGACCACCTTCGCCGCCATCGAAGCCGCCGTCGAGGCGCTCCACGCGCCGCCCGAAATGTACGGCTTCGTCGCCGCGACCGACGTGAACAACGACTACACCATGCAGGTCCTCGAGCACTTCTTCCTCGCCAACGGCGTGCACCTCATCGCCGAGGACGGCGGCATCGGCCTCGAGACCGAGCCCACCATCAACACGCTCGAGTTCTACAAGACGCTGGCCGACGCGAGCCCCGAGGGGAACCTCTACTGGCAGCAGTCGCGCGAGCTGTACTTCGACGGTCGCGCCGCGATGATCGTCTGGTCGCCGTTCATCCTGGACGAGATGGCCGGCCTGCGCGACGCCGCGCCCGTCACGATCAGCGACGATCCGACCACCCGTGAGCTGGCGTCGATCACCGGCATCGTCACGAACCTCGCCGGTCCGGACAACCCCGAAGGCGCCGGCTGGGCCGCGTCGAGCAACTGGGGCATCACCGTCGACGCCGACACCGAAGCCGCGCAGAGCTTCGTCGAGTTCGTGCTGAGCGGCGACGGCTACCTGTCGTGGCTGTCGATGGCGCCCGAAGGCCTGTTCCCCGCCCGCACCGGGACGGCGGAGAACCCCAACGCGTTCGTCGACGGCTGGTCGCAGCTCGACGTGGGCGTCGACCGCCGCGCGCCTCTCGCCGCGCTGTACGGCGAAGAGGTCGTGAACGACATCGTCGCCGGCCTCCAGGTCGCGAACCGCTGGGCGTACGCCCAGGGCGAGGGCGCCCTGCTCTCGCGCCTGTACGGCACGCGCGTGATGGCCGAGCTGGTCCGCTCCTACCTCGACGGCGAAGCCACCGTCGAAGAGACCGCCGAGCGCCTGCAGGCGCGCATCTCCGCGCTGCGCTGAGCCTCCTCCCCGGCGGAACGGGCCATCGCCCGTTCCGCCGGCCCCCCGTTCCGGAAGGAGACGACCGTGCGCGGACGATCCCTCGCCGCCCGCGAAGCACGCCTCGCCTATCTGATGCTGGCCCCGACGTTCGTGATCGTCTTCGCGATCGTCCTCTTCCCCGTGATCGCCAACCTATGGATCAGCTTCAAGCCGGTCGAGCTCGCCGACCTCCGGCCGCCCCAGCCGCTCGTCCGGGAACGGCTCCGAGCGACCCCGACGGCCCCCGGCGAGCTGCTCGAGATCCGCTATCAGATGCGCAACAGCTCGATCGACGTCACGATCCGTGACGTCGCCCTCTTCGACGACCTGCCCCCGGGACTGACGCTGCGAACCGACGCGCCGCGCTGCGAGGTGGGCGACGGCACGCTGGCCTGCTCGCTGGGCACCTGGGAGGGCGGCTACCGCGAGAACCTCGACCTGGAGTTCGAAGCCGGCCCCGCCTACTTCGAGGCGGGCGCGCCGACACCGCTGGACACGACGCCGCAGATGCGCGGCCGCGCGCCCAACGTGCTCACGAACGCGACCTTCACGCTGGACAACTTCGTGCGGGTGGTGAACGCGCCCGACTTCTGGCCCACCCTGCGCGTCACCCTCTGGTACACGATCTTCGGCACGATGGGCTCGATCCTGCTGGGCCTCTTCGCCGCGCAGCTCCTGAACGCCGACTTCCGTGGCAAGGGGGCGTTGCGGGGCCTGTTCCTCTTCCCCTACGTCGCGCCGGTGATCGCCGCGGCGTTCACCTGGGCGTTCCTGCTCGATCCGCTCTCCGGCAACGTCAACGCCGTCCTGCGCGAGTACGGCCTGGTCGAGCAGGCGGTCAACTTCCTGAGCCGCCGCACGACCGAGATCGGTTTCTTCGGGCTCCAGGTCCAGTGGCCGCTGGCGCTCTCGATGGTGATCCTGTTCGAGGCCTGGCGCTACTTCCCGTTCGCGTTCCTGTTCATCCTCGCCCGCTTCCAGGCGATCCCGAAGGACATGTACGAAGCGGCCGACGTCGACGGCGCCAGCCCGCTGCAGAGCTTCTGGTTCATCACCCTGCCGCAGCTCGTCGGGATCCTTTCGACGCTCTTCCTGCTGCGCTTCATCTGGACGTTCAACAAGTTCGACGACATCTTCCTCCTCACGGGCGGTGCCGCGGGCACGAAGACGCTCACCGTCCAGGTGTACGACCAGGCGTTCGCCCTGGCCGACCTGGGGGCTGGCGCAGCGGTCGCCGTGATCCTGTTCCTGATCCTCGCGGCGTTCATGACGATCTACTTCCGTTACGCACCGGAGGGCGACTGATGCCTAGCTCCCGCTCCAAGCACGCCGCCCCCAGCGCCGCGGGCGTGGCGGTCGGCGCCGTCGTCGGCGCCCTGACCGCCGTCCTGCTCGTCACGGTCTGGAGCCTGCTCGCGACCCTCACCACCTCCGGCGTGTCGACCGCGCCGCTGGGCTGGGCCGCGCTGTCGGGCGCGATCCTGGGCGCCGTGATCACGGCGTTCCGGCGTGGTGCGGACACCGCCCCGCTGGCGGCCTGGTCCGCCGGCGCCACGGTCGGCGCCGCCTGGGCCGTGGTCTCGTCCGGCACCCCGCTGGGCTTCGCGCACCCGTTCTGGGGCGCGCCGGCGGCGATCCTTTCCTTCGTGCTCATCGGCCAGACGACGCGCTACGGCCTGCGCGACCTGGACCTCGCCCTCGTGGACCGTCACCGCCTGGAGACGTTGCTGCTCCGCGGCCTTCGCGCCCTCGGGTTCACCTTCTTCCTCGCGATCGTGATCCTGCCGTTCTGGTTCATGCTGTCCTCCTCGTTCAAGCCGCGCGCCGAGCTGCTGCGCGACCCGACCAACCTGGCGATCGACCTGTCGAAGGGCCTGAGCGAGCTGTTCGTCGGCTACCGCGAGGTCCTGCTCACCTTCGACTTCGCGCGCTTCATCCTGAACAGCACCTTCGTCGCGAGCGTCACCGTGATCATCACGCTGGCCCTGGCGGTGATGGGGGCGTACGCCGTCACGCGGCTCAGGTTCCCGGGACGCGAGTGGCTATCGCGGTCGATCCTGCTGATCTACATGTTCCCCGCGATCGTGATGGTGATACCGCTCTACACGATCTTCAGTCAGCTGGGCCTTCGCGATACCCTGCCCGGGCTGCTGGTCGTCTACCCCGCCACGACGCTGCCGGTCGCGCTGTACATGCTGAGGAGCTACTTCCAGACCCTGCCCAAGGACCTCGAGGAGGCCGGCCTGATCGACGGCGCCACCCGGTTCGGCGTGATCACGCGCATCACGCTGCCGCTGTCGGTGCCGGCGCTTGCGTCCGTCGGGCTGTACGTGTTCATGATCGCGTGGAACGAGTTCCTCTTCGCGTTCATGTTCCTGGACACGCCCGCGATCTTCACGCTGTCGCGCGGGATGGTCGCCCTGAACTCGCAGGAGGTGCCGCGGCAGTTCCTGATGGCGGGCGCGGTGATCGTGACGGTGCCGATCATGGTGCTGTTCTTCTGGTTCGAGAAGTACCTGGTGGGCGGCCTCACCGCGGGAGGCGTGAAGGGATGACGGCGGCGCTCACGGACGACGAAGCGACGCGGGCCGCCCTGGCGCAGCTGCGTGCCAACGACGTCGGCACGTTCGTGAAGCCGGCCGAGCGGCAGTACCCGCACCAGTGGAACTGGGACGCGGCGCTGGTGGCGCTGGGACTGGGCCTGCACGACCCCGAGCGGGCGCGCCTGGAGGTGCGCTCGCTGCTGCGTGGCGCCTGGCGGAACGGCATGGTGCCGCACATCCTGTACCACCTCGGCGCCAGCGACTACCGGCCCGACCCCGCCTTCTGGCGCACCGCGGAGCATCACCCGGCCGGGCTTCCCACCTCCGGACTGAGTCAGCCGCCGATCCTGGCCAGCTGCCTGCACCGCCTGCACGCCCTGGCGCCCGAGACGGAGCGTGCCGCCTGGCACGACTTCCTGGCCGAGACGTACCCCGCGGTGCTGGCCTGGCACCGCTGGTGGCACACGGCGCGCGACCCGGAGGGCCGCGGCCTGGTCGCGATCGTGCATCCGTGGGAGTCGGGCACGGACGACGCCCCCCGCTTCGTCCCGGCGCTGGCCCGGCTGCGCCCGACCGCCGTGCCGGAGTTCGTCCGTGGAGACCGGACGCACGTGGCCGCCGCGGAGCGCCCCAGCGACGACGACTACGCCCGGTTCGTGCACCTGATCGACCTGTACCGCGCCCTCGGGTGGGATCCGGACGCGATCTGGCGCGAGGCGCCGTTCCGCGTCGTCGATCCGTTCCTGAACGCCGTGCTGCACCGCGCCGACGGCGACCTGGCAGAGGTCGCGCGCCTGCTGGGCGAGCCGACCGACGAGATCGAGGCGTGGCGCGACGCCACCCGCCGGGCGTACCCGCAGCTGTGGAGCGACGCCGCCGGCACCTTCCAGGCGTGGGACGACCGGGCCGGGGCGCCGCTCCCGAGCTCCGGCATCGCGGGCTTCGCGGCGCTGTGGGGCCGGCTCGCGACGCCGGAGCAGGCGGAAGCGCTGCGCGCCGCGTTCGACGACCCCGCCGCGTACGCTCCCGTGAACCCCGCCGGCGTGCGGCTGGCGACGGTCCGGCGCGACGATCCCCTGTTCATGCCCAGACGCTACTGGCGGGGACCGGTGTGGATCGTGACGAACTGGATGGTCGCCGACGGCTTCGACGCCGCCGGCATGCACGACGCGGCCGCCACGCTGCGCGACGACGCGCTGGCGCTGACCCGCCGGCACGGCTTCCACGAGCACTACGACCCGACCGACGGCACGCCCGGCGGCGCCCGCGGCTTCTCGTGGAGCGCGGCGCTGACGCTGGTGCTGGAGCGCGAGGCGCGCGCCGCGCGGCTGGAGGCCTGAATGCGTGCGCTCCACCTCGCGACGCGGCTGGCCGGCACCGACGGCGTGTCGCTCGAGGCGACCAAGGTCGCCCGGGTCCTGGCCGAGCACGGCTTCGAGCGACGGGACCTCGCCGGCGAGGTCGAGACGCCCGGCGCCATCCGCGTGCCCGAGATGCACTTCCGCGATCCGACGGCGGTCCGGCTTGGCCAACGCGCCTTCTCGGGCGACGCGCCCGAACCGGCGCTGGACCGCGAGCTCGCCGATGCGGCCGACCGGCTCGCCGAGCGGCTTCTGCCGATCGTCCGCGACGTCGCGCCCGACCTGCTCGTCGTCCAGAACGCCTGGGCGATCCCGATGCAGCTGCCGCTGGCGGGCGCCCTGGCCCGGGTGACCGAGGCGACCGGCCTCCCCACGCTGTCGCACGAGCACGACTACGCCTGGGAGCGCGCGCGGTTCGCGCGAACGCGGGTCCGTCCCTGGCTGGATCGCTACTTCCCGTTCGACGCGCCGCGGATCCGTCACCTGGCGATCAACTCGCCGGCGCGGGACGCGCTGCGCGAGCGCCGCGGCATCGACGCGACGGTGGTTCCCAACGTGATGGATTTCGGTGCGCCCGCGCCCTCTCCCGAGCGGGCCGACGCGATCCGAGGCGAGGTCCGGGAGGCGCTGGGCCTGCGGAGCGGGCAGCGTCTGATCCTCCAGCCCACCCGCGTCGTGCCACGCAAGGGAATCGAGCTCGCGATCGAGCTGCTGGCGCGGCTGGAGGACGACCGCAACGTCCTGACGATCAGCCACGCCGCGGGCGACGAGGGGACGGCGACGCTGGAGCGCCTGCAGGCCCAGGCGCGGCGCGTCGGCGTCGACCTGCGCTACGCGCCCGACCTGTTCGCCCCGGAGCGGAGCGCTGGCCGCTTCGCGCTGGACGACGCCTACATCGCTGCCGACCTGGTGACCTACCCGAGCCTGTACGAGGGCTTCGGGAACGCCCTGCTCGAGACGATCGCGCACCGCCTGCCGGCGGTCGTGAACCGCTACGACGTGTACGTCCGCGACATCGCTCCCACCGGCCTCCGCTTCGTGGAGCTCGACGGCCGGGTGGACGAAACCGCCGTCGCCGCGGTGCGGCGGCTGCTGGACGACCCCGCCGCGAGGCGCGAGATGGTCGAGCACAACCGCGCCGTCGCGAGCCGTGCCTTCGGCCTGCCGGCGCTGCGCGAGCGGCTGGCCGGGCCGCTGCGCTCGCTGGGGCTGACGTCATGACCGGCCGGTCCGGCGACGCGATCGCTCGCGAGGCGCGGGCCGTGTACGGCGAGCGGGGCGACGCCGTCGCGGGCGAGCTGCGCGCGCTCGCCACCCGGTTCCGGGCCACCACCGAGCGAGACCCGGTCCCGCCCGCGCAGCGGATGACGGAGAACGACGCGCTCCTGATCAGCTACGCCGACACGGTCCAGCGGCCGGACGAGGCGCCGCTACGCACGCTGGGCCGCTGGCTGCGGGGTCCGTTGGCGGACACCGTGTCGACCGTGCACCTTCTGCCGTTCTACCCCTGGTCGTCCGACGACGGCTTCGCGGTGAAGGACTACCGCGCCGTCGCGCCCCGGTACGGCTCGTGGGACGACGTGCACGCGCTTCGCCGCGATCACCGGCTGATGGTCGACGCGGTCGTGAACCACGCCTCCGCGCAGGGCGCGTGGTTCGATCGCTTCCTCCGCGACGAGCCGCCGTACCGCGACTGGTTCCGGACCGAGGCGCCCGACGCCGATGTCGCCGGGATCGTCCGGCCCCGCATCACGCCGCTGCTGACCCCGTTCGAGACGGCCTGCGGGCGCCGCTGGGCGTGGACGACGTTCGGTCCGGACCAGGTGGACCTGGACTACCGCGAGCCCAGCCTGCTGCTGGAGATCGCCTCGGTCCTGCTTTCGTACGTCGGTCACGGCGCCGAGGTGCTGCGCATGGACGCGGTGACGTACCTGTGGAAGGAGCTGGGAACGCCCAGCGCGCACCACCCCAAGACGCACGCGCTGCTGCGCCTGTTCAGGGCGTTGCTGGAGGAGGCCGCGCCGTGGGTCGTGCTGCTGACCGAGACGAACGTGCCGCACGCGGAGAACGTCGCCTACTTCGGGGCCGGCCGCGACGAGGCGCAGATGGTGTACAACTTCGCGCTGCCCCCGCTGGTGCTGCACACCGTCGCGTCCGGCGACGCGACGGTCTTGCGCGACTGGGCGGCCACGCTGCGCACCCCCAGCGACGAGACCTGGTTCCTGAACTTCCTGGCCAGCCACGACGGGATCGGGGTCCGGCCGGTCGAGACGCTGCTGCCACGCTCCGCCATCGACGCCCTGGTGGACCGCACCCTGAAGCAGGGCGGCGGGCTGGGCCTGAAACGGAATCCCGACGCGACCCAGAGCGCGTACGAGCTGAACGTGAACTACTTCGACGCCCTCGGCGATCCAGACCGCGAGGAGCGTCTGGACCGTCAGGTGGCCCGCTTCGCGGCGGCCCACGCCGTGATGGCGGCGCTGCCGGGCGTCCCCGCGGTGTACGTGCACAGCCTGCTGGGGTCGCGCGGCGCGCCGGAGCTGGCCGCACGCCAGGGCGTCCCGCGCGCCGTGAACCGGGCGAAGCTGGACGAGGCGACGCTGAGCGCCGAGCTGGCCGACCCCCTCGGCCGGCGGGCCCGCATCCTGGCCGCGTTGCGGGGGTTGCTGCGGGCCAGGCGGGGTCGGCCCGCGTTCCATCCCAGCGCACCGTCCACCGTGCTGGACGCTCCGAAGGGCGTGTTCTCGGTTCGGCGCGGCGCCGAGGACCGGACCGTCGCCTGCGTGCAGGAGCTGGCCGGGCGGGACGCGACGGTCCGTGTGGAGCGCGGCGGGCGCGAGCTGCTGAGCGGCCGCCCGATCGAGCCCGGTACCGTTCCGATGGGCCCGTACGAAGTGCTCTGGATCGACGAATCCGCCTGATCCTCGGCCCGTCTTCCTACCCGTCCGCCCGTACGGGCTCGGAGTCCGGGTGTACCGATGCGCACGTACCCACCGTGCCGCGGAGGCGGCCGGCGTGGTCCCCTCGGGCATGAGCGACAAGCGGATCGGCACCCGCGCGGTGCATGCCGGGGCGGGCCTGGACCCCACGACCGGCGCGCACGCGACCCCCATCGTCCAGACCTCGACGTTCGGGTACCGCTCGTTCGCGCGTGGCGAGCGGCTGTTCGCCGGCGACGAGGAGGGGTACCTGTACAGCCGGGTCGGCAACCCCACCGTCGCCGCCTTCGAGCGCTCCCTGGCCGACCTCGAGGGCGCCGAGGCCGGCGTCGCGTTCTCGAGCGGCATGGCGGCCATCTCCGCGCTGGCGTTCACGGTCCTGGCGCCCGGGCGGCAGATCGCCTACCTCGGTCCGCTGTACGGCGGCTCGGAGGGCCTGTTTCTGGAGGTCCTGCAGCGGTTCGGCGTGCCGGTCCGCGCGGTCGACGCGGACGACCTGGACCGTGGCTTGGACCCCGCCACCGGCATCGTCTACCTCGAGACGCCGACGAACCCCACGCTGCGCCTCCACGACCTGCGCGCCGCGGCCGACGCCGCGCACGCGGTGGGCGCGCTCTGCGTCGCGGACAACACCTTCTCGACCCCGATCCTGACGCGGCCGTTGGAGCACGGCGCCGACGTCGTGGTCCACTCGGCGACGAAGTACCTGGGCGGTCACGGCGACGCTCTCGGCGGCGTGTTGGCCGGCCCGGCGGAGCTCATGGCAGAGATCCGGATGGAGGGCCTGCGGCACCTGGGCGGAGCGCTGGGTCCGCTCGAGGCGTTCCTGTTCATCCGCGGCCTCAAGACCCTCCCGCTCCGGATCGAGCGCCACTGCGCCAACGCCCGCCGCGTCGCCGAGACGCTGCGCGACCATCCGTCCGTCGCCGCGGTCCACTGGCCCGGATTCCCGGACCATCCCCAGCACGACCTGGCCACACGCCAGATGGCCGACTTCGGCGGCATGGTGTCGCTGGAGCTGACCGGCGGGAAGCCGGCCGCGGGCCGCTTCCTGGACCGCCTGACACTGTTCACGCAGGCGGTTTCGCTGGGCGACGTCGAGTCGCTCGCGACGCACCCCGCCAGCACCACCCACCAGCTGCTCGATCCGGAGCTCAGGCTCCGCGAAGGCGTCACCGACGGCCTGGTACGGCTGTCGGTCGGGATCGAGGACGGGGACGACCTGGTCGAGGATGTGCTGCAGGCGCTGACGGGCTAGGACAAGCGCCGAGCGCGCCGGCCGGCGCAGCGGCTCATGCGGCCACCACCGCATTCTCGGAGCCGTGGTCGTTGGGCACGAGGCCGTCGGCGTCGG
>CAZLQH010000002.1:0-99432 GCA_964561595.1 uncultured bacterium | reverse complement strand
TCCCGAGGCGCGCGTGTCGCTGGACGACGAGCCGCTGGGCAGGACGCCGGTCACCTTGCCGGCGCTTCCGGGCCGGCACGTGCTGCTGCTCGAACGCGACGGGTTCGCGCCCGAGCGGATCGAGGTGCCGGTCCGCACCTACCGGGTCACCCGCGTCAACGCCCAGCTCGCGCCGCTACGCGAGCCGATGGTGTTCTGGGAAGAGGAGCGTGGCACCGTCGTCCGTATCGACGGCCGGCTCCAGCTCGGCGGATGGGCCGAGACGATCGAGCCGGGGCTTCGTCGCATCGAGCTGATCCGGCCCACGGCACGGATCGAGGTGCTGCGAGCGGTCCCCGATCGCGGCGTGTTCGAGCTCGACCTCGAGACCGGCGACCTGCGGCAGCTCGACGCGTCGCCCCGAGCCCCCTGAACGATGGTTCGCCGCGATCACCTGTCGCGCCGCCATGCCGTCCCCCCGAGATCGCTTCGGTAAGCGATCCCTACGCTCCACGCCGCACCGGGCTGCCCGCCGGCCCGGACCCCGCCATGAACCTCGACGGTGCCGTCCCAAGCCGGCCGTCGCCAGTTGGCGTCCAGCGACCAGGGCGAGCGCTCCAGGCCGCCGGGCCTCGCGGTCGCGCTCCACGCCAGGCGGTCGTCCCCCAGCGCCAACACGCCCTCGCTCGAGATCCCGGGGACGACCCGCACGCCGTCCGCCGTCGGTCGCACGTCCAGCCAGACGTTCGCCGCGATCTCCGGGGCGCGCCGGGGGGCCAGCACGACGCCGGCGCCGAGGGCCGCCCGCCCGCCGGCTCGGCCGGCGAGCCTGCCCTGCGCCATCACGGTCAGATCGAGGTCGGGTCCCGCCGCCCGCCGGCCTCGGAGGGTCGCGTCCAGATCGAGGGCGCTCTCCCCGCCGTTCGCCCGGTCGCCACCGTCGCCGGCGCCGCGCCAGCCGGTCGCGCCGGCGGCCAGCAGCCAGGTCCGGTCCAGGCGGCCCTCGCCCGAGACGCGAAGCGAGGCGCCGCGGTGGAACGGCGCCCGACCGGTCGCGGCGGTCTCGACGAACCGCTCCGGCGGCGCGCCCCAAGCGGCCGCCCGGAGCGCCGCGGCGACGGGACCCAGCACGCCGCGCGCTGCGACCGCGAACCGTCCGGCAGGATCGCTGCCGAAGCGCGCGCTCGCGTCCGCCTCGAACACCAGCGTGCCCAGCGGACCGAACGCCTCGGCGCGGCGCACGCGCAGCTCCGCACCCGGATCGGACGACACGACGAGGACGGCGTCCACCTCGTCCGCCCCTCGCGGCACGGAGCTCACGCCGACCCGCAGCTCGGGCGAGGTGCCGCCGCTCGCCGAGAGTCGGAGCGCCTGCGCGGACGCGTACGGGAGCACGGCCGGAAGGAGGGTCAGGACGACGGCGAGCAACGCGACGCGGACCGTGACGATGCCGGGCATGCCGCAGGGTGACACGCCTGCTACGGTGTACCGGGACGCCGGTGGTACACTCTTCGCCGTTCTCGCTTCGCGCGTTCGGAATTGGAGAGCTTCATGAACATTCTCGGTCGCCTGACCGTTCTGCCCGACCTGCCCGAATCGATCGCCCATCTCGACGAGCTGGCCCGCAACCTGTACTGGACGTGGTCGCCGGAGGTCCGTGCCCTGTTCCGCCGGCTGGCTCCCGACCTGTGGGAGGCGTCGGGCCACAATCCGGTCATGGTCCTGCGCGACGTGCCGCAGGCGCGCCTCGACCAGGTGGCCGGCGACGACGCCTTCCGCGAGGAGGTGGCGCTGGCCTACGCCGCGTTCCGCACGTACATGGAACAGCCCCGCGCGGCGCTGGACGGTGCCGACGACGACCACGTCTACGCGTACTTCTGCGCCGAGTACGGCTGGAGCGAGGCGGTCGCGCTGTACTCGGGCGGTCTCGGCGTTCTGGCTGGGGATCACACGAAGGCCGCCAGCGATCTGGGCGTGCCGCTCGTCGGCGTCGGCCTCTGGTACCCCGAGGGGTACTTTCATCAGCGCATCGCCGCCGACGGCTCCCAGGAGGCGGTGTACGTGCGGAGGGAGCCGGACGAGATGCCGCTCCACGCCGTTCTGGACGAGGAGGGCGAGCCGGTCCTGGTGCGCGTGCAGGTGTTCGGTCGCGACGTCGCGGTGCGCGCCTGGCGGACCGACGTCGGCCGGGTGCCGGTGTACCTGCTCGACGTCGACGTCGAGGGGAACAGCCCGGACGACCGGCAGCTGCTCAGGCGCCTGTACGGCGGCGACCAGCGCACCCGCATCGCCCAGGAGATCGTCCTGGGCGTGGGCGGCGTCCGCATGCTGCGCGCGCTGGGCGTGGCACCGACCTCGTGGCACATGAACGAGGGCCACAGCGCGTTCATGGCCCTCGAGCGCAGTCGCGAGCTGGTCGAGAAGGGGATGACGTTCGACGCCGCGCGCGAGGCCGTGTCGGCCAGCACCGCGTTCACCGTCCACACCCCGGTCGCCGCAGGCAACGACGCGTTCCCGTTCGACCTGGTGAACGAGGCGTTCTCGGGCTGGTGGGGCGCGCTGGGAATCCGGCAGCACGAGTTCTACGACGTGGGTCGCGGCGACCACGGCTGGGGACCGGTGTTCAGCATGCCGGCGCTGGCGTTGCGCTTCTCCTCGGTCCGCAACGGCGTCGCCGAGCTGCACGGCGACACGAGCCGCCGGATCTGGAACGACCTCTGGTCCGACGTCCCGACGGAGGAGGTGCCGATCGACCACATCACGAACGGCGTGCACGCCGCGTCGTGGATGGCGCCCGAGATCGCATCGCTGCTCGACGACGTGCTGGCCGAGGGGTGGCGCAAGCGACTGGACGATCCGGAGGTGTTCGCCGCGGCGGAGGCGCTCGATCCGGTGGAGCTGTGGCGGGTCCGACGCTCGCTCAAGGCCCGCTCGGTGCGGTTTCTCCGTCGTCGCGTCCAGGCGCAGCTGACGCGCCAGGAGGCCAGCCCGACCGCGAAGCACGACCGCGAGACGCTCTTCGACCCCGACCACCTCACCATCGGCTTCGCGCGGCGCTTCGCGACGTACAAGCGCGCGACGCTGATCTTCCGCGACTTGAGCAGGCTGGAGCGGATCGTGAACGATCCGGACCGTCCGGTCCAGCTGGTGTTCGCCGGCAAGGCCCACCCCGCCGATCAGGAGGGACAGGCGCTGATCGAGCGGATCGACGAGCTGAGCCGCGATCCGCGCTTCGCCGGCCGGATCCTGTTCGCCGAGGACTACGACATGGCGCTCGGACGCGCGCTCACGCGCGGCGTCGACGTGTGGCTGAACAACCCGCGCCGTCCGCTGGAGGCGTCGGGCACCTCGGGACAGAAGGCCGCGATGAACGGCGTGCTGAACCTGTCGATCCTCGACGGCTGGTGGCCCGAGGGCTACGACGGGACGAACGGTTGGGCGATCGGGAACGGCGGCGCGTACGCCGACCCGGAGCGGGCCGACGAAGCGGACGCCGATGCGCTGTACGACCTTCTCGAGCGCGACGTCGTCCCGCTCTACTACCACCGCGACGAGGCGGACGTCCCGACCGAGTGGATGAAGCGTTCGGCGCACGCCATCGCGACGGTGACGCCCGAGTTCAACGCCCAGCGGATGGTGCGCGACTACGTTCGCAAGGCGTACGCGCCGGCCTCGCTGCGTGGCGCGCGGATGATGAAGAACGGACATCAGCCTGCGGCGCGCCTCGCGGCGTGGCGGAAGCACGTCCGCGAGGGGTGGAGCGAGGTGTTCTTCTCCGCCCAGCCGGCCGACGGCGGGATCCGCCGGATCGGCGAGACGATCGAGCTGGACGCGGTCTTGAACCCACGCAGCCTCGCCGACATCGACCTGCGCGTCGAGGTCGTGTACAGCCCGGAAGACGAAGCGCTCCGGCACGACCTGCACGTCGTGCCGATGGAGGAGGTCGAGCGCTACGACGACGGCGGCATTCGCTACCGGGCACGGTTCGTGCCCGAGATCAGCGGTCGACTGGCGTACGGCGTCCGCGCCTACCCGCTGCACGAGCACCTCGCGAACCCGTTCGACGCGCATGCGATCCGATGGGCCGCCTCCAGCGAGCGCCCCTGAGCGTCGCCGGTCGGCGGTCGCCCGGAGACGCCCGCGTCCGTTTCCCACGTCCGGCGCGCCGGGTCGCTCGCGCGGGGTCGCTAGCTTCAGGTCGCTAGCTTCAGGTCGCCAGCTTCAGGTCGGTGTAGACCCTGAGCTCGTCCCAAGCCGTGATCGAGGCGGCCGGGACCTGCTCCGGGTCGCCTCCGGCCAACGTCGCGAGGAGCGCGTCGCGCTTCGCTTCGCCCGACACGACGAACCACACCTGCCGCGACGAGGACAACGCTTCGAGCGTCAGCGTCAGGCGGGCGTTCGGCTGCCCTTCGGGCCGCACCGCGGTCGCGGCGCCGGCTGCCCGGGTCGCGCCGCTGCCCGGGAACAGGCTCGCGGTATGGGCGTCCGCTCCGAGCCCCAGCAACGTCACGTCGAACCAAGGCCCCGAGCGCGGATCGCCGAAGGCTCGATGCAGAGCCAGCGCGTAGGCGTCGGCCTCGTCCGCGGGGTCGGCGTCCTCGACCCACGGCCACGCCACGATCTGGTCCTCCGGAACGGGAACGTGATCGAGCAGGGCGTCGCGGGCCGCACGCTCGTTTCGGTCCGCGTGGTCCGGCGCCACGTCACGCTCGTCCCCCCAGGCGATCCACACGTGGCTCCAGGGAAGATCGTGGCGACGGGCCAGCGCCCGGTAGGCCGGCAGGGGCGTGCCGCCGCCCGCCAGACAGAGCACGGCCCGCCCGCGCCGACGGACCGCCGTCACGATCGCGCCTGCTAGGTCGGTAGCGAGGGCGGATGCGACGTCGGGCACGGTACGAAGCTGGGTACGGTCCATGCCCGGAGCGTACCCGGAGCCGCTCGGCGACCGTGGTAGCGTCCCGCATGAGCTCCGAACCCACCTTGCGGGACCGTGCCTACGGCCTGATGACCGAGTGGACCCCTTCCGAGGCGCTACGCCGGCACATGCTCGCCGTCGAGGCGGCCGTCGTCGCGTACGCCCGTGCCGAGGGGGCCGACGAGGACCTCTGGGCCGCGACCGCGCTGCTGCACGACTTCGACTACGAGCGCCATCCCGATCCCGCCGAGAACGGTCACCCGTACGTCGGGGTACGGCACCTGAGGGAGGCCGGCTGGCCGGACGAGCTGTGCGAGGCCATCCTCGGACACGCCGACTACACCGGCGTCGAGCGGACGTCGCGCCTCGCGAAGGTGCTCTACGCCTGCGACGAGATCACCGGTCTGATCACCGCCTCGGTGCTGGTGCGTCCGGACAAGGACATCGCCAACCAGACGGTCAAGAGCCTGAAGAAGAAGTTCAAGGACAAGGCGTTCGCGCGCGGCGTGCACCGGGACGAGGTGCGCCGCGGCGCGGAGGAGCTCGGCGTCGAGCTGTGGGAGCACGTCGCGTTCGTCCTGAGCGCCATGCAGGAGCGCTCGGCCTCGCTGGGACTGGACGGCAGCGAGGCGTAGCCTACGGCGCGGTCGCGGCCGGGTCCTCGGGAACGGCTTCGAACGCCGTGGGCGGCGTCAGGCGCCGCCAGTTCCATTCGCCGTCCCGCCGCGGCGGCCAGATCACGGCCGTGGCGCGGCCGGCGATGGTGATCTCGTCGATCGGACCGAAGTAGCGCGAGTCCTCGCTTCCTCCCGCCGACGCCTGGCGGTTGTCGCCCATCACCCAGTAGGTGTCTTCGGGAAGCACGATCTCGTGCAGGAACGGCTCGCCCTGCGGCGCATCCGCCGGGATGGGCCGCAGGGCGTCGACGACCTCGCCGTAGTACAGCTGCAGGCGCGGATCGGACAGCGGCACGGCCGGCGGATAGCGATCGTCGATCGGGAGCTGCGGCACCGCGGTGCCGCCCAGCGTCGTGGCGAACCGCACGTTCACGCCCGCCAGCTCGCCGTCCCGCACCGTCACGACCGGAAAGTCGATCCGGTCGGGCGTGATCTCGCCGCTGGCCGAGATGAAGCCCTGGTCGACCTCCACGCCGTTCACGATCACCCGGCCGTCGTCGATGCGGACCGAGTCGCCGCCCCGCGCGACGACGCGCTTGATGAAGAACGGCCGGCGCTCGCGCTCCTGCGCGGTGGGCGCGTTGGGCGGCTCGCGCACGACGACGACCTCGCCGCGCCGGTACGGCCCCAGCACGCCGGCCCGGCGAAGCCAGGTGTCGTACTTCGGGATGAACACGCGGTCACCGGTCGCGAGCGAGAGCAGCACGTTGCTGCTCCCCACGCCGCCGTTCAGGTTCGGACGCATCGAGCTGCCGACGACGCCGACCGTGTTGAACACGAACGTGACGACGAGGAAGGCGATGGCCAGCGCCTCGGCGTAGCCGCGCACCTCGGTCCAGAAGCGTTGCGAGAAGGACGGCTTGGCTGCGCGTCCGGGCGAGGTCTTGTCGGAGCGTGCGTTCGACGCGCGGCGCGATTCGGGCATGCCGGAGAGTCTACCGCGGACCGGCGTCGGGGCCCCGCTTGCGCCGAGACGACGACGTACGCGCGGAACGGTGGCCAGCGGCCTGCTCGTCGGCCTGCTGGAGGCCCTGGTCGCCGGTCTGCTCCGAGCGGTGCTTCGGCGGCAGCTTGTCGGGTCGCTCGCGGGCGAGGTTCTCGAACGTCCGCTCCGCCGTCTCGCGTCCGGTGGCGACGATCGACTCGAACTCGCGGAACGACTCGATGCGGTATTTGGGCATGTCCAGCGCGATCCGTACGTCCGCCGGGTGCAGCGTGTACTGCAGGTCGGTCAGGATGGCCTGCATCACGTCCGTCGACCGCAGCAGCATCTGCGCCATCGGGCTCCGGCGCTCCAGCCGCACGGTCGCGACCATCCGTTCCCACCAGCTTCCCTCGCCGTCGTCCAGGACGAACGTCGAGCGGCGGGGCGGGGTCGCGTCGGACGCGACGACGTACTCGCAGCCCAGCAGACCGGCCGCCGCGACGGGCAGGTTGTTCACGATGCCGCCGTCGGCGAGCGTCCGCCCCCCGATGACCACCGGCTCGAACGCGCCGGGAAAGCTGCTCGACGCCCGCACGGCGTCGGCGAGCGGACCGTCCAGGACGATGTGCTCCTCGCCCGTCTCGACGTCGGTCGTGGTGACCGCCAGCGGGATCTCGAGGTCGGCGAACGTCGCCGGCAGGTGCGCCGCCAGGAACGCCTGCAGCTTGTCGCCCTTGAGCAGGCCCGCTTGCAGACTGAGATCGAGCACGTCGCGCCAGCTGAGGGCGCGGGCGAGCTCGTAGATCTCGTCCGCCGAGCGTCCCGCGGCGTGGAGCGCGCCCAGGATCGCGCCCATCGAGGTGCCGGCCACCGCGTCGACGCGGACGCCGCGACGCTCCAGCACCTGCAGCACGCCGATGTGCGCGAACCCCCGCGCGCCCCCGCCCGACAGCACCAAGCCGACCCCCCGCCGCTTCCTCATGCGGCGACCGTAGCATCGTCGCGCGACCCCGTGGGGCCGCGCGACGATCGATCGTACAGAGACGTGAACGGATCGCTCACTCGGTCTCGGGGCCCTCCTCGGGTACGACCGAGAGCGTGACGTCGACGGTGATCTCCTCGCCGTCGCGAAGCACGGTGAGCGTGACGGTGTCCCCGGCGTCCTTGGCGAACACGGCACGCTGGAGGTCGCGTGCCGCCGTCACCGGCTCGCCGTCGATCGCGGTGATCACGTCTTCGGGGACGGGCAGCGTCCGCCCGCCGACGTCCAGCGACATGCCGCTGGGCCGCAGGCCGGCCTCGTCCGCCGCGCTGCCCGGCGCGACGTCGATGACGGCCACGCCGTTCTCGGGCAGCGACAGGCGGTCCCGGACCTGCCGCGGGTAGGCGCCGACGTCCTGCACGGTGACGCCCAGCCTGGGCCGGGTCTCGACGCTCACGAAGCCGCCTTCGCGCAGCTCGTCCAACGTCTGCGCCAGGATGGGGCTGGGGACGGCGAAGCCGATGCCCAGCGAGCCGCGCTGGCCGGTCGCGCCGACGTTCGGAATGATCGCGGTGTTCACGCCGATCAAGCGGCCGCCGGAGTCCAGCAGCGGGCCGCCCGAGTTGCCCGGGTTGATCGCCGCGTCGGTCTGCACCAGCGACACCGAGACCTCGCCGACCCCGGGGAGCGTCCGGCCGATGGCCGAGACGATGCCGGTGGTGACGGTGGACTCGAACCCGAACGGGTTCCCGATGGCGATCGTCTTCTGGCCGACGCGCGGGAGCTCCTCGCCCAAAGGAATGGGGTTCAGGTCGCTCGGCAGGTCTTCGGTGTCCTCGAGCGCCAGCAAGGCGAGGTCGTAGAGCGCGTTCGCGCCGACCACCCGAACGGGCACGGTGGAGCCGTCCTGGAAGCTGATCGTCATGTCGGCCTCGTCGAGCATCGTGACCGAGTCCTCCTCCAGTGCGGCCTGGATGACGTGGTAGTTCGTCACGATCGAGCCGTCGGCGTCGACCACGAAGCCGCTGCCCGATCCGCGCCTGGGTGGCTGGCGCTGCTCGAACTGGGGCAGGAACTGGCGGAACATCGGTGGGATCTGCTCCTCGGGAACGTCTTCGAGCGGATTCGTGACGCGTCCCTCGACCGTCACGTTCACCGCGACGACCGAAGCGCCGTAGCGCTCGAAGATCTCGACGGTGTTGCGCTCGTCTTCCAGGAGCGGCCCGTCGGCCACGGTCTCGGTGTCGTCCTGGGCGGCCACGCGCGTGAGCGGCGTCAGCGTCCACGCTGCGGCCAATAGGGCGGCCGCGAGAAGCGATGCGAGGATGATGCGCGTTCGGGGGGTTCGGGTCATGGGTCGTCCTCCTCGTCGAAACGGCGCTCGCGCACGAACGCCGCGGTGTCACGTACGTCGAGGATAGACGCCTCGTCTGAGAAGTTCGTTGCCTGGAGATGAACATGTTCTGAGCGTCGGCCGCTCAGGCTCGCTCGTCCGCACCCGGCCGCGTTCTGCCCCTGACGTCGCCCCGCGACCCGTCCCTGGCCGGTTCGGCGTCGCGGCCGCCATCGTCGTCGCTCGAGGCGCGCTCGATCGCCACCACGACGCCGATCGCGAGCGCGACGAGCGCAGCGGCGGCCACCGCCTCCCACGCCCCGGGGGGGAGCTCGGCGACGCTGCGCGCGCCCTCCATCCGCTGCCACGGCCACACCTTGCGGAGCGAGCCGGCCAGGAACCCCGCGAGCAGCCCCAGCACCGCCGCCGGCCAGCGGGCCAGCATCGTCGCCAGCAAGCGCGAGAACCCGAGCAGCCCGACGACCATGCCCAGCCCCAGAGGGACCAGGACGGACGCGTCGAAGCGCGACACCGCGGCGAGGACCGGCTCGTACTTGCCGAGCAACACCAGGATGAACGCGCCCGACACGCCCGGCAGGAGGAGCGCGCTGACGGCGAGCGCACCGGACAGCGCCAGCATCGCCGGCGTGTCCGGCGTCGAGGCGGGCACCACCCCGACCAGCGTGAACGCGAACACGGCCCCGAGAACGGCGAACCCGGTGGCGACCCTCCGGCGGGACCGGATCCTGCGGACGACGACCCCGACCGACGCGGCGATGAGGCCGAAGAACACGGCGTACACCGAGATCGGATACGTGTCGAGGAGTCCGTGGAGCACACGGGGGAGGGCCAGAATCGCGGCGGCGACGCCCGTTGCCACGGCGAGCAGGAACCCCCCGTCCACCCGCCGCCACGTCTCGCGCAGACGCCCGCGCAGCAGCGATCGCCAGGTGCCGGCTGCCGTGAGCGCGCCCAGCGCCGCGATCAGCCGCCGGTAGATGCCGAGCACCAGCGCCATCGTGCCTCCGGAGACGCCCGGCACGAGGTCCGCCGCTCCCATGGCGATCCCCCGCAACGCGACGGCCCAAAGGCGGTGACCACGATCCGGCTCGAGCACGGACCCGACGCTAGCACGCGCGGCGGCGGGCGCGGGCGCCCAGGCAGGTGCGACGACGACGACGCGACGCGGCCGGGTGCGGTAGGCTCGGACCTGCCGATATGGACGACGACCCGCGCCACGACCCCAGCCGCGACCCAGGCCGCGACCCCAGGCACGACCCGCTCACCGAGCCCGCCCGCGACGGCGCGGACGATCCGGTGGAGCACGGAGCGGAAGGCGGGACCGAAGCGGCGAGAACCGACGCGGAGAGCACCGACGCGCTGGACGCTGCCGCCGAGGCGGCGATCGATCCGGCTCTCCTCGACGGCCTCGCCGGTCAGCTGGTGTGGCGCATCGGCCGAGCGGCCGAGGACGCGCCGGTCACGGTACGCGTGGGCCTCGCCAGCGCGGCGCCGGCGTTCGCCGAGCTGCCGCGTCTCCGCAACGCCACCGACGCCGAGCTGCGCGACGCCGTGGACGCCGGCGACGTCCGTGTCGAGTGGGTCGGGACGAAGGGACGTTGACCGTGCGGCTGGTGCGACATGTGGCGTTCGACGTGTTCTCGACCCTGGATCGCGCGTCCGCCGTGTCGTTCGTCCGCGACGTGCGCCGGAGCCTTTCCCACGCCGAGTTCCTCGAGCGGCTCGACAGCGACGCCGAAGGGATCGTCACCGCGCAGCTTCCCGTGAACGCGGCGTTGTTCGGTCAACAGAAGCTGCGCTTCAGGAGTCGGCTCGTCCCGACGCCGACCGGCGGCGTGCTCGAGGGCCTCGAGCTCGACGACGTGCCCGGCTGGGCGCGCGTGTCGGGCGACGCGGTCGTCTCCGCCGCGCCGGGCGGAAGCCGCCTGCGCTACCGCTTCGAGATCGAGATCCACCTCGCGCTGCCCGAAGCCGAGCGCTGGGGCGGCCGGGCACTGGTCAAGATGATCGAGGTGACGGCCGACCAGGTGCTGCGGCGCGTGGGCGAGCGGTTCCCCGACGCGGTCGAGTCCGCCGCCCGGGCGTACGAGGCGACCGTCGCCGCCTGAGGCGCCCCACCGCCCGCGCGCGCCGACGGCGCGCGCGTCACTTGCCCACGCAGAAGTTCGCGAACACGTGCTCCAGCGCGTCCTCCGCGATGTCGCCGCGGCCCGTCAGCGACGCCAGCGTGGCCAGCGCGTCCTGCAGGTCGAGCGCCATCAGGTCCTCGGGAGCGGCGGCGGCGCGCTCCAGCGCCGCCTCGGTGCGCGTCAACGCTTCGACGTGGCGCTCGTGGGTGATCCACAGCTCCGTTCCCGCCGCATCGCCCAGCAGGCGCGCGCCGATCGCGTCGCGAAGCTCCGGCAGGCCGTCCCCACGCGACGCGCTGACGACGATCGCTCCCGACGACGCCGCCAAGGCGCTGGCCTCGCTCCATGCGGCGGGAAGATCGGCCTTGCTGGCGACGAGGAGGGTCCGGTGCGGCGCCAGGCGCTCGATCAGATCGTGATCCGAGCGCTCCAGCGGCACCGACCGGTCCAGCAGGCAGAGGACCAGGTCGGCCTGATCGGCCAGCTCCAGCGCCCGCTGCACGCCCGACGCCTCCACGGCGTTCTCCGTCGCCCGCACGCCGGCGGTGTCGACCGCCGTCAGCGGCACGCCTCCGAGCTCCAGCGGCGCCTCGAGGTAGTCGCGCGTGGTGCCCGGCACGTCGGACACGATCGAGCGCTCGTACCCCAGCAGCGCGTTCAGGAGGCTGGACTTGCCGGCGTTCGGGCGACCCACGATCGCGAGCTTGGCGCCGCGCTGGACCAGCGAGCCGGCGTCCGCCGTGGCCAGAAGCTCCGCGATGCGACGCCGGACCGCGGCCAGCGTCGGTCGCACGTCCCTCAGCTCGACGCCCTCTTCTGGGTAGTCCAGAACGGCCGTCAGGTCGCCGTACGCCTCGGTCAGCGCGTCCTGCAGCCCATCGAGCTCGTCGGAGAGGCGGCGGGTGAGGCCGTGCGCCGCGCTCCGGCGCGCACGCTCGCTGCGCGCCTGCACGATGCCGAGCACGCTCTCGGCCTGCACCAGGTCCATCTTCCCGGCCAGGTAGGCGCGCAGCGTGAACTCGCCGGGACCCGCCGACCGCGCTCCGTGCGCGAGGCAGGCCGCGAGCACGCGCCGGAGCACGGCCGGTCCGCCGTGCGTCTGGATCTCGATCGCGTCCTGCCCGGTGTAGCTGCGCGGCGCACGGAACACCAGCAGCAGCCCCTCGTCGACGATGCCGCCGGCGTCCTCGACGCGACCGACCACGATCTCGTGGCCCGGCCGCTGCGAAGGGGGGAGACCGGCGAGCGGCCGGAACACCGCGTCGGCGACGTCCAGCGCCTCCGGTCCGGCGACGCGAACGACCCCGATCGCGCCCTCGCCGGGCGCCGTGGCGATCGCGGCGATGGTGTCTCCGGGCGGGGGGAGCGGCACCTCAGCCGGCCGCCTCCACGAACGACTCGGCGGCCGCCTCGACGATGCGCTCGATGTCGGCCTCGCTCAGGGCGTAGGAGAGGAACGCCGCCTCGAACGCGCTGGCCGGCCAGTACACGCCGCGCTGCAGCATGCCGTGGAACCAGCGGCCGAACGTCTTCGTGTCCGTCGTTCCCGCCGTGACGTCGTCGCGCACGGCCACGTCGGTGAAGAACGGCGTGAGCATCGAGCCGACCCGGTTCACGACGAGCGGGACGCCGGCGGCGTGGGCGCCCGCCTCGAGTCCGGCCTGGAGCTGCGCCCCGCGGGCCTCGAGCGTGGCGTACAGGTCTGGGAGCGCGTCCATCGCTTGGAAGGTCGCCAAGCCCGCCGCCATCGCCAGCGGGTTTCCCGACAGCGTCCCCGCCTGGTACACGCGGCCGATCGGCGAGACGTGGTCCATGATCTCGGCCGGGCCGCCGTACGCGCCGACCGGCAGCCCGCCGCCGACGATCTTGCCCCAGCACACCAGGTCGGGCTCGAGTCCCAGCCGCTCCGTCGCTCCGCCGCGCGCCAGGCGGAAGCCGGTCATCACCTCGTCGGCGATCAGGAGCGCGCCGTGCTCGCGGGTCAGCTCGCGCAGGGCGTCCAGGAACGCCGGCTCGGGCTCGACCACCCCCATGTTGCCGACGACGGGCTCGAAGATCACCGCGGCGACGTCGTCGCCCTCCCGCTCGAACAGCGCTCGCAGACCGTCCACGTCGTTGTAGCGAGCGACGGAGGTGAGCCCGGCGATCGCGTCGGGCACGCCGGCGCTGGAGGGGACGCCCGTCGTGAGGGCGCCCGACCCGGCCGCGACGAGCAGCCCGTCGGCGTGACCGTGGTAGTTGCCGGCGAACTTCACGATCCGGTCCCGGCCGGTCGCGCCACGGGCGACACGGAGCGCGCTCATCGTCGCCTCGGTGCCGCTGTTCACGAACCGGATCCGGTCCACGCCGGGGTAGCGCCCCAGCACCGTCTCCGCGAGGTCGACCTCGCGCCGCGTGGGCGCGCCGAAGCTGGTGCCGTCGCGGGCAGCCTCCGCCACCGCCTCGACGACCCCTGGGTGGGCGTGCCCCAGGATCATCGGCCCCCACGATCCCACCGCGTCCAGGTAGGCGTTGCCGTCCTCGTCCCAGACGGTCGCTCCCTGCGCGCGGGCCAGGAACGGAGGCGTGCCGCCGACGCTGCCGAAGGCGCGAACGGGCGAGTTGACTCCCCCGGGAATGAGGCGTTGCGCGCGGGCGAACAGGTCCTTCGATCGGCTCGTATCCATACGCTGCATGTTCGCACGCGTTCGCAGCGCGCCCGGTGTCCGCGCCTGCCTGTCCGTCGGACCGTCCGGCGCCGGGCGGCGCCCGACGACGACGGACGGCGGCGCCGTGCGCCTTGGTATCGTCCGCCGTGGCCCGCCGTTCGAGGCCCGGGAGGTGCGCGTGGAGATCATCGTCGCCCTGCAAACGGTCGGGAACCCGTTCCTGGACGCCGTCGCGCTGGCCCTGACGAACCTGGGCTCGGAGCAGGCGTACGTCGCCCTGCTGGTGGTCGGCTACCTCGCGGTCGACGCCCGCGCGACCCGGATCGTCGGCCTGGGGCTGCTGGGCGGGTACTACGTCAACCAGCTGCTGAAGGAGGCGTTCGACACCGCGCGCCCCTACCTGGAGCACCCCGAGCTGCTGAGGAGCGAAGCGGCGGGCCTGACCGCGCCGGGGCCCGCGTTTCCCAGCGGACACGCGCAGAGCGCTGCGACGTTCTGGGGGCTGGTAGCGGCCGTGGCGCGCCGTGGCTGGGTGACCTGGACGGCGTTGGCGCTGATCTTCGTGATCGGCGCGACGCGCGTGTACCTCGGCGTCCACTGGCCGGTCGACGTGGTGGGCGGCTGGGCGTTGGGGGCGGCGACCGTGGCGGTGGTCGTCCTCATCGTCCGGTGGCGGCCGGGCCTGAGCACCATCGCGACGGTGATCGCGTTCGTCGTCGTCCCCGTGGGCGTGCACCTGGCGCTCACCACGCCCGAGAGCGGCCTGATCGCGGGCGCGTTCGCGGGCTTCGGCACGGCGCCGCTGCTGCATCGTCACGAGGTCCGCGGCGGGCTCGCCCGCCGCATGGGCCTCGCGCTCCTCGGCCTGGCGCTGGTGTTCGCGTGGCTGATCGGGACCAGCGTGCTGCTTCCCGAAGCCGTGAAGGGGCACGCCCTGGTCGCGCCGGCGCGCTACCTGCTGCTGGCGTGGGCGGGGCTCGTGGCCGCCCCTTGGCTCGGGGCGCGCCTGGGCGTGGTGCCGCGTACCGAGCGCACGTGAGCGACGGCGAGGTCCGGCGGGTCGCGCTGACCGTCGAGTTCGACGGCACCGCGTTCAAGGGCTGGCAGTGGCAGCCGACCGGCGAGCGCACCGTCCAGGGTGCGCTCCAGGACGCCTTCGCGGCCCTGCCGGGACGCCACGGTGCGGTGCACGCCGCCGGCCGCACCGATGCCGGCGTGCACGCGCTCGCGATGGTCGCGCACTGCGACACGACCAGCCCGATCCCGGACGAGAAGCTGCGCCTGGCGCTGAACGCCCACCTTCCGCGCGATGTGGCGGCGCTGGCGGTCGGAACGGTCGGGCCCGACTTCGAGGCGCAGTTCTCCTGCCGCTACCGCCGCTACCTGTACCGGATGCGCATCGTGCGCGGCCGGCCGCGCGGCTTGGCGCTGGACCGGTCGCGCGTGTTGATGATCCACCGCGATCTGGACGTCGACGCCATGCTCCGCGCCGCGCCGAGGTTCGAGGGGCGTCACGACTTCTCGAGCCTCGCGACGCAGGAGACGCGGAGCCGCGTACGCACCGTGCACCTGTGCGAGCTCCGGCCCGAGCTGGGCGAGCTGCGCCTCCACGTCGCCGCGGACGGCTTCCTTCGCGGCATGGTGCGCGCCATCGCCGGAACGCTGATCCGGGTCGGCATGCGCAGCGAGACGCCCGACGTCGTCGACGACCTTCTCGCGGCCAGGGACCGGCGTCGGGCCGGCCCGGCGTCGCCCCCGCACGCGCTCTACTTCGCCGAGGCCGGATACGAGCCGTGGAGCCCCGTGCGCAGCGAGGTTCGCCTGGCCGAGCGTCTGGACCTGCCGAGGTAGGCTCGGCTCATGGCGAGCACCCACTTTCGTGAAGGCCGTCCCCTCATGGTCGACGTCGGCGACAAGGCGCCCAGCACGCGAGAGGCGGTCGCCGAGGCGATCGTCGTCCTGCCGCCCGCAGCGGTGGCGGAGCTGGACGGCGACGCGCGCAAGGGCGATCCGCTGCGCGTCGCCGAGCTCGCCGGGATCATGGGGTCGAAGCGCACGTCGGAGCTCATCCCGCTCTGCCATCCGCTGCCGCTCGACGCGACGGAGGTCGCCGCGGTGCGCGAGGGCGACACGGTACGCATCACCGCGCGCTGCCGCACGCACGCCCGCACGGGGGTCGAGATGGAGGCGCTGACCGCGGCCAGCGTGGCCGCGCTGACCGTCTACGACATGCTCAAGGGACGCAGCAAGGGGATCGTCATCGAGTCGATCCGTCTGCTCTCGAAGGAGGGCGGGGTGAGCGGATCGTGGTCCGCGTGAGGCCGTTGGAGCTCGGCGACCTCGAGCGCGTGCAGGCCGTGGACGCCGCCTCCGCTCGGGCCACGCGTCGACCGCCGGTGGCGACGCGCGGAGCGCTGTCGTTCTACGCCCGGACCGGACACGCGTTCGTCGCCGAGGACGACAGCGGCGCACGCGGCTTCGCGCTGGCGCAGGCCGTCTGGGACGGAACCCGGCCGACGGTGCGGCTCCGGACGCTGGCTGTCGCCGAGCCCTCGGACGCCGAGGCGCGCGCCGCGCTGCTCGAGGCCGTCACGAAGAGCGGCTACGACGCCGCCGTCTACGACCTGATCTGCGAGCTTCCCGAAGGCGACGACGACGCCCGCCACCTGCTGAGCGCCTCGGGCTGGAGCCTCGAGCCGGTCCGCCTGTACGGCCGGACGCTCGGCTCGCGAGGCGCGCCGTGACCCGCCCGGACCGGGGGACCGAGGGGGTCCGCATCCTGCTGGGGGTGCGCGGGCTGGACGACGAGAACGACCGCGAGCGCGTGCACCGGGAGCTGGCCACCCTCCCGGGCGTGCTCCACGTGGGCGCGGGCGACGCCGGCCAGGTCGAGGTCCGCTACGACGACACCGAGACGACGGTGATGGAGATGATCCGCGCCCTGCGCCGTCTCGGCTACCTGGCCGGCATGGAATGACGGAGGCGACCGGCGGCGTCTGGGTCGGCGTGCTCACCTTCGTCGTGACCACCCCCGGCGCGCGGTCGCTGAAGGACAAGCGCGGGCTGATCACGCCGATCGTCGAGCGGCTTCGGCGGAGATTCCCCGTGTCCGTCGCGCGGCTCTCCGACCTCGACCGGCTGGACCGCGAGCGTCTGGGCGTGGTCATCGTCAGCGCCGACCCGGAGGTGTGCCGGAAGGTGCTCGAGCGGGCGTTGGGCTTCTCGGAGGGGTTCGGCCTGCGCCTCGAGGCGACGCGACTGGACGTCGACCGCTGGGACTGAGCGACGCCTCGGACGTCCGTCGTCACCGCTTGGGCGGCGGCCGCGCGCCCGGGTAGACTGACGCCAACGACGCGACCGGTGCCGTTCGTTCCGGCGGGATTGCGATGCGCTCCCGCCCACGTCCAAGGCGCCTTGCGAGGAGGCCCGAGATGACGAAGCAGCCTTCGCCCGAGACGCCGGGCGACGAGAAGCCAGGCAGCCAACGCGTGGCGAGCGAGAAGCCGGCGCAGTCCCGCGGGAGACGCTCCGCGTCCAAGCCCGCCGGCGACGCGACGAACGTCGCCGACGGCGCGCTGTCCACCCTGATCGGACTGGCCGCGCACGAGGTTCCCGGCGTCGTCGGCATGGCCCCGACCAGCTTGGGCGAGGGGATCCGCCGCATTCTGGGCGTGTCGCAGGCGGACGAAGGGGTCGAGATCGAACGCTCCGACGAAGCGCCCGACCGTCCCGACGTGGTGCTCCACGTCGTCGTCGCGTACGGGGTGAACATCCCCGTCGTCGCCGAGTCGGTCATGGAGCGGGTCCGCTACGCGGCGCGGCACTACGGCGGCGTCGACGTGCGCGAGGTGAAGGTGCACGTCGCCGGGGTGTCCCGTGGCTGAGGTCGCAGACGCCGCCCCGGACGTCCTGACCGCCTCCGACCTGGCCGATGCGTTCGCGTTCGCGACCGACTGGCTGGGCGTGTACATCGAAGAGGTCAACGCGCTGAACGTCTACCCGGTACCGGACGGGGATACCGGCACGAACATGCACCTGACGATGCAGAGCGTCCGTCGTCAGCTGATCGACGAGGAGCCGCGGTCGATGGACCGCTTGGCGCACGCGCTGTCGTACGGATCGTTGCTGGGCGCCCGTGGCAACTCGGGCGTGATCTTGAGCCAGATCCTCAAGGGGTTCGCCGAGTCGATCCGGAAGCGTCGCAGCCTCGACGCGGCCGGCGTGCGCGACGCGCTGTCGCGAGCGACGGAAACCGCCTACGCGGCGGTGATGAAGCCGGTCGAGGGAACCATCCTCACGGTCTGCAGGGCGATGAGCGAGCACGCCGAGGAGCGCAGCGGGCCGTCGCGTCCGCTGGAGCTGCTCACCACCACCCTCGCCGCGGGACACGAGGCGCTCGAGAAGACGCCCGACCAGCTTCCGATGCTGAAGCAGGCCGGCGTCGTCGACGCCGGAGGGCTTGGCCTGCTGCGCATCCTGGACGGGCTTCTGGCGCATTTCGAGGGCCGGGACCTGCCGCCGCCGCCGAAGGTCGAGCACCGTGCGCAGGAGCAGTTCGAGGAGGAGGCGTTCGGGTTCTGCACCGAGTTCCTGCTCGCCGACGTGACGGTCCCGACGAAGCAGATCCAGGACCTGGTCGAGCCGTACGGCGACTCGCTTCTCGTCGTGGGCGCCGAGGGCTACGTCAAGGGTCACATCCACACCGAGGAGCCCGAGCGTCTGCTGGCGGAAGTCGGGCAGTACGGTCGGATGGTCCGCTCCAAGGTCGAGGACATGAGCGAGCAGCACAGCGAGATCCTCGCGAACGTCGACATGACCGAAGCCGAGGCGCCCACCGTCGCGCTCGTCGCCGTCAGCGACGGCTACGGCGTGACGAACGTGTTCCGCAGCCTGGGCGCGCGCGTGGTCGGCGGCGGGCAGACGAACAACCCCTCGGTGCAGGACATCGCCGACGCCGTCCGCTCGGTCGGAGCCCAGACCGTGATCGTGATGCCGAACAACAAGAACATCGTCATGGCCGCCGACCGCGTGGTGGAGATCGTTCCCGAGCGCGACGTCCGGGTGTTGCCCACCAGGACGCTGGGCCAAGGCCTGGCCGCCGCGGTGCTGTTCCGGGACGACGCCGATCCCGACGCGTTGATCGAGGAGATGAGGGAGGCGGCCGAGTCGGCCGTCACCCTCGAGGTGACCACCGCCAGCCGCGACGCCACCATCGACGAGGTCAGCGTGGAGGAGGGGCAGTTCATCGGCCTGGCCGAGGGCAAGCTGCGCACCAGCGGCGACGATCCGGGGCAGGTGCTTCGCACCCTGGTCGAGCAGGTCGGCCAGGACGCCGAGATCGGAACGCTGTTCCATTCGGCCACCGTCGAGGCCGCCCGTGCCCGCGAGCTCGCCGAGGCGCTGATGGAGGAGAACGACGAGCTCGAGATCGAGGTACATGCCGGAGCTCCGGACCTGTATCCGTTCCTGATGGTGCTCGAGTAGCGGCGCTCTCGGGCTCGCGAGATGAACGCCCGGTGAACGCGGACGTCGGGCCGACTCACGTGACCGCGTCGATTCCCGTTATGCTCGACGGCAAGGAGGTCGTTCTCATGACCAGATTCCTCTACCTTCTCTCGGCCGCCGCGGTCGCGATCGTCCTCAGCGCTTGCACCGTGACCATCTCGGTCGTCGACTCCGTGGACGAGACGGTTTCGGCCGGCACCTTCACGGGTGGAGACCTCTTGGCGGCGTCCTCGGTCGACGACGTGACGCTGGGCGGCGGCGAAGACATCGTCTACCGCGTGAACGTCCCCAGCACGTCCCGCGACGCGCTGTACCTCTACCTGGACACCGAGCTCGACCTGTACGTCTACCGCGACTCGGGCACGCTCTACGCGACCAGCGCCAGCGAGGACTTCTTCGCCGGCGGCACGGCCGGTCTCGACGTGAGCGCGGCTGGAAGCGCGCTCTCGCCCGCGGACGTGTCGGCGAACCTCGCTTGCCCTGGTAGCTGCGTCCTTCTCCCCAGCGGCGCTAGCGATCCGATCTACGTTCGGATTCGGAACACCTCCTCGTTCGACCAGAGCGTCTCGTTCTACGCCGTGCTGCGCGACTTCGAGGACACCTCGGAGGCGACCGCCGGGCTCGACGACCTCCCTGTGGGTACGACCACGGGCGCTCTCGAGACGCTGGGCGACGTCGACGCCTACGAAGTCCAGACCGCCGGCACCCTCTTCTTCGACGGCACCGTCGTCTCCGGCATCACCTTCGAGGCCGAGATCCGGGATCCGCTGTCGCCCGGCAGCTCGGCGCGCACCCTCTCGAGCGGCGACTCCGACCAGGTCCTGGCGTTCGAGGAGGTTCGCGTCTACGCCGTGAACGACCGGGCCGCCGTGGCCGGCAAGAGCCTGTACTTCCTCGAGCTCCAGTAGGCCCGCTCGTCGTGCACAGCTCGACCGCCGGCGCCACCGCTTCCTCGCGGTGGCGCTGCGCTCGACGGACGCTCGGTCGCGGGCTGACGGCCGGCCTCGTGGCGCTCTTCGCGTCGGCGGCGACGGTGGCGTGGGCGTGCACCCTGCCTCTCCAGCCCAGCCTGACCGACGCGCTGATCGCCATCGAGGGCCGCTTGCCGGCGCTCCCGGAGCTGGCCGTCTCCGAGGCGGCGCGGCGGCTCCTGCAGCGCCCGCTCGACCGCGGCGAGGGATCGAGCGCCGGCCTGGCGATCGCCGCGAGCGAGGTGTACGGCGTGCCGTGGCCCGCTACGGTCGGCCAGGAGGCGCAGGGCGACGCCGCAGCGGCGGCGGACGTCGCCGACTGGGTGCGGTCCGCGTCCGGGTCGGTGAGCGCCTACGGCGTGTTCGTGCGGGATCGCTCGCTCGGGGCGATCGTCGCAGCCGGCACGTACTGGACGAGCCCGCTTCTCGATCGGCTGGAGGTCAGGAGGCTGGAGGGACCCTGGCCCGGCTCCATGCCGAACACGCGCCTGCTGGCGTCAGCGGGGTCGTGCCAGGTGCGAGCTCGCACCTGGCTGGAGCTGCCGATCGAGCTGGTGGAGGAGATGACGACGGCCGACGAACGCGCGGACGACGAGGCGTACGTCTACCTCGTGGCGAACGTGCCCGGCGGCGAGCCGGCGCGTCGCTGGATCGGCGTCGACGAGCTCGTCGCCGCCGTCACCTTCGACCACCCCGCTACGCGCGACGCCGTCTCGTTCCATGCCTGGTTCGCGGGGCCGACCATCGACCCGGTCGCGCTGGCACGCGCGCTTCCGCGCGTGCGCAGCAACCTGGGCCCACGTGCCCTGTGGGGACTGGTCCAAGATCTGCGGTGAGAAGCTCCCTGCGATCGCGGCCCGGAGAAATGGGCGGCCGAAGCCGGAGCCCGCGAGGACGGGGCCGGGTCAGCGCGCCGGTCCTTCGCTGGCGATCGCCGCTCGAATCGCGTCCCGCATCCCCTTCGCCGCGGCCGCCGCCTCGCGTGGCGGATCGTCGCCGTCGAGGTAGGTGAGGCTCCGACTGGCGGAGACGACCGCTCCGAGGCCGTCCGCGTCGAACGCGGCGCGCACGCCCTCGGCGTCCGCGCCCTGCGCGCCGTAGCCCGGGACCAGCAGAACCGAGTGGGGAAGACGGCGCCGCAACGACGCCAGGCGCTCCGGGACGGTGCCGCCCACGACCGCGCCCAGAGGTCCGTAGCCGCGGGCGTCCACCCCGAGCTCGCGCGCGCGCTCCGTCAGCAGGTCGGCCAGTCGATCCGCGACGGTCGTGGCGCCCGTGCCGGTGTCGGCCAGCGCCAGGTCCTGAAGATCGGCGCCGCCGGGGTTGCTGGTGCGTACCAGGACGAAGAGGCCGCGGTGCTCGCGTTGGGCGGCCCGAACGAACGGCTCGATCGCGTCCATGCCCAGGTACGGCTGGACCGTCAGCGCGTCCGCGGCGAACACGCCGCCGCCGAGGTAGGCGTCGGCGTACGCCTCCGCGGTGGAGCCCACGTCGCCGCGCTTGGCGTCGAGGATCACGGGAATGTCGCGCTCGCGAGCGTCCGCGAGCAGCTGCGCCATGCCGATCAGTCCGGGGACGCCCATGCGCTCGAAGAACGCGCTCTGGAGCTTCACGCACGCCAGGTGCTCGGCGGCGGCGTCGATCAGGTCGCGGAAGTACACGACCACGGCCTTGGCGATCTTGGCGGGATCGCCCGCGTGGCTCTGCGGGTGCGTCGAGGGGTGCCGGTCCGGGCGCGGATCGATGCCCATGCAGACGCGCGTGCCGAGCGCCTCCATGCGGTCGTGGAGGCGCTGGGCGAAGGGAACCGACGGTGGCGCGCCACCGCCGTCGTGCTGACCGTCCTCCTCGCGACCACGGGCGAGGTGCGCGGCCGTGTGGCCCGCCGCGTGGTCCACCTCAGGCGGCCACGCGGCCGTGGCAGTGCTTGTACTTCTTGCCGCTGCCGCACGGGCACGGATCGTTGCGGCCGACCTTCTCGCCCACCTCGATCGGCGCCGTCTTGGCCTGCGCTCGGGCGGCCCCGCCGGCGGCCGAGCCGCCCGCGGCGGCCGCGATGCCGGTCGGCACGCCGGAGCCGTCGTCGTAGCTCACCTGCGTCTGACGCTCGCGGCGATGGAGCGGCTGCTCGGTCCGCACCTGCACGCGGAACAGCAGCTTCGCGACGTTCAGGCGGATGTTCGCCTTCATCTCCTCGAACAGGTTGAAGCCCTCGAACGCGTACTCCTGAAGCGGGTTGCGCTGGCCGTAGCCGCGAAGCCCGATGCCCTGGCGCAGCACGTCCATGTTGTGGAGGTGCTCCTTCCAGTGCTGATCGACCACCTGCAGCACGATGTAGCGCTCGAGCTGCCGCATCAGGTCCGATCCGAACTCCTGCTCCCGAGCGGCGTACGCCTCCTCGATCGCGGGAACCAGCGTCTGGGTCGCGTCGTCGGGGTCCTGGCCGCGCAGCGCCTCGAAGTCGAACCCCTCGAGCGCCGGGACGGCGTCCAGGATCGCGGTGCGCAGATCCCCGATCTCCTGCTCCTCGGGCTCGAGCTGCAGGTTCAGCGCGGACTGCACCTGCGCGTCGACGTACTCGGCGATCATGTCCTGCACGTCGTCGCTGATGTCGTTGCCGAGCAGGATGTCGCGGCGCTGCGCGTAGATGACCTCGCGCTGCTTGCTCATGACGTTGTCGTACTCGAGCAGCTGCTTGCGGATCCCCAGGTTGCGGTCCTCGACGCGCTTCTGGGCGCGCTCGATGGCGCCGGTGACCATCTTCGCCTCGATCGGCTGGCTGTCGTCCATGCCCAGCCGGTCCATCATGCCCAGCACCCGCTCGTTCGCGAACAGGCGCATCAGGTCGTCCTCGAAGCTGACGTAGAAGCGGCTGCTGCCCGGGTCGCCCTGGCGTCCGGAGCGGCCACGCAGCTGATTGTCGATACGGCGCGCCTCGTGGCGCTCCGTTCCGATGATGTGCAGGCCGCCGACGTCGATCACCTTCTGGTGGTCGGCCGCAGCCTCGTCGCGCAGCCGCTCGAGCTTGCCCAGCACGTCCGGAGGCAGCCCCTCCATGCGGCGAGCGATCTCGCGCGCCTGGTCCATCTGCTTCCGAATGACCGACTTGATCAGCAGCTCGGTATCGCTGTCGTAGCGCTCGAACCCCTCGCGCACCAGCAGCTGCCTGCCCAGCGCCTCGGGGTTGCCGCCCAGCACGATGTCCGTGCCGCGGCCGGCCATGTTCGTGCTGATCGTGACGGCGCCGCTGCGACCGGCCTGCGCCACGATGTCCGCCTCGCGCCCGTGGTACTTCGCGTTCAGGACCTCGTGCGGGACGCCCCTACGCTTCAGCATGCGCGAGAGGCGCTCCGAGGCGTCGATCGTGACGGTCCCGACCAGGATCGGCTGACCGTTGGCGTGGATCTCGACGATCTCCTCCACGACCGCGGTGTACTTGCCCTCCTCGGTGCGGTAGACGACGTCCTCGCCGTCCTCGCGGATCACCGGCATGTTCGTCGGGATCACCAGCACGTCCGAGGCGTAGATCTCCTGGAACTCCTTCTCGTCCGTCTTCGCGGTCCCCGTCATACCGGCGATCTTGTCGTACAGCTTGAAGAAGTTCTGGTACGTGACGGTCGCGAGCGTCTGGTTCTCGCGCTCGATCTTCACGCCCTCCTTCGCCTCGATCGCCTGGTGGAGGCCCTCGCCGAAGCGCCGGCCGGGCATCAGCCGGCCCGTGAACTCGTCGACGATGACGATGCCGCCGCCCTCGTCCTTCACGTACTGCTTGTCGACGTGGTAATGCTCCTTGGCGCGCAGCGCCTGCCGCACCATGTGGCCGAGCTCCATGTTCTCGTGGCTGAAGATGTCGTCGATCTTCAGCAGCTTCTCGGCCTTCGCGATGCCCTGCTCGGTGAGGTGGATGTCCTTCGTCTTGCCGTCCGCCGTGTAGTCGCCGGTCGGGGGCACGTTCTCGCCCTCGCCCGGCTCGCCGCGCTCGAGCTTGCGGGCGATGTCCGCCATCACGAAGTACTTGTCGGTGGCGACCTCGGCCGGGCCGGAGATGATCAGGGGCGTACGCGCCTCGTCGATCAGGATCGAGTCGACCTCGTCGATGATGGCGTAGTGGAGCGGGTTCTGCTCGCGCAGCACCAGCTGATCGGGGCGGAACGCCATGTTGTCGCGCAGGTAGTCGAAGCCCAGCTCCGAGTTCGTGATGTACGTGACGTCCTTGCGGTACATCTCGCGCCGCTGGGCGTTGTCGTGACCGTGCTCGATCACGCCCACGTCGAGGCCCAGGCCGCGGTAGACCGGACCCATCCACTCCGCGCCGGTACGCGCCAGGTAGTCGTTCGTCGTGACCAGGTGGCTGCCCTCGCCGTCCAGCGCGTTGAGCACCAGCGCCAGCGTCGCGACCAGCGTCTTGCCCTCGCCGGTCTTCATCTCCGCGATCCGGCCGTAGTGGAGCGCCGCGGCGCCGACGAGCTGGACGTCGTAGTGCCTCAGGCCCAGGTAGCGCTTGGCGGACTCGCGCGTCAGAGCGAACGCCTCGGGGAGCAGCTCCTCGAGGGTCTCGCCGGCCTCGCGCCGCTCGCGCAGCGCGGCGTACGCCGCGGCCAGGTCGCCGACCTGCTCCATCTGGTCCTCGAGCGCGTTGACGGCGCCGACGACTTCCTTGTCGAGCTTCGCGACCTCACGGTCGTTGCTGTCGAAGAACTTCTGGATGAATCCGAGCATGGTTGGGGTGAATCTCCCTCCGCGGGGCGGCGGCCGCGAGGGGTCGCCTGCGGCCCGCATCGGCCGTCGTGGCCGCGTCGTCGCAATAGGAAGAGTCTAGCACCGGCACGGCGACGTTCCGTCAGCCACAGGACCGCGCCGACACTCCGATCCTGGTCAGGGCGTTGGAGCCGTAGCGACGCACCGTCGGCGCGGTCTCCAGACGCGCCTCCGCAGGCAGGCCGGCCAGCGCGGCCGCCACGTCCAGCTTGGCCGGGTGTTGGAACACGTAGGCGCCGCCGGGCCGGGCGGGACCGCCGCGGACGATCTCGGCGAAGATCGCGGCGAGATCCAGCGGGTAGGGCGGCGCGGCGAAGACCACCTCGTAGGTTCCCGGGCGCTCGCGGGCGACCGCCAGCGCGTCGCGCTGGACGATCTCGGCCCGGACGCCCAGCCGGCGGGCGTTGCGGCGCAGCACCTCGGCCGCGGCCCTGTCCAGCTCGACCAGCGTGGCGGGGAACCCGCGACTGGCCGCCTCGAGCCCCACCGCGCCGGAGCCGGCGTAGAGGTCGAGGAACGGGCCTCGCTCGCGGAACTGCAGGGCGTCGAACAACGCTTCGCGCAGCCGCGAGGGGCTGGGACGCGTGCCACGGGCCGGCGTGTCCAGCGGCATGCCCTTGGCGCTGCCTCCGAGGATGCGCGGCTTCGACATGCCGGCATCGTCGCACGAAGCCGACGCGGTAGAGTGCCGCTCGTGATTCGCGCCCTGGCCCCCGACGAGCTCGTGTGGTTCCTCGCGCGGGCGCTGGCGTTCCAGGGTCACGGCGATCCGATGGGGCTGGCGCAGCGCCTGGCGCCCAGCCTGAAGCACGCCCGGCGCGACGGCCGACGGACGTTCGTGTGGCTGGACGGCGGCGGGCCGCCTCGCGCCGGGGCGCACTTCCGCGCGCCCGAGCCGGACGACGACGCGCGCACCGCGCGTCTGGGTCCGCTCTGGCACGAGGGGGACGAGGAGGAGGGCCGGGCGTTCGTGCGCGAGCTGCTCGCCAGCGCCCCGCACGACGCGGTCGAGGTGCGCTTGGACGGCGTGCCGGAAACGGCTCGCGCGCGGCTGACGAGCTGGCTGGCCCCACTGGGGTTCGAGCCGACCGAGCGGATCCGGATGCGCTTCCCGCTGGCGGACACCCCACCGCTGGGCAGGCCGCTGTCGCTGGACGCCTGGACGCCCGAGACGGACCTGGCGTTCCGCGAGCTCTACCGGGCCGCGGAGCGAGCCGGCGCGGGCGAGGCCCACTGGTCGTGGCTGAAGCGCCAGGGCGGGCGTTTCCGTCCCGACCTCTGGTTCGTCGCCCGACCGGCGCCCGATCAGGAGCCGATCGGCTACGCGTTCTGCCACGGCGACGACGCGCTCGACGCTCGCTACCGGCTCGTCGCCGTGGGCGTCCTGCCGGCGCATCGCGGCTCGACGGAGATGGTCCGCCGGCTCGTGCTGACGACGCTCCTGGAGCTGGCGGCCCGCAGTCCGTTCGGCTCGGTCGACGTGCAGGCGGACGCGCACGACCCCAAGCTGGTTCGGATCCTGCAGTCGCTGGGCTTCGACGACCTGGGCCGCGAGCCGCGTCTGGAACGCCGGCCTGCCTGACCCTCCAGGCGCGAAGGCGGCTCCGCCGTTCGTCGGAGGACGGCGTGCGAGCGGCTTGCTACGCTCTGTCCATGAACCTACTGATTCGCTGGGCGCTCAACGCGTTGGCCCTCTGGCTCACCGTGCAGCTCGACATCGGCGTCTCGATGGCCTCGCCGGGCCTCGGGCCGCTACTGATCTCGGCCCTGGTGCTCGGACTCGTGAACGCGGTCGTGCGACCGATCATGGTGCTGCTCACCCTGCCGCTCACCGTGCTGACGCTGGGCCTGTTCCTGCTGGTCGTGAACGCGCTGGCGCTGGGCGTCGTGGCCGCCTTGACGCCCGTCCAGCTCTCCGGCTTCGGCGGCGCCGTCCTGGGTGCCCTGGTGCTGACGATCATCAGCGCCCTGCTCTCGCGGCTGTTCGGCGACGACCGTAAGGGCGGCGCCCGGCGCTGACCGCCCCTTGCGGGCGCGCCCGAGGGGCGCGCCGCTTCGCCCCGGTGCGCGCCCTCAGGCGCGCGCGCCGGGGCGCTCGTCCGCCTCGCCCGCGGGTGGCGGGTAGGCCGACTCGGGCGAGGGGAGAAGCATCACCGCGAGCACCTCGGAGAACGAGCTGACCGGCGTGACGTCGAGCTCGCTCAGAACGGCCTCGGGCACGTCCTCGAGGTTGGCCCGGTTGTCCTCGGGCAGCAGGACGCGGTGGATGCCGGCCTGGTGCGCGGCGAGCAGCTTCTCCTTCACGCCGCCGATCGCCAGGACGCGTCCGCGGAGGGTGATCTCGCCCGTCATCGCGACGTCGCCCCGGACCTTCCGGCCCGTCAGGGCCGAGACGACGGCGGTCGCGATCGCGATGCCCGCCGACGGTCCGTCCTTGGGCGTCGCGCCCTCGAGCACGTGCACGTGCAGGTCGCGGCTCTCGTGGAAGCCTTCGGGAAGCGCGAACTCCTCCGCGTGGTTGCGGAGGTAGGTGATCGCCGCGTGCGCGGACTCCTTCATCACGTCGCCCAGCTGCCCCGTCAGCGCCACCTTGCCGGTGCCCGGAACCGCGACCGCCTCGATGTCGAGCGTCACGCCGCCCACGGAGGTCCACGCCAGCCCGTGGCTGAGGCCGATCTGAGGCTCCTTGTCCGCCTGCTCGTCGCGGAACGGCGGGACGCCGAGGAGCTCGCGCGCCTCGTCCTCGCTCAGCACGTGCCCGCCCTCCCAGGCGTCGGCCAGGTAGCGCTTGGCGCTCTTCCGGGCCAGCTTGGCGATGAGCCGGTCGAGGTTGCGGACCCCCGCTTCGCGGGTGTACTCGGTCACGACCCTGCGGAGCGCGCCCTCGTCGATCTGGAGCTTGTCGGAGAGACCGTGGTCGGTGATCTGCCGCGGAACGCGGTAGCGCTTGGCGATCTCGAGCTTCTCCTGCAGCGTGTAGCCGGGGATCTGGATGACCTCCATGCGGTCCAGAAGCGGCTTGGGCACGGTCGAGAGGGTGTTGGCGGTGGTGATGAACATGACCTTGGACAGGTCGTACGGAATCTCGAGGTAGTGATCGGCGAACGTGTCGTTCTGCTCCGGATCGAGCACCTCGAGCAGGGCGGAGGAGGGGTCGCCGCGGAAGTCCGCGGTCATCTTGTCCACCTCGTCGAGCAGGAACACCGGGTTCGTGCTTCCCGCCGTCTTCATGCCCTGGATGATGCGGCCGGGCATCGAGCCGATGTAGGTGCGCCGGTGCCCGCGGATCTCGGCCTCGTCCCGCACGCCGCCGAGGCTCATCCGGACGAACGAGCGGTCCATGCTCCGTGCGATCGACTTCCCCAGGCTGGTCTTGCCGACGCCGGGAGGACCGACCAGGCAGAGGATCGGCGACTTGTACTCGGCGTCCGGCGCGTCCTTCGTGAGCTGCCGCACCGCGAGGAACTCGAGGATGCGCTCCTTGGGCTCCTGCAGCGCGTAGTGGTCCTCGTCCAAGATCTCGGCCGTGTGGGCCACGTCCAGCCGTTCCTCGTCCATCTCCGACCAGGGCAGCTCCAGCAGGGTGTCGAGGTAGGTGCGCACGACCGTGGCCTCGGGGCTGCCTCCCGGCATCTTCTCGAGCCGGTCGACCTCCTTGAGGGCGCGCTCGTTCGCGGCCTCGGGAAGCTTCTTCTCCGCGATCTTCGTCCGCAGCGCCTCGATCTCGTCCGTCTCGTCCTGCCCGAGCTCCTTCTGGATCGCCTTCATCTGCTCGCGCAGGTAGTACTCGCGCTGGTTCGAGTCCATCTGCTGCTTCACCCGCGCGCTGATCTGCTTCTCGGTGTCGAACCGCTCGAGATCGCGCGACAGGAAGCCGAACACCATCTCGAGCCGCGCGTGCGCGTCCGGCTCCTCGAGCACCGCCTGCTTGTCCGCGACCTCCCACGTCGCGTACTTGGCTACGACGTCCGAGAGCGGCCCGGCCTCCTTGAGCCCCCGGAGGTTCTCGAGGTGGAACGAGTCCAGGCGCAGCCCCTTGTTCTGTTGCGCGTAGTCCTGGAACGCCGACTTCGTCTGCTCGACCAGCGACTCCGCGGACGCGTCGGTGGGGGCCACGCGCTCCTCGAGCGTCGTGACCTGGGCGCGCAGCGTCGGTCCGGGGACGAACGCGTCGATGGAGGCGCGCTCGCGACCTTCGACGAGCACCTGCAAGGTGTCGTCGGGCAGGCGGATCACCTGTTTGACGACGCACAACGTTCCCACGGCGTACAGATCGTCCCCGCCGGGATCGTCGACGCGCGCTTCGCGCTGGACCACCAGAAGGACGCGGTTGTCCGCGGCCTGAGCCTCTTCGAGGGCTCGCTTCGACTTCGGACGCCCGACGTCGACGTTCTCGAGGGTGCGCGGAAGCACGACCTGATTCCTGAGTGCGATGACGGGCAGTTCCCAATCCATGCCCGAGTAGACACCGGGCGCCCCGGGCCATCGGTAAGCCGGCTGACGTCGCCTGGGAGACGCAGTGCCGTCGGGGACGGGCGTCCCGAAGCTCGCGTCAGCTGCGGACAAGTGCGTGGTCAGCCGTCCAGGCGTCGCTCCAGCCGTGCCGTGTCGGCGTGCAGACCCGCATCTCGCAACGCCTGCAGCAGCGCGTGCGAGCGCGCGACCTCCGCGCCGGTCGGCGTCCGGCTCGCGGAATCGGCCGCGAGGTCGGACGCGAGCAGCAGCGCGTGCAGCCGCGCCCGCAGGGCGAGCGGCCGGTGCGGCGCGGCGTCGGCCGCCTCCGCCGCAGCGTCCAGCCGCGCCACGTCGCCCTCGGCCGTGCCCAGCGCCAGCAGCGCCCGCGCCCGACCGCCCGGATCGCCCACGCGCTCCGCGCGGCGCAGGGCGCGAACGGCCAGCGGCGCCGCCTTCGCGGGCGCGCGCCAGCCCAGGTGCGCCAGGGCGAGCCCCGCGAGCGGATGCACGGAGACCGCTTCGGAGGTCGAGAACTCGCTCACGCCCAACGCCTCGCCGAACGCCTCGACCGCGTCCCTGGAGCGACCGAGGGCCAGGGCGACCTCGCCCCGGACGCACAGCGCGCCGATCTGGAGCGGTCCGTCCCGGTGACGCCGCGCCAGGTCGGAGGCGCGCGCCGCGCGTCGCTCGCCCTCCGCCAACGCGTCCGCGTCGCCTCGCCACACCAGCGCCGAGGCGATCTGCAGCTCCACGTAGCCGTCCTCGGCACGGGCGGGCGCTTCGTACAGCACGTCCAGCGCATCGTCGATCCGGCCCAGGAAGATGCGGAGCTGACCCAGGCGCGCGTGCAGGCGCGAACGCGCCGCCGGGCCCAGCGCCGGCGACCCGGCGATCTCGGCGGCGAGGCGCGCCTCGGCAGCGACCGGATCGGCGTTCCAGATCTCGGCGACCTCGCGGAGCAGAAGGGCGGCGCGGGCGTCGTCGGTGGCCATGCGCGTCACGATAGCGGGCCTCGCCCCGAAGCGGTAGCGTGAACGGGTGCGACGCATCGTCCATCTCGACGCCGACGCGTTCTACGCCGCGGTCGAGCAGCGCGACCGGCCCCAGCTGCGCGGCCGACCGATCGCGGTGGGGAGCGGCGCGCGCCGCGGCGTGGTGATGACGGCCAGCTACGAGGCCCGGCGGTTCGGCGTGCGGAGCGCCATGCCGTCGGCCGAGGCGGCGAGGCTCTGCCCCGAGCTGCAGTTCGTGCCGCCGCGGATGGAGGCCTACGCGGAGGCGGGACGCGCGCTGCTCGATCTGTACCGCTCGTATACCGACCTGGTGGAGCCGCTGGCGCTGGACGAGGCGTACCTCGACGTGACCGATCCGAAACGGGGTCCGGCCAGCGGAACGCGGATCGCCCAGGCGATCCGGCGCGAGGCGCGCGAGGCGACCGGACTGATCGTCTCGGCGGGCGTCTCGTACTGCAAGCTTCTGGCCAAGCTGGCCAGCGACGAGGCGAAGCCGGACGGGCTGCTCGTCGTGCCGCCCGGCGAGGCGACCGCGTTCATGACCGGCCTCCCGGTCCGGCGGATCCACGGGGTCGGTCCTCGCACGGCCGCGCGTCTCGCCAGCCTGGGGATCGACACGGCCGGGCGTCTACGCGAGCAGGACCCCGCGGAGCTCGAGGCGCGCTTCGGCAAGCTGGGCCGGCACCTGTGGCACATGGCGCGCGGCGAGGACGACCGGCCGGTACGGCCCGACCGCGAGCGCAAGTCTGTCTCGTCGGAGACCACGTTCGAGCGCGACCGGCGGGGCGTCGACGCCCTGCTCGCGGAGCTTCCCGCCGTGTGCGCCGCGACGGCGCGGCGGGCCGTCCGGGCCCGGGTGCGCGGGAACGTCGTCGTCGTGAAGATCAAGGACGCGGACCACCGGATCGTCACGCGCCAGCGCCGCACGGCGCGACCGGTCGCCAGCGCCGCCGAGCTGCGCGCGGTCGCTGCCGAGCTGCTGCGCGACCGCGTTCCCGTAGGCCGTCCCGTGCGCCTGCTGGGCGTCGGCCTCGCGGGCCTGGTGCCCGACGCCGCGCGCGAGGCCCAGCCGGCGCTGTTCCCCGACCTGCTCGTGGCGTCCGTGGATCCCGAGGCCGAGCGCGCCCGCGCCGACGGCGGGCGGGACGACGGCGAGCAAGACGACGCCCGGCGATCCGAACCCGACCGATCCGAACCCGACCGGGCCGAACCCGCGGCGAGCTAGACCTCGAGCGGCTCGCCGTCCTTCACGACCTGTGCCGTCCGGCCCCGCTCCCGCAGGTGATCGCGGAAGGCGACGAGCGCGTCCGGCTCGCCGTGGACGAGGTGCACCGCCGCGTCGCCGACGTCCGCCAGCCAGGCGGTCAGGTCGTCGCGGTCGGCGTGGGCCGAGAGGCCGCCGATGGTGTGGATCTTGCCGCGCACGGCGATCTCGTCGCCGACCAGCCGGACCCGCTGCGCCCCGTCGACCAACGCTCGGCCCAGCGTTCCCGACGCCTGGTAGCCGACGACGATCAGGTGCGTCTCGGGCTTCCAGATGTGGTGCTTCAGGTGGTGCACGATGCGGCCGCCGGTCATCATCCCCGAGCCGGCCAGCACGATCGCCGGCTCGTCCAGATCGTTCAGGGCGCGACTCTCGTCGCTGGAAACGGTCGTCTCGAAACGGGGCGGCGCGAACGGATCGATGCCGTCGTCGGCGAGGTCGCGCACCTCGGGGCGGAACCGGTCCAGGTGCTCGCGGTAGGCGGCCGTCATCCGCGTCGCCATCGGCGAGTCCAGGAAGACCGGCAGCTCGGGAATCTCTCCCGATCGCTGGAGACGCGCGATCTCGTAGAGCACCGTCTGGGTCCGCTCCAGGGCGAACGTCGGAATCAGCACGCGGCCACCGGCCTCGGCGGCCTCGGCGAGCACCTCGCGGAGCTCGGCTCGGGTAGCCTCGCGCGAGCGGTGGGTGCGGTCGCCGTAGGTGGCCTCGCACAGCACGGCGCGGGCCTCCTGCGGCCGGTCGGGTGTCGGGTGGAGGATGCTCTCGCGATTGCCCAGGTCGCCCGAGGCGATGAGCGTTCCCGAGCCGTCGTCGATCTCGAGCCAGGCGGAGCCGATCACGTGACCCGCAGGCCGAAACCGCACCTTCAGGCCCGCCACCTCGACGGTCTCGTCGTACGACACGGTCCGGAACGCCTCCAGCGCCCGGTCCACGTCCTCCTCCTCGTACGGCAGCGGCTCGACCTCGTCCTCGCGACCGGCGCGGCGCGCCTTGCGGAGCGCACGCGCACGGTCCTCACGGGCGATCTTCGCAGCGTCGCGGAGGATGATCTCGGCGATCGTCCGGGTCCCCGGGGCGGCCAGCACCGGACCCGCGAAGCCGTCGGCGACCAGCTTGGGTAGCCGGCCCACGTGATCGAGGTGCGCGTGGGTGACCAGCACGGCCTGGACCTCGGCCGGGTCGAACGGGAACGGCTCGCGGTTGCGACGCTCGAGCTCGGGGGGCCCTTGGAACATGCCGCAATCGATCAGGATCCGGGTGTCCGGGGTCCGCAGCAGGTGGCACGAGCCGGTCACGGTCTCCGCCGCACCGGCGCTCAGAAGCACGGTCGCGGACGCGGCGTCTGGGGGGTCGGTCGTCATGCGGGCCTCCTGACGAGGGAGCTGGGCGTGCCCTCACGATAGCGCGTCGCGCCGTCGCAACCGCGCCAGGAAGAACCCGTCGAGTCCGTCCAGCGGCAGCAGGAACGTCCCCGCTCCGGCAGGGCGGGTCGCGACGGGAAGATCGACCGGCTCTGCGACGAAGCCGCGGTGACGCCGCAGGAACGCGTCGATGCGCTCTGGACCCTCGTCCGGCGTCAGCGCGCACACGGCGTAGAGGAGCACCCCGTCCGGAGCGACCAGCGCCGCAGCGGTATCCAGCAGTCGATCCTGCGACGCCGCCAGCGCGTCCACGTCGTCGGGACCCAGTCGCAGCGGGATCTCCGGATGGCCCCGCAACGTGCCGGTCCCGCTGCACGGCGCGTCCAGCAGCACGTACGGGGCGGGCTCCACACCGGGGGGAGGCTCGCGAAGGTCGGCGACGCGGTGCACGACCTCGAGGCCCAGGCGTGCCAGGTTGGCGCGCGCCTGATCGACCTTCGCCGCCGACAGCTCGACGGCCTCGACCTCCGCGCCGCGCGCGGCGAGATCGGCGGCCTTGACGCCGCGTCCGCTGCACAGGTCCAGCACCCGCTCGCCGCTGCCGGCGCGCAGGGTCGCGGCGACGAGGAACGACGCGGGGTTCTGCGGCTGCACGCGTCCCTCGCGGAACGCCGCGAGGTCTCCCAGACGGCGGGAGGGGCGGACCCGAAGCGTTCCGTCCACGGGGCCGTCCGCGACCTCGCACCCCTCGGCCTCGAGCGAGGCGCGCGCATCCGGCGCGAACGCGACGAGCCAGAGCGGTGAAGGCGTGCGCATCGCGTCGGAGGCGGCCTCGGCGTCTTCGCCCAGGGCCGACGCCAGTCGCTCCCACAGCCACGCCGGAAGCGACGCGCGCGTCGCGGGAGACGGGTTTTCGGGGACCTCGACGCGCCGCAGGACGGCGTTGACCAGTCCGGCGAGTCGGGGGTGCCGCCTGCGCACGATGCCGACCCAGGCGTCGACCGCGGCGTGCGGCGGCGTTCCGCGGATCAGCTTCTCGTAGGCGCCGAGACGCAGCGCCTCCACGACGTCGCTAGGAAGGCCCCCCGGATTCCGGAGCCGGGGCGCCAGGGCCGCGTCCAGCCAGATGCGCCAGCGCACGGCCCCGTAGACGAGGTCGGTGATCAGCGAGCGATCGCGGGGCGACACGCTCGAGCGGTCCAGCGCCCGCCCGAGCTCACGCGAGAGCAACGCTCCGCTGCTGGCGCGGAGCGTCGTCTCGAGCGCGATCTCGCGCGCGCCCTCGGGAGCGGCCGGGGCGGGCGTCACGCGGCGTTCCGTCGTGCGCGCGGGCGCCGCGGCATCCTACTCGCGGGCGGCCATCAGGAAGTACAGCAGGTACATCACGCTGCCCGCCGCCGCTGCGACGTAGGTCAGCGCCGCGGCGTTGAGCACGCTTCGGGCGCCGCCGGCGTCGTTCTGGGTGACGATGCCCATGTCGCGCAGCTCGGCGTGCGCACGCCGCGAGGCGTCGAACTCGATCGGGAGCGTGACGAGCTGGAACAGCACCGCCGCGCCGAAGAGGACGATGCCGACCTGCGCCAAGCCGGTCATGCCGAGCATCAGGCCGAAGATCGCGAGGTACGGACCGAACCGTCCACCGATGCTCGCGACCGGCATCAGCGCGCTCCGCCACTGCAGCGGCGCGTACGCCTTCGCATGCTGAAGGGCGTGGCCGACCTCGTGCGCGGCCACCGCCATGCCGGCCACGCTGGCGGAGCCGTAGATCGGCTCGGACAGACGAACCGTCTTCTTGGTGGGGTCGTAATGATCGCTGAGCTGCCCACGGACCGACTCGACCTCGACCTCCTGCTCGAGGCCGTGCTTGCGCAGGATCGCGCGTGCGACCTCGCGCCCGGTAAGGCCCGAGGTGTTGGGGCGCTGACTCCAGGTGCCGAAGGTGGACCTGAGGTACCACTGGGCGCCCAGCGTCATGACCATCATCAGGATAAAGATCGCGAACATGATGTCTTCGTCGTCCTCCTCGTGCGCGGGCGCGCCGTCAGGCGCGCCCGGGGGGTGCGGTCTCGTCTCGGATCGTCAGCGTACCGGGCGGAGCCCGTGCGAAATCGTGTTCAGGCTACCCAGGTTCGTTCGGACGGTGCGCGGCGTCGTCGCCTAGCGGAATCGCGGTGGCGTGGAAGCGGAGCGCGGTGCGTTCCTGGTCGTGCAGCTCCAGCGTCACGAACGACGGGACGGCCCACAGGTCCAGCCCGTCGTCGTGCACGTAGCCCCGTGCGATCGCGAGCGCCTTGACCGCCTGGTTCACGGCCTGCGGCCCGATCGCCTGGAGCTCGACCACGCCTTCGCTACGGAGGAGGGCGGCGATCGCGCCAGCGACGGCGTTGGGGCGCGAGGTGCCGGAGACGCGGAGCACTTCGATGGCGACCACCTCCATCGGATGGCGGTGCGGCGTAGCGGAGGTCGGCGTTCCGTCCGGGCCACGGGCGATGCCGCCACGGGCGTGGCCGACGAGCCGCGGCGCGAGCGCCATTCGTTGACACTCACCCTAGCACCCCGTATACTCCGCCCCAGTGAGCGAAGCGGCAGCCAACCCGATCCAGCGGACCCTCGGCCTCGGCCGGGTCGTAGTCCTACGGTCGAGGGGTGGCGCCGCGTAGTCGTTTCACGACGCTAGAGTGGCCCGCACCCCGCCGAAGACCCATTCGGCGGGGTGCGTTCGTTTTGACTCAGGGGTCCACGGAGGAAGCCATGAATGGTGCGGAAGTCCTGATTCGTGCGCTCGAACGCCAAGGGGTCGAAGTCATCTTCGGCCACCCCGGCGGAGCGATCATGCCCGTCTACGACGCCCTCTACGATGCCGACGTACGGCACGTGCTGGTGCGTCACGAGCAGGCGGGGGCGCACGCGGCGGACGCGTACTATCGCGCCTCCGGCCGGCCCGGCGTGGTGTTCGCCACCAGCGGCCCCGGAGCGACGAACCTGGTCACCGGCCTGGCCACAGCGATGATGGACTCCAGCGCCGTCGTCGCGATCACCGGCAACGTTCCCACCTCGCTGATCGGCACCGACGCCTTCCAGGAGGCGGACGTGTACGGCATCACCGGGCCGATCACGAAGCACAACTACCTCGTCAAGAACGTCCAGGACCTGCCGCGCGTCGTCGCCGAGGCGTTCCACATCGCCACCACCGGACGTCCCGGCCCGGTGCTGATCGACATCCCCAAAGACGTCCAGCAGGCTGCGTTCGACGGGGACGAGCAGGCGTTCGACGTCGAGATCGACCTTCCCGGCTACCGGCCGACCGTGATCGGCCACGCCGGGCAGATCCGCAAGGCGGCCGACGCCATCAAGGCCGCCAAGCGCCCCGTGATGATGGTCGGCGGCGGCGGACAGATGGCCTCGGACGAGGTGATGGCGTTCGCGAAGCGCACCGGCATCCCCGTCATCACGACGCTGATGGGCATCGGGGCGTACCCGGCCGGCGCGCCGCAGTCGCTGGGCATGCCCGGCATGCACGGCACGGTCACCTCGAACCGCGCGATCACGCACTGCGACCTGATCATCGGGGCCGGCGTGCGGTTCGACGACCGCGTGACCGGCAAGATCTCCCGCTTCGCTCCCAACGCGACGGTCGTGCACATCGACATCGACCCGGCCGAGATCAGCAAGCTCGTCCACGCCCACGTGCCCGTCGTCGGCGACCTGCGCGACGTCCTCCCGCGCCTGGGCGAGGCGCTGGACACCCTGGACCTCGGCGACTGGTGGTCGCAGCTGAACGAGTGGAAGGGCCGCTACCCCGAGCGCTACAAGACGGACAAGCCGCTCGTCAGTCAAGAGGTGATCGAGCTCCTGCGCGAGCACACCGACGGGAACTGCGTCGTCACGACCGAGGTCGGCCAGCACCAGATGTTCGCCGCCCGGCTCTTCCCGACCAGCGAGCCGCGGACCTGGATCACCTCGGGCGGCCTCGGAACGATGGGGTTCGGCCTGCCCGCCGCGATCGGCGCCGCGTTCGCCCGTCCGGGCGAGCGGATCGTGTGCGTGGCGGGCGACGGCAGCATCCAGATGAACATCCAGGAGCTCGCCACCATCGCCAAGCACCGCCTGCCGATCCTGATCGCCATCGCCAACAACGGCGTGCTGGGCATGGTCCGGCAGTGGCAGGAGCTGTTCCACGCGCAGCGCTACAGCGAGATCTACCTGGCCGACTCGAACCCCGACTTCGCCAAGCTCGCCGAGGCGTACGGCATCGAGGGCCACAACGTGTTCGATCGCGAGACCGCGCGGCGCCTGGTGCCCGAGGTTCTGAGCCGAGGAGGGCCCGCCCTGATCAACTTCGTGGTGTACGAATCGGAGAAGGTGTACCCGATGGTGCCGTCCGGCGCCGGCGTCGACGAGATGCTGATCGGCGACCAGGAGCCCGACGTCGAGGAGGCCCCGGCGTGAGCGACCGTCGACGCGTCATCTCCGTCACCGTCCGCGACGAGCCGGGCGTGCTGGTCCGGATCGCCGGGCTGTTCGCGCGCCGGGGGTTCAACATCGCCTCGCTCTCCGTCGCGCAGTCCGAGACGCCGGGCTTCAGCCGCACGACGTTCGTCGTCGACGGCGACCCGGCCACCATCGAGCAGGTCCAGAAGCAGCTTCAGAAGCTGATCGACGTCATCAAGGTCGTCGATCACACCGAGACCGCGTTCGTCGATCGCGAGCTGATGCTGATCAAGGTCGCGGTGCGCCAGCCCGAGGACCGTGTCGAGATTCGTCAGGTCGCGCAGGACTTCCGGGCCCGCATCGTCGACGTGGGTCGCCGGGCCCTCGTGTTCGAGGTGACCGGCGACGAAGGCAAGATGGACGCCTTCATCGAGCAGATGCGCGAGTTCGGCATCGTCGAGCTGATCCGTACCGGCCGCGTCGCCCTTCCGCGCAGCGCCCAGACCCAGCCTTCCCAGCCCGCCCGCGCCAAGGTGGCGTGACGCGCCAGACCATAGGAGAATCGACATGGCCAACATCTACTACGACGACGACGCCAACCTGCAGCTTCTCTCCGGCAAGAAGATCGCCGTCCTGGGCTACGGCAGTCAGGGCCACGCCCATGCGCTGAACGCCAAGGAGTCCGGCCTGGACGTGATCGTCGGGCTGCGCGAGGGATCTGCGTCCTGGTCCCAGGCCGAGCAGGCCGGCCTTCGCGTCGCGACCGTCGCGGAGGCCGCGGCGGAGGGCGACGTGGTGATGGTGCTGCTGCCCGACGAGGTGCAGGGCAGGATCTACCGCGAGGAGATCGCGCCGGGCCTCCAGGCCGGCGACACGCTGGCGTTCGCGCACGGATTCAACGTGCAGTTCCACCAGGTCGTCCCGCCCGAGGGCGTCGACGTGATCATGGTCGCCCCGAAAGGTCCCGGCCACCTGGTGCGCCGCGTCTACGCCGAGGGCGCCGGCGTCCCCTGCCTGATCGCGGTCCACGTCGACGCTACCGGCGAGGCGAAGGCGCGCGCCCTGGCGTACGCGAAGGCGATCGGCGGCACCCGCGGCGGCGCGCTCGAGACGACGTTCCAGGAGGAGACCGAGACCGACCTGTTCGGCGAGCAGGCCGTCCTCTGCGGCGGCGTGACCGAGCTGATGCAGGCGGGCTTCGACACCCTCGTGCAGGCGGGCTACCAGCCCGAGATCGCGTACTTCGAGTGCGTGCACGAGATGAAGCTCATCGTCGACCTGATCTACGAGGGCGGGTTCGAGAAGATGCGGCACTCGGTCAGCAACACCGCCGAGTACGGCGACTACCGCACCGGCAAGCGGATGGTGACGGAGGAGACCCGCGCGGAGATGCGCCGGGTCCTGAGCGAGATCCAGACCGGTCGCTTCGCCCACGAGTTCCTGCTCGAGAACCAGGTCGGCCAGCCGCGCCTGAAGACCGAGCGGGCCGCCAGCGACCGCAGCCAGGTGGCCGAGGTAGGTCGGCGCCTGCGCAAGATGATGTCGTTCATCGAGCAATGACCCGAGCGCCGGCGCCCCTCCTTCCGCGCGAGCGCGCCGCCACCACGGTGGCGGCCGCTGCGCACCCGCGACTACCGCGACCCGCCGGTCCGTAACGGCGCGGTCTCGTAGCCGCGCAGTCGCGCAGTCGTCCCCGTCCCGACGAAGAAGGAGCACCGACGTGGCCAGGATCAAGATCTTCGACACCACCCTCCGTGACGGCGAGCAGTCGCCCGGCGTCGCCCTGAACACCCGCGAGAAGCGCGAGATCGCCCGGCAGCTTGCCCGGCTGGGCGTCGACGTGATCGAGGCCGGCTTCCCGGTCGCCTCCGAGGGCGACTTCCGGAGCGTCCAGGAGATCGCCCAGGCGACGGCGGAGGAGGACCCCCGCGTGATCGTCGCCGGGCTCGCCCGCGCGCACCGCGGCGACATCGAGCGGGCCGCAGCCGCCGTCGAGGCGGCCTCCGCTCCCCGCATCCACACGTTCATCGCGACCAGCTCGATCCACATGGAGAAGAAGCTGGGGCTCGCGCCCGAGCAGGTCGTCGAGCGCGCGGTGGATTCCGTCCGGTTCGCGAAGTCGTTCGTGTCCGACGTCGAGTTCAGCGCCGAGGACGCCGGGCGCAGCGATCCCGCCTTCCTGGCGGAGATCTTCGCAGCGGTGATCGATGCCGGCGCGACGACGATCAACGTGCCCGACACGGTGGGGTACATGACGCCGTGGGAGTACGGCGAGCTGATCCGGGGCCTGCTCGAGGCCGTCCCCGCGCTTCGCGACGTGGACGTCTCGACGCACTGCCACGACGACCTCGGGATGGCGGTCGCGAACTCGCTGGCCGGCGTGCGGAACGGCGCGACGCAGGTCGAGTGCACCGTCAACGGCATCGGCGAGCGGGCCGGGAACGCCTCGCTCGAGGAGATCGTGATGGCGCTCGAGACGCGCAAGGACGTCTGGGGCCACGAGACCGGCATCGACACCCGCGAGCTCTACCGCGCGTCGCGGATGGTGTCGATGATGACCGGCATGGTCGTCCCCCCCAACAAGGCGGTCGTGGGCGACAACGCCTTCGCGCACGAGTCCGGCATCCACCAGGACGGCGTGATCAAGGCGCTCGAGACGTACGAGATCATGTCGGCCGAGACCGTGGGCAGGGACGCCGGCGTGCTGGTGATGGGCAAGCACTCCGGACGGCGGGCGTTCCGGAAGACGCTCGAGGAGCTCGGCTACGAGGAGCTCCCCAAGGACAAGGTCGACGCGCTGTTCCACCAGTTCAAGGACCTGTGCGACCGCAAGACGTCGGTCACCTCCGAGGACATCCGCGCGCTGGTCGACGCCGAGACCACGCGCGTCCCCGAGACGTACCGCCTGATCAGCGTGCAGTTCCAGTCCGGCACGAACGTGACGCCGGTCGCTACCGTGCGCATCGCGACCGACACCGGCGTGCACGAGGAGGCGGCGCTGGGCGACGGTCCGGTCGATGCGATCTACCATGCGATCGAGCGGATCACCCAGGTGCCGCTGCGCCTCGAGTCGTACGAGATCCGCTCCGTCGGTCACGGCAAGGACGCGCTGGGCGAGGTCACGGTGCGCGTGCGGAGCGAAGACCGTTCGCTCCATGCGCGCGGGCTCTCGACCGACGTCGTCGAGGCGTCGGCGAAGGCGTACGTCGAAGTGCTCAACAAGCTCGCGGCCGGCCTGGGACGGTCCAGCAGCGACCCGAGACCCGGCGCCGTGCGCACCCCCTGAGTCGATGGCGCGCGTCGAGATCTACGACACCACCCTTCGCGACGGCACCCAGGGGCAGGGCTTCACGCTCACCAGCGCCGACAAGATCGCGATCGCCAAGCGGCTCGACGCCTTCGGCGTCGACCTGATCGAGGGCGGCTGGCCCGGGTCGAACCCGAAGGACGCCGAGTTCTTCGCGCGCATGCGGGACGTACCGCTGGAGCGCGCTCGGCTCGCGGCGTTCGGGAGCACGCGGCACCGTGCCAAGGCGGCCGAGGACGACCCCAACCTCGCCGCGCTCCTCGCAGCGGACACGCCGGTGGTGACGCTGTTCGGCAAGTCGTGGACGTTGCACGTCACCGAGGCGCTGGGCGCGACGCTCGAACAGAACCTGGAGATGATCCGCGACTCGGTCGCCTGGATGGTCGCGCAGGGGCGCGAGGTCGTCTACGACGCCGAGCATTTCTACGACGGCTGGCGCGCCGATCCGGACTACGCCTTCGCCACCCTGGCGGCGGCCGCGGACGGCGGCGCCTCGCGCCTGGTGCTGTGCGACACGAACGGCGGCACGCTCCCCGACCGGATCGCGCGCGGCGTCGAGGCGGCACGCGCGGGGTTCGACCTGCCGATCGGCATCCACGCGCACAACGACGCCGAGCTGGGCGTCGCGAACTCGCTGGCCGCCGTGCAGGCGGGGGCGAGCCACGTGCAAGGCACGATCGGCGGCTACGGCGAGCGCTGCGGCAACGCCAACCTGGTCTCGATCCTTCCGAACCTGGCGCTGAAGCTGGGCTTCGACCAGCCGCAGCGCCTGGACCAGATTCGGGAGCTGGCCCGCTACGTCGACGAGCGGGCGAACCTGCAGCCGAACCTGCGTGCGCCGTACGTCGGGGACGCCGCCTTCGCCCACAAGGGGGGCGTCCACGTCTCGGCCGTCGCCAAGCGGCCCGACACGTACGAGCACGTCACGCCGGACACGGTGGGAAACGAGCGTCGCATCCTGCTCTCCGACCTGTCCGGGCGCGCGAACGTGCTGGCCAAGGACGACGACGGCGCCACGTCCGGCGACGGTGCGCGCGACGTGGTGAATCGCCTGAAGGAGCTCGAGCATCGCGGCTACGCGTTCGAGGGGGCCGAAGCGTCGTTCCGCCTGATGGCCGCCAAGGTCCGCGGCGAGCACCGTCCGTACTTCACGCTCCACGGCTTCACCGTCGTGATCGACAAACGGGAGGAGGACCGGCAGCCGCGTGCCGAGGCCTCGATCAAGGTCGAGGTCGGCGGCGTGCTCGAGCACACCGCGGCCGACGGCGACGGCCCGGTGAACGCGCTCGATCGTGCGCTGGGGAAGGCGCTGACGCGCTTCTACCCGGAGGTCGCCGAGCTGGAGCTGGTGGACTACAAGGTCCGCGTCCTGAGCGGCGACGAGTCGGGCACCGCCAGCGTGATCCGGGTCCAGATCGAGTACAGCGACGGGCGCGAGACCTGGGGGACCGTCGGCGCCAGCACGGACATCATCCACGCGTCGTACGAGGCGCTCATCGACGCGATCGAGTACAAGCTCGTCAAGGACCGGGTCGTGCCCAAGGGCGACGAGGCGGTCGTGGGCGCGTAAGGAGCGCCGGGGCGCCGACGGCCGGGCCCTCGGCGCGATCGACCTTCGGTCCGAAGCCGCTACCTCGCCGGAACCTTCGATCCGCATGGAGTCGCGTCGCGCACGCCGTTCGTGAGCGTTCGTTCGATTGACACCTCGCGCACGCGAGCGATATCCTGCGCGCTACGTCCGCGTCATGCGGGCCGGTCCTCGCCCCAACGTCCGCAGCGCCGCACGCCCTCGCGTGCTGCCCGCAAGCTTCGCGGGACGCCGGGCCGTTCCTCGATCCGTCACCCCGGAGGCCTCCCTTGTCGACGTCCCGTGCCCGTACCTCGGACATCACCACCCTCGCCTGGCCCCGTGAGCGCGACGCCTGCGGGGTCGGCTTCATCGCCGACCTGCACGGCCGGCGCGAGCGCCGCGTGCTGGAGCACGCGCTCGAGGCCCTCGCGAACCTCGCGCACCGCGGCGCCGTCAGCGCCGACGGCAAGACCGGCGACGGCGCCGGCATCCTGACCCAGCTTCCGTACCGGATTCTGCAGCGGGACCTGGCACGCGCCGGCATCGTGGGCGTGCCCGACGACGAGCTCGCCGTGGGCATGTTCTTCGTCGCGAACGACGCGAACTGGCGACGCCTGTACGAGGTGATCGAGGAGGTCCTGGAGGCCAGCGAGCTGCGCGTGCTGATGTGGCGCGACCCGCCGGTGGACGCCGGCGCGCTGGGCGAGCTGGCGCTCTCGCGACGCCCCGTCCTGAAGCAGGCCGTGCTCGGGCGTCCCGCCGGCCTGGACGCGCTGGGCTTCGAGCGTCTGCTGTACCTGACCCGGAAGCGGGTCGAGCGGGCGCTGGCCGACGCCGAGCTGGGCCGCGCCTACGTGCCCTCGTTCAGCAGCCGCACGGTGGTGTACAAGGGCCTGATGGTCGCCGATCAGCTGGCCGCGTTCTACCGCGACCTGGCCGATCCGGACTACGAGACCTCGCTGGCGGTGTTCCACCAGCGCTACAGCACGAACACGATGCCCAGCTGGTCGCTGGCGCAGCCGTTCCGGATGCTGGCCCACAACGGCGAGATCAACACGCTGCAGGGCAATGTGAACCTGATGGCCGCGCGCGAGCCGGTGATGGAGAGTCAGGTGTGGGGGAACGACGTCCGCGACCTGCTGCCCATCGTCCCACCGGGCGCCAGCGACTCCGCGGCCCTCGACAACGTGCTCGAGGCGCTGGCGCTGTCCGGCCGCGACCCGCTGCACGCGCTGGCGATGCTGGTGCCTCCCGCGTTCGAGGGGGACGACGCGATGGATCCCGACGTCCGCGCCTTCTACCGCTACCACGCCAGCGTGATGGAGCCGTGGGACGGACCGGCGGCCCTGGCCGTGAGCGACGGTCGTCGCGCCATCGCGGCGCTGGACCGCAACGGCTTGCGACCCCAACGGTTCCAGCTGAGCGAGAGCGGCCTGGTGATCGTCGGGAGCGAGGCCGGCATGGTGCGGCTGCCCAGCGACGGCATCGTCGAGCGGGGCCGACTGGGCCCGGGCGAGATGCTGGCGGTCGATACCGAGAACGGCCGGCTTCTGCGCGACGCGGAGCTCAAGGGTGAGCTCGGCGGCGGCTACCCGTACCGCGCCTGGCTGGGCGCGAACCTTCTGCGACCGCCCGCCTTCGACTCCGCGCCGGTCACGGCGCCGGACGGTCCGGACCGGGTGCGCGTCCAGACGGCGGTCGGCTACGGCCGCGAGGACATCGAGCGGATCTTCGAGCCCATGGTGTTCGACGCCGCCATCCCGGTCGGGTCGATGGGGGACGACACGCCGGTCGCCGTGCTGTCCGACGCGCCGCAGCAGCTGTGGCGCTACTTCAAGCAGCGCTTCGCGCAGGTGACGAACCCTCCGATCGATCCGTACCGCGAGCGCACCGTGATGAGCCTCGAGACGACGGTCGGCCCCCGCGGGCCGCTGCTGGACGACACCGAGCGCTCGGCCGCGGTGATGCGCTTCCCGGGACCGGTGCTGGACGCCTCGCAGCTGAGCTGGATCTTGGCGCAGGCCCGATTCGAGACCGCCCGCGTGGACACCCGCTTCCGGGTCGCGTCCGGCGCCCCGGGGATGGAGGCGGCGCTGGACCGCATCTGCGACGAGGCGGCCGAGGCGGTCCGCGGCGGCGCAGGCCTGGTGCTCCTCAGCGACCGCGGCATCGACGAAGAGCACGCCGCGGTTCCGATCCTCCTGGCGACCGGCGCGGTGCACCACCGACTGATCCGCGACGGGCTGCGGACCCGCTCGGCGCTGATCCTCGAGACGGCCGAGCCACGCGAGGACCACCACTTCGCCTGCCTGATCGGCTACGGCGCGGCGCTGATCCACCCCTACCTGGCGCTGGCGACCTGCCGTGACGTTCCGGATCAGGTCCGCCGCGACGATCCGCTCAGCCCGGACGCCGCCGTGCGCAACTACGTCTCCGCCGTCGAGCAGGGGCTGCTCAAGATCATGTCGAAGATGGGCATCTCGACGATCAGCTCGTACCGGGCGGCGCAGATCTTCGAAGCGATCGGGCTGGACCGGGATCTGATCGAGCGCTGCTTCCGCGGCACGCCCAGCCTTCTCGGCGGGGCCGGACTCGAGGCGATCGCGATCGACGTGCTCCGGCTCCACGCCGAAGGATGGGGCGAGAACGACAAGCTCGTCGACCGGGGCGTCTACCGCTACCGCAAGGCGGGCGAGTACCACGCCTTCAACCCGCTCGTGTTCAAGGCGCTCCACACCGCGGTCCGCGAAGAGGACGCCGAGGCGTACGACCGCTACGCCGAGCTCGTCGACGGGCGTCCACCGACCGCGCTGCGCGACCTGCTCGAGCCGCGACCCATCGGAGAGCCGATCGACGTGGCCGAGGTCGAGTCCGTCGACCGGATCGTGCGCCGCTTCACGACCCAGGCGATGAGCCACGGCTCGGTCAGCCGCGAGACGCACGAGACCCTCGCCATCGCGATGAACCGTCTGCACGCCAAGTCGAACAGCGGCGAGGGGGGCGAGGACCCCGAGCGGTACGAGCCGTACGACCGCGACCGCGAGGACCGCTCCGTCGCGCCGTGGCATCCCCGCAAGGGCGACTGGGCCAACAGCGCGATCAAGCAGGTCGCCTCCGGACGCTTCGGCGTGACCGCCCACTACCTGTCCACCGCGCGCGAGATCGAGATCAAGATGGCGCAGGGCAGCAAGCCGGGCGAAGGCGGCCAGATCCCCGGCTTCAAAGTGAGCGAAGAGATCGGGCGCATCCGACACTCCGTTCCCGGCGTCACGCTGATCAGCCCGCCTCCGCACCACGACATCTACTCGATCGAGGATCTCGCCCAGCTGATCCACGACCTGAAGCGGGTCCAGAAGGACGCCCGCATCGGCGTGAAGCTGGTCTCGACCCATGGCGTTGGCACCATCGCGGCCGGCGTGGCGAAAGGCTACGCGGACACGATCCAGATCTCCGGGTTCGACGGTGGCACCGGCGCCAGCCCGCTCACCAGCATCAAGAACGCCGGCATGCCTTGGGAGCTCGGGCTGGCCGACACCCAACGTGCGCTGGTCGAGAACGACCTGCGCGGCCGCGTGACGCTGCGCGTCGACGGCGGACTGAAGACCGGGCGCGACGTCGTCATCGGCGCGCTCTTCGGGGCGGAGGAGTTCGGTTTCGGCACCGCGGCGCTGGTCTCGGCCGGCTGCGCGATGCTGCGTCAGTGCCACCTGAACACCTGCGCCGTCGGCGTCGCGACGCAGCGCGAGGATCTCCGGGCCCGCTACGCCGGCGACCCGGACCACGTGGTGCGCTTCATGACCTTCGTCGCACAGCAGGTCCGCATGCTCCTGGCCAGCCTCGGAGCGCGGACGCTGGACGAGATCGTGGGTCGCGTCGACCTGCTCGCGCCCAGGGCGGTCGAGCTGCCTCGCGGCGTGACGCTGGATCTGGGCGCCCTTCTGAGCGATCCCGATCCCAGCGGCGCGCGCGCCCGTCGCAGGCTTCAGGAACGTAACGACCGTCCCGACGGCGAGCCGCTGGACGACCGCGTGTGGCGCGACGTCTGGGCCGACCTCGACGAGTTCGGGCGCAGCGACCGCGGCTACCTCGCGACGAACCGCGACCGCGTGCTGGGCGCGCGCCTGTCGGGCGAGATCGCCCGCGAGCACGGCGCGGCCGGGCTTCCGGACGCGACGGTGCGCCTCCGCTTCGAAGGGCCGGTCGGTCAGAGCTTCGGCGCGTTCCTGGTCTCCGGCGTGCGGCTGGACCTTCGCGGCGAGGCGCAGGACTACGTCGGCAAGGGGATGTCGGGCGGCAAGATCGTGCTCAACGCGCTGCGCAGCCACGAGGAGCGCACCGTGCAGGCGCTGCTGGGCAACACCGTGCTGTACGGCGCCACCGGCGGGCGCCTGTTCGCCGCGGGTGCGGCCGGCGAGCGGCTGGCGGTGCGCAACTCGGGCGCGCACGCGGTCGTCGAAGGGTGCGGCGATCACGGCTGCGAGTACATGACCGGCGGCACCGTCGTCGTGCTCGGACCGACGGGCAGGAACTTCGGAGCCGGCATGTCGGGCGGCGTGGCGTTCGTGCTGGACGACAACGGCGAGTTCGAAGGCCGCTACAACCCGGGCATGGTCGTCGCGAGGCGGCTGGCGGGCGGCGTCGACGAGGCGCTGCTTCGCGCGCTGATCGAGGAGCACGCCGCGGCGACGGACAGCCCCCGTGCTTCCGCGATCCTGCGGCGCTGGTCGCAGCTGCGGGGAGCGTTCTGGCGCATCGCGCCGCACACCCTCCCGGGCCACGAGGCCGAAGGCGACCCGGGTCTGTGGTTCGCCGAGCGGTCGCTGGGCACCTTGCAGCGACCCGCTGCGAGCGCCTGAACGCGGCGCCCGAACGGCGCGCCGCGTTCAGGCGCCGCGGCGCTCAGTCGAAGGCGACGACGGTCCCGTCGGTGGCCGCGACCACCAGTCGGTCGCGGAACGGCAGGGGCGGGGCCTGGATCGGAGCGTGCGAGATCTGACGCCGGTCGCGCGGCTCGCCGCTGCGCGCGTCGAAGCCCAGCAGCTCGCCGCTCTCCGTCACGACCCAGACGACTCCCGACGCGATCACCGGCGAGGCGGTCACGGCTCCGGGAAGCTCGCGCGACCAGACGTCGTCGCCGGTGAGCAGCGACAGGCAGTGCAGCACGCGCGACCAGCCCGCAGCGTAGACCCGCCGTTCCCACACGGCGGGCCCGCTCCAGGTGTCGCCTTCGAGGCCGTAGCTCCAGGCCACCTCCCGACCGGTCAACGAGAAGCCGTGGAGCTCGCCGCTGCGTTCCTGAAGCAGGAGCATCCCGTTCGCCGCCGCAGCCGGCGCCGGCGCGGCCGCCAGGTCGGCCCGGAAGCGGGCGCGCCCGTCGGCGAGGTCGAACGCGTGCAGGCCGCCCTCCACGTCGAGCACGACGGCCTCGCCCCGATGGAGCACCGGCGGCGTGCCCGCCGGCGCGCCCAGCTCGCCCCGCCAGACGACCTCGCGCCGGTCGTTCCAACGCTCCAGGCCGCCGTTCCGGCGGGCGACCAGCAGGCCGTCGCCGACGGCGGCGATTCCAGCGGCGTCCACGTCGTCGCCGCGCCAGACGGTGCGGCCCTCGGGCCAGGCGATCTGCGCCAGCCCGCCGTCACGACTGCCGATCCACACGCGGCCCTCGGCGTACGTCGGAGGATGCTCGACCTCGTCGGCCAGCTCGAACCTGGCGTGCACGCCGCCGTCGGCCGGCCGCAGCACCGCCAGAACGTCGCTGCGCAACCCGGCGAGGAGGAACCCCTCGGCCGCGGCGAGACCGGCGGGCCACTGCGGACCTTGCTCCAGACGGATTCGCCACCGCTCGCGCAGCTCGCGCGGCGCGGCGGGCCCACTGGGGAAGACGGAGGTGCGCGACGGTCCCGCCGCGGGCCTGCCGGGCGCGGCGGCCCGGGCCGAGCGCAGCACGTTGCGCAGCGCCTCCGCGACCACGTAGCCCGACCGGGGACGCCGCTCGGGGCGCTTCTCGAGCAGGGCGCCGACGAGGTCGGAGAGCTCGCGGGGAACGAGGGGGTTGCGCTCGACGGCAGGCACGACGTCGCCGTAGACGTGCTGGTAGAGCACCGCCTGGTCGTTGTCGGCGTCGAACGCAGCGGCACCGGTCATCGCGCGGTAGAGCACGACCCCGAACGCGTACAGGTCGGTCGCCGCGCCGGTGGCGTCGCCCGTCGCCTGCTCGGGCGCCATGTAGTGCGGCGTGCCCAAGGTGAAGCCGGTACGGGTCAGCTCGCGGCTGGTCTCGGTGAGCTGCACCAGACCGAAATCCATCAGCTTCGGATCGCCGCGTGCGGTGAGCAGGATGTTCCTGGGTGTGAGGTCGCGATGCACCATGCCCAGTCGGTGCACGTATCCCAGCGTCTCGGCGACCGCGATCGCCGCGCGCAGCAGCCGTTCTTGCGAGGCGACGTCGCCCTCGTACGGACCGAGATCGGTGAACGGTCCGCCCTCGATCCGCTCCATCGCGAAGTAGACGTGATCGCCCTGGCCGAGGTCGAAGATCGACACGATGCCGGGGTGGGAGAGACGTGCCAGGGCGCGGATCTCGCGCCTGAACCGCTCGGCGTCGATCTCCGTCAGGTGGGGGCGCAGCACCTTGACGGCGACCGAGCGGTCGAGGTGCCGGTCGTGAGCCGCGAACACGTGCGCCATGCCGCCCTGGCCGAGCGGCCCCTCGATCTCGTAGCGGTCGCCCAGGACGTCACCGGCAGCGAACATCGCTCAGCGTTCTTCGTCGATGTCTTTCAGCAGCCGAGGGTCGAGCTTGCCCTCCTCGACCGCCTTGTTGAGCATCTCGATGCCCAGCCGGACCACCTCGGACTTGGAGACCAGACGCTCCGGGTTGGACAGCTGGTAGGCCGTCTTCGTCAGGAGCGAGTCCTGCTCCTCGCTGATGACGACCTGGAGTCGCTTGCTCTTCTCGCGTTTGGGCACGGCGCCTCCTCGGCGGGTTCGTTGACGGATCGTACCATTCGTCACATCTGATTGACAATACACCTCGGTCTCGCTATGCTTCGCATGCGTATCGTGTGTATCTCACACACGAAGGTACGAATCACGTCCGTGCGATCGCGACGATCGCCTTCCGTCCAGCGCCCACGAGGTGGCCCACGCATGAACGTACACGACGACGCCCTCAGGATCGACGGCGGCCGACCGCTGGACGGCCGAGCGCACGTCCAGAGCGCGAAGAACTCGGCCCTCTACCTGATCCTCGCTTCGCTCCTGACCGAGGACGAGCTGGTGCTCCGCAACGTCCCGCGCCTCAGCGACGTTCTCGTCGGCCTCGAGATCCTGGCCCACGTCGGCGTCGAGGTGCGCTGGGACGGCCCCGACCTTCGCCTGCACGCCGCGCACGTCGATCGATCGGACGCCCCGTTCCGTCTGGTGCGCAAGATGCGGGCCAGCTTCGTCGCCATGGGCGCGCTCCTGGCTCGCACGGGAACCGCGCGCATCGGCGTTCCCGGCGGCTGCGCGTTCGGGCCGCGCCCGGTCGACCGGCACATCGCCGCCTTCGAAGCCCTCGGCGTGACGGTGGGGGACGTCGACGGCGACTTCGTCGCCGAGCGCCACGGACCGCTCGAGGGACACGTCGTGTTCGAGGCGCCCACGGTGGGCGGCACGCAGAACGTGCTGCTGGCGACCGCGCTCGGCAGCCGCCGCGTCGTGATCGAGAACGCCGCGCTCGAGCCGGAAGTGGCCGACCTGATCGACCTTCTCAACGCCATGGGCGCACGCATCCGCGGCGCCGGCAGCCGCGTGCTCAGCATCGAAGGGGTCGAGCGACTCCACGGCACCACGTTCACGCCGATTCCCGATCGGATCGAAGCCGGCACGCTGCTGCTGGCCGCCGCGGCGACCAGGGGAGCGATCCGACTGGACAACGTGCGACCCGCGCATCTGGCCGCCGTCGCCGACACGCTTCGCGCGACCGGCGTCTGGATCGAGGAGGACGGCGACACGATCGCGCTCGACGCCGCCGGCCCCCTGCGTGCGATCGACATCGTCGCGACGCCCTACCCGGGACTCCCGACCGACCTCCAAGCGCCGTTCGGCGCCTACCTCGCGACCGTTCCCGGCCGCGCGACCGTGCACGACGAGGTGTACCCCGACCGGTTCACGCACGTCGACGAGCTCCGCAAGATGGGCGCGCGCCTGACGCTGGACGAGCGGGCGCTGCACGTCGAGGGCGGCGAGCTGCACGGCGCCGAGATCCACGCCGCCGACATCCGCGCGGGCGGGGCGCTGGTCGTCGCGGCGCTCGCGGCGCGTGGCCGCTCGCTGCTGACCGGCGTCGAGTTCCTGGACCGCGGCTACCAGAACCTGTCGCCGCGCCTTCGCGCGCTGGGCGCGCGCGTCGAACGGACCGGCGCCACGCCCGCACCCGAGCCGGTGTTCGTTCCCGTCGGCTGAGCGTCGGGCTCGGCGCCCGGCTCAGCCGGAGACGCGCACCGTCCGTCGGTCGTGACCGTCCGCGCCGTCGGGAAGCGGCCGCGACGGCTGCGCGGTCTGCACCGCGCCCTCGCCGTCGGTCGCCCGCACACGCACCTCGAAGCGCGTCTGGTCGGTGTCGATCACGGCGGCCCAGCGCACCCACGACAGGTCGTTCGTCGCCGGCTCGATCCGGGCCGCGAGCCACGCGTCGCCGCCGTCCAACGACACCTCGACGGAGCGGATCCCCCGCAATCCCGCGAACGCGACGCCGCCCACCGCGACCCGTCCGTCGTCCAGCCGCACCGCCACGTCGGTGTCGATCCGGCTCATCGTCTTGACGATCGCCTCGTCGCTCCAGCCGCGCGTCTGCCAGTAGCCCAGATGGTCCTCGCGCGTCAGCTCGATCTCCTCGACCCACTTCACGTTCTTCATGCCGTAGATCCCCGGCACCAGCACCCGCGCGGGAAAGCCGTGCGCCGCGGTGAGCGGCTCGCCGTTCTGGAGATAGGCGACGATCGTGCCTTCCCGCATCGCGTCGTCCAGCGGAAACGAGTCGCTGTAGTTGTCCGCAGCCCGTAGCACCAGCTCGCGTGCGCCGGATCGCGGACCGGCCAGCTCCAGCAGGTCGGCCAGCCGGACGCCGGTCCACTCGCTGGTTCCGACCAGGTCGCCGCCCACCGGGTTCGAGACGCAGATGAGCGTGCTGGGCCGCGTCACGGAGGGAAGCGCACGGAGGTCGTCCAGCGTGAGCTCCAGCGCCCGGTCCACGTCGCCCCCGATCCGCAGCGACCACCCCCGCTCCCCGACGTTCGGGTCGAACAGGTTCTTGGAGACGACGTAGTGGTCGGCGACCGGCGTGATCCGAGGCGAGAGCCCGATCAGCCGGCGGAACAGGTCGCCGCCCTGCTGCGCCCGCGCGACCAGCCAGCGCCCGCCCACGGCGGAGCCCGCGACGAGCGCGACGGCCACCCGTGCGATCGTCGAGGCGGCCGCCCGGCGCGCCTCGTCCGCGACCGCCGCGTGACCACCCCTCGCGGCGATCGCCGCGAAGACCGCACCGGACGCCGCCGCGCCGAGGTGTACGAGCAGCGGATCCCAGGCCCGATTGGCGGGGGAGAGGCCGAACCAGCCGAGCCCCTGCGCGGGCAGCAGGACGAGCCCCGGAAGCGCCACGCTGGCCGCCGTGACGAGCGACGCCACCCGAACGCCGCCGAGCCGCGACGCCCACGGGCCGAGCCGCCGCGCGATCAGCCAGCCGCCGATGCCCCACCCCGCGACGACGACGCCGAACAGTCCGGGCTTCGCGAGCCGGTCGAGACCGAACGGCAGGGCGTGCACCAGGTTGAACACCGCAGGGACGCCCAGCAGGCGTGCGATCCCCTCGAACGCGATCTCGGGCACCGAGACGACCGCGAAGCCCACGCGCGCCACGACCATCACGAGCAGCGACGCCGACAGCGCGAGCAGCGTCCTCGAAACGGGGGTGCGGGTGGGACGGACGTCCGGGCGCGCGGACGCGGCGGGCGACGGTGGATCGGACGTTTCGTTCGGGCGCATGGCGACCTCCTGCGACGATGGTGGAGCACCAACGTTCACGGGCGCATCACGACCGGGAACGCTTCAGGATGTACCGTCCGCACGGCCCGCACCGGGACGCGGACCACCGTCGTGATCCGAGGCCTCCTCGTCGTCTTCGTCGCACGCGGCCTCCGCCGGGATCTCGAAGAGAACGTCGTCCGCGGCCTCGCCGGTCGCGTCGGGGGGCTCGCCCTCCGACCACCAGCCGTCGCTCGAAGCCCAGATCGTCGGAAGCGCACGCTCCGGCCCCACCCGATCATCGCGACCCGAAACGGACGGAGAAGCGTGCGCCGGACCGCTCGACGCGGCGCCGGAGCGGTCCTCCTCGGCAGTGCTCGCAGGAAGGGCGTCGCCGCCGCTCGACGGCGCCGGCGCGGGGACGGCCGGAACCCGCCGCCGCAGCCACAGGCCCACGATCGCCACCCCCAGACCCGCCACCATCGCGATCAGCCAGCCGACCTCCGTGCCGGCCCGAGGCGAGCTCGGAAGCGTGAACGCCTGCAGCGCGGCTCGCTGAGCCTCGTCGTCCTCGGCAAGCAGGTCGACCACGGGCGGCGCGACGGCCTCGCTCGCGAACGCCCACGGCGACGGGCTGCCCGCAAGGGGCCTCCAGCCGTCGACCGAGAACGGGTCGTACACCCCGGTCAGTGCGTGGATCTCGTGCAGCTCGTCGGGGGCGGGGACCTGTGTCTCGAGGCGCAGCACGTCCGCCTCCCGGATCACCGTCAGCGGGCGTGGAAGCCGTTCCGGATCGTCGGCCAGCACAGCGTAGGCGTCGTCCCCGTGGACGCGCAACGCGATCTCCCAGCCCCGGCCGGGCGGCATGCGCATCCCGGGCCCGGGAAGCAGCTCCTCGCGCCCACCCTCCGCGGTGTCGAGGTAGACGTCGACGACCGGCAGCGTCACGCCGTTCCTGAGCCCTCCCGGATCGGGGATCTCGCCCAGACGCACCCGCACGACGAGCTGCGGCGCGCTCGTGACCTCGACGGCGACCAGGTCGAACGGACCCAGTGAGGAGTAGATCTCGGCGGTAGGCGGAATCAGCTCGCCCGCTCCGTGGGCGTCGCCGCTCGGATCGAGCCGGAGCATCGACGCCAGGACCAGCAGCTCCGCGATCACGCCAGCGCCTTGCCGGACTTGGCGAGCATGGCGAGCCTCGTCAGCTCCTCCGCCAGGCGGGACGAGTCGTGCTGGGCGTACCGGCCGCCGGCGAGGAGCGGCGCTGCGCGCAGCGCGACGCCCTGATCCGCGAACGCGGAGGGCACGACAGCGACCTCCTCGGCGCCCTCCTCCCGGTACGAGACGCGGCGCATCTCGTCGATCGGCCGGTCGTTCACGAGCACGAGGTCGGGCCACCGCCCGAGGTGGTCGTGCACGGCGCGTGCGTGGTCGAACGCGTCCATTCCGTCGGTCTCGCCGACCTCCGTCATGATGTTGCACACGTACACGAGCGGAGCGGCGCTGACCGCGATCGCCCCGCGAACCTCGCCGACGAGCAGCGGAGCGATCACGGAGGTGAACAGGCTACCGGGGCCGAGCACGACGAGATCGGCGTTCCGAACGGCGAGCACCACCTCGGGAAGCGCGTGCGCCTCGCTCGGCTCGAGCTCCAGTCGACGCACGGCGCCCGGCGACTCCCTGAGCCGACTCTCGCCCGCGACGCGCACGCCGTCCTGCTTCGTGGCGACCAGCGTCAGGGGCTCGGAGCTGACGGGCCAGACCGCGCCGGAGAGGTTCAGAAGCCGGTTCAGCACGCGTGTCGCTCGGCCGATGTCGCCCTCGACCTCGCTCAATGTGGTGATCAGCAGATTCCCGAACGTATGTCCCCTGAGCTCCTCTCCGCGGACGAAGCGGTACTCCATCAGGCGGCCGACCTCGACCTCGTGATCCGACAGCGCCGCCAGACAGTCGGACAGGTCCCCGGGGGAAGGCATCCCGAACGCGCGCCGGAGCCGGCCCGACGAGCCGCCGTCGTCGGCGACGGTGACCACGGCGGTCAGGTTGCTGCTCGCCTGGCGGAGACCGCGCAGCAGGTTCGAGAGGCCGGTGCCACCGCCGAATCCCACGATCCGCGGCCCCCTCGAGAGCAGCAGCCTACGGTGCAACAGCATCGCGGCATCCCGAGGCCGCGGCATCCAGTTCGACAGCAGCGACCGATTCAGTCGCGCGATCGCCACGACCGACAGCCACACCCCTCCACCGAACGCGATCAGCGAGATCCAGCCTCCCGCCGCCCGCCACGGTCCGCTGACCAGGATCTCCTCCACGGGAACGGAGAGCACCTCGCGCGCGTCCTCGAGGATCCAGAGCGCTCCCGCGACCGCGCCGATCGTCGCGATCAACGCGCCCAGCACGGCCAGCACGACGTGCCGCTTGACGCCCATCCCGGGCGCCAGCCAGAAGCGGAGCCGCGCCAGCGGCCCGCCGGTGGAGAACACGTCCTCCGGCGCCGGGTCGCGCCCGGGCGTCACGGGCGCTCGCTCGCCGCGTCGCCGTCGACCGCCGCGCCCTCCAGATGCTCCTGCAGCGCGGCGGCCAGGTCCCGGTGCCCGACCTCGACCGCGAACGCATCGGCCAGATCGTGCGCGAGCCGCTCGACGACGGCCACCGAGCGGTGCTGGCCACCGGTGCAGCCGATCGCCACCGCGTAGCCGCCGCGTCCCGCCCGCCGTGCCGCCTCGGCGAGCTCGCGCGTCATGTCGCGCATGCGCGCGTACGCCTCGAGCCCACCATCGGCGAACACGTGCGACTGCACGCGCCAATCGGTGCCCGGAAGCGGACGGAGCGTGTCGTCGTAGAACGGATTGCGCATCCCGCGCACGTCCAGCACGGCGTCGACGTCGGTCGGCACGCCGCGCTTGTAGCCGAACGAGACCAGCCGAAGCTGAAAGCGATCGTCGCCCGAGAGCCGCTGCATGCGCGCCCGCAGGTCCCGCTCGGTGAGCGAGGTCGTGTCCACCACCAGGTCCGCGTGCGAGCGGAGCGGCTCGAGCGCGTCGCGCTCCGCGGCCAGGTCCTCGCCGAGCGCGCCGCGCCTGAGCGGATGCGTTCGCCGGGTGAACGAGAAACGCCGGACCAGCGTCTCGTCACGGGCGTCGAGGAACACGACCTGCGGCGTGAATCCGCCGCGATGGAGGTCCTCGAGCGCGGCCGGCGCAGCGGCCAGGAACGCCGCTCCACGCACGTCGATCGCGATCGCGAGCGCCTCGTGGCCCGCTTCGTGCACGGTCCTCGCGAGGAGCGGCCAGAGGCTGGGCGGCAGGTTGTCCACCGCCAGGAAGCCGGTGTCTTCGAGCGCGTGCAGCGCGGTGGTCTTGCCGGCCCCGCTCATCCCGGTCACGATCACGACCCTCACGATGCGTCCCCGCGTGGCGGCGTCAGCCGACAGGAAGCGACGACGCCGTCGTGCTCGACGATCGCCGAGCCGTCCGCCTCGGCGAGCAGCGTGCCGTGACAGAGAAGCAGGTGGGCGCCGTCCGTGCTACGCAGCGCCACGAACGGGCGGGGGGTCCTGCGCGCCTGCACGAAGCTCACGCCCTCTTCCGCGCGATCGGCGATCGCTTCGGTGGCGGGCGCCTGGAGCAGCTGCCAGCGGCCGCTCTGGTACCGGATCAGGCCGGGCACGCCGGCGACCTCGACCTCGAACGCCGCGACGCCGGGGCCACGCTGGCGCCACTGACCGGGCGCGACGAAACCGACCTCGCGCTCCAGACAGCCGGCCGCCGGCGCTCCCGGCGTTCGCTCGACCACCACCGCCTCGCGTACCGCCCAGTCGGCGAGGAGGGACGCGAACACGTCCGCATCGGAGCGGGCGTGGAAGCAGCCGACGCGCACCCGCACGTACTGCAGGCCGCGCGACATCGTGTACTCCGTGTAGGCGTCGAACCCGAGGCGGTCCAGGTCCGCTGCCACCGACTGCGCCTCGCGGAGGTCGCGGACCGCGACGGTCTGCACCGTCCAGCTCTCGGCCGCCGCCCAGCCGGCCAGGACGACGAGCAACGTCCACGCCCGCATCGCGACGGCGGTCACGGAGCCGATCACGAAACCACGCCCAGCGCCGAGCGGGCGGCGTCGCCGAACGCCCGCAGGATGCGCAGCCCCGCGCGCTGGCTCTTCTCGGGGTGGAACTGCGTGGCGTGCACGGAGCCCCGGCTCACGGCGGACAGGAACTCGACGTCGCCGTAGCGCGTGCGGCCGCCGACCAGGCCGGGCTCGTCGAAATCGACCCAGTAGGAGTTCGCGAAGTAGGCGTGGAACCCGTCGGGAACGGTCGCCAGCAGCGCTGGATCGCCGACCTTCCAGACCCGGTTCCAGCCCATCTGGGGCACGCTCGGGCCACCGGGAGGAAACCGCCGGACGCGGCCGGGCAGGAGCGCCAGGCCGGGGACGTCCGGCGCCTCCTCGGACCCTTCCATCAACAGCTGCAGCCCGACGCAGATGCCCAGGAACGGCCGGTCGGCGGCGACGTGGGCGCGCACCAACGGCTCGAAGCCGCTCGCGGCGAACGACGCCATCACCTGTCCGAAATGCCCCTGGCCGGGAAGGACCAGCACGTCGGCGCCCTCGGCCCGCGACGGGTCGGACACCGTCTCGGCCGGTAGGCCGGCCACGGCGAGCGCCTTGTCGACGCTGTGCAGGTTGCCGGCCCCGTAGTCGATCAGGACCGTACGCACCCTAGAGAACCCCCTTGGTGCTGGGAAGCTCGTCGCCGCGAACGCGCACCGCGTCGCGGAGCGCACGCGCGAACGCTTTCGTCACCGCCTCGCAGACGTGGTGCGTCTCGACCCCGGCCAGCACACGGACGTGGATCGTCGCGCCGGCGTGGTTCGCGAATCCGCGCAGGAGCTCGCGCAGGTGATGCACGTTGAAGCCGTGCGCGTCGCCCTCGAATCCGGCGGGATCGAACGCGAGGAACGGCCGACCGCTGAGGTCGAGCACGACCTGCGCCAGCGTCTCGTCCATGGGCACCCAGGCGTGACCGTAGCGCTCGATGCCGCGCGACTCGCCCAAGGCGCGACGGAGCGTCTGCCCGAGGACGATGCCCACGTCCTCGGCGAGGTGGTGCACGTCGACGGTGTCGACGTCGCCGTGCGCGCGGACCTCGAGTCCCACGGCTCCGTGTCGCCCGACCTGCTCGAGCAGATGCGACAGGAAGCCGTGCCCGACGTCCAGGACGACGTCGCCGCCGTCGAGATCGAGCGACGTCCGTACGTCCGTCTCACGCGTGACGCGGTGCACCTCGGCGCGCCTAGCCACGGGCGACCTCGCGTGCGTCCGCCTGGCGGCCCGCCGGCAACGCCGTCGGGACGGCGGCGAGGAACGCGTCGTCGTCCGCCTCGCTGCCGACCGTCACGCGCAGGCAGCCGGCGAGGCCAGGCAGGTGATCCTGCCGGCGGACGAGGATGCCCTCGTCCAGGAACGCCTGGTGAACGGCCTGGGCGTCTGGAACGCGGAACAGCACGAAGTTCGTCACGGACGGGTACACGGTGACCTCCGGATGGGCGGCGAGCGCAGCGCGGACGCGCTCGCGCTCGCGGCGGGCGGTCTCGATGCGACGCTCGCGGGCGCTCGCGGCCTCCGGGTCGCCCAGCACCACCTCGGCCACGGCCGCCTGGAGCGCGGAGACGTCGAACGGGAGGAGCACCTTTCCGACCTGCTGCGCAGTATCGGGATGCGCGAGGGCGTACCCCAGGCGGACCCCGCCCAGCGCGTCCGCCTTGCTGAACGTCCGCAGCGCCAGGCGATCGGGACGGTCGCGGATCTCGTCCAGGCGGTGCCGGCCGGCGTACGGCCAGTACGCCTCGTCGATCACCGCGGTCCAGTCGTGCCGGGACGCGGCCTCCAGGACGTCGGCGACGGCGTCGTCGTCCAGCCGGTTTCCGGTGGGCGCGGCCGGATCGGCGAGGAACAGGACGCCCGGTCCGCGACGCAGCTCGCGCGTCATCGCCTCGACGTCCAGCCCGAACCCGCCTGCGAGGAGCGGCACCTCGGTCAGCTCGACCCCCAACAGGCGCGCCTGCGAGGCGTACACCGCGAAGGTGGGCGCGACGGTCAGGACCCGCCGACCGAGACCCGCGGCGATCACGAGCGCTTGGATCAGCACGTTCGAGCCGGGAGCGACCACCACGCCTGCACGGTCCCAGCCGTCGCGAGCGGCGATCGCCTGCGCCACGGTGTGCGCGCGCAGTTCGGGGTAGCGATGCCAGTCGACCTCGCGCAGGCGCGCCAGCACGCGCTCGCGCAGCGCTGGCGCGAGGTCCTCGGGAGCTTCGTTCTGATCGAGCTTGACCCGGTGGGGCCAGGTGCGGAACACGTAGGCAGGAGCGTCCCGCACCTCGTCACGGATGCTCATGGCGACCATGCTAGCAGGCGCCCGAACGGCCGGCGTTCCCTGCCTCGGCCGTCTCGCGCGGTCGGGCGGCTCTGCCTCACGGCGCGGTGTCCGCGGCCTGACGCTCCGCCCGCTCGCGCGAGTCGGCGATCGCCGCTTCCAGCGACGGATCCAGGCTCACAGCGCGGTCCCAAGCGTCCAGCGCGTCCTCGAAGCGTGCCAGGCCGTAGAACGTCAGTCCGAGGTTCAGGTGCGCACGCGCATTGTCCGGAGCGGCGCGGACGGCCTCGCGAAGCGTCGGCAGCGCCCGGTCGTAGCGTCCTTCCTGGAGCCAGGCGAAGCCGAGGTTGTTCAGGATCGTCCCGTTCTCGGGCAGCGCCTCGCGGGCGACCTGATACAGCTCGATCGCCTCGCCGGGACGGCCGTCGCGCTGCAGGGCGTTCGCCAGGTAGAACGCCAGCAGCGGCGCCTCGCCGGTCGTCGCGTCGTACGCGCGGCGCAGCTCCGCCACCGCCTCGGCGTTGCGGCCCTGCTCCAGGTGCGTGAGGCCGCGATCGAACGCCGCACGGGCCTCCTGCGGCAGGTCGTCGCTCCCGGCAGCGACGTCGCCGGCGTCGCCTGCGATGCGGGCGCGCTCGTCCAGCCGCCGCACGGTCCGTGCCGCCAGCGGCTGCGTCGCGTCCAGCGCCAGCGCCCGGTCCAGAGCGTCGCGCGCCTCGTCGAATCGGCCGGCGCCCGCCAGGGCCGTGCCGTACACCGCCCACACGTCGGCGTCGTCCTGATCCGCCGTCGCGTCGGGCGCGAGCTCCTCGGCCGCGGCGCGGGGAAGGCCGGCCTCGAGCAACGCCTGGGCGAGGTTGAACCGGACCGTCGCGCTCTCGTCCGCAGCCCCGTCCAGCACGCTGCGCGCCTCGTCGGTGCGGTCTTGCGCCACCAGCGCGAGCGCCAGCGCGTTCGCGATCCGGGGGTCGGCCGGAGCGTCCTCGTAGAACGGTCGCAGGCGCGCCTCGGCCGCACCTGCATCGCCGCGCTCGCGCAGCAGGCGCGCCTCGGCGATCGCCAGCCCGGCGTCGTCGGGAAACGCCTCCGCCCCTTCGCGCAGGAACGCCAGCGCCGCGTCGGCGCGGTCGGCCGGCAGCTCCGCCGCCAAGGTGTACAGACCGGGCCTGCGCGCCAGCGGGTCGGAGGCGGCATCGCGAAGGTAGGCCAGCGCTCCCGCCGCGTCGCCCGCCTCGAGCGCCGCCTCGATCACGGCGCGGTGGAGCTCCACCGCATCGGGCAGCGACCGGGCCGCGCTCCTGAGCGCCTGCAGGCCACGTGCGCCGCCCAGCGTCTCGGCGACGGCGAGGTGGGCCTCGAGCAGTCGGGGGTAGGCTGCGAGCGCCCGCCGGTACTCCCGCAGCGCGTCCTCGCCGCTCAGCAGCCCAGCCAGTCCCGCCCGGGCGACGGCGTGCGCAGGATTCCGCTCCAGCGCCTCGCGGTACGCCGCTTCGGCGGCCTGACGGTCGCCGGCCCGGAACGCCGCCACGCCCAGGACCGTCCACGCCTCGACGTCGTCGGGCCCGGCGGCGGTCGCCGCCCGCGCCTGCTCCAGCGCGAGCTCGTGATCGTTCGACAGCGACGCGGCGCGCGCCCGCTCGGCCATCAGCCAGCTCGATTCCGGAGCCAGCTCCGCCGCGGCGCGCAGCGCGGCGGCGTCGGGCGCGGCCAAGCGCGAGGCCGCGAGGGAGGCGGCCTGCAGACCCTCGACGCTGGGCGCGTTCGCGGCCACGCGGAGCGCGCCGTCCTCGTCCCCTGCGGAGGGGGCGAGCTCCAGTAGCCGAATCGCGGCCGCCACGACGGGAGGCAGCGCCTCGGCCGGAACGCCCGGCACCGTGACGGTGCTCGACGCCTCGATGCCGGCCGGGCCGTACCGCTCCAGCGTCACGTCCAGACCCGACGGCGCGGACGCGACACGTCCACCGAGCAGCGCGTGCGCCTCGAAGCGCTCGCGCAGCGCCGTGGCCGGGTCGACCCCGGCCCGGCCGGCCTGATCGGCCAGCACGACGGGATCGCCGATCGGCGGAACGAACACGCCCTCGAGCCGGTTCAGCGAGCGCTGCAGCCCGGCCGCCAGGCCGATCTGCCACGACGCCAGCTCGGCGGGTCCTTGGAGCGGCACCACCACCACTCGGGTCACGGTGTCCGGAGCCGCGTCGGGACCTGCGTCCGCGCCGGTCTCCTGAGCGAAGGCCGTTGCCAGGACGAGCGCCAGGAGCGTCGCCAGCACGGCGGGAAGGCGGAAGGTTCGGTGGAGCATCGACGTCGTCATCGCGGCGCAGTCTAGCCCGCGCGGAGGTGAGGACCCTGAATCAGGGCGACCCGCCGCCGCCGGAACGCTCCTCCGGACGGGGAAGCTCGAACGCGTCGGGCAGGAGCTCGCGGACGCTCGTGGCGCGCCAGGCGCCGGCTTCGTTCACCAGCCAGACCCGCGCGTCCGGACCGAACTCGAACAGCACCTGGCGACAAGCGCCGCACGGGGAGGCCGGATCGTCCGCGCTGCTGACCACGACGACCTCCTCGATGCGGCGGCCGCCGGCGCTGGCCATCGCCTGGATCGCGGACTGCTCGGCGCAGCGTCCCAGTCCGTACGAGGCGTTCTCGATGTTCGCGCCCGCGAAGACCTCGCCCCGGTCGGTGCGGACCGCGGCGCCGACGGGAAAGCGCGAGTAGGGGACGTAGGCGTTGCCGTGCGCCCGCCAAGCGGCCTCGGCGAGGTCGGTCGGCGGCGGGGTGGAGCGAGAATCGGACGTCATGGCGTTCCTCTCGAGAGTCGGTCCGCCAGGTGCGGGCCGAGGTGGACGAGGCCGACGGCTACTGCCGTGGCCGCAGCGACGAGCACGGCGCCGGCCGAGACGTCCTTGGCGCGCGCCGCGAGCGGGTGGTGATCTGGTGCGACGAGGTCGACGATCGACTCGATCACGGTGTTGAGCAGCTCGGAGACGAGGACCAGCCCGCACGCCAGGAGCACGGGCGTCAACGACGCGCCCAGCCAGAGGGTCGCGGCGATCGCGGCCGTCCCGATCGCCACCTCGATCCGCAGGTTCGTCTGGTCCCGCCACGCCGCGGCCAAGCCGCGAAGCGCGAAGCGCAGGCCGATCGGATCGCCGCGTCGCTTGCGCGGCGTCATCGCCGTGCGCTCGTCATCGCGCGCTCACCGCCGGGCGCTCATTCGCCGTTCCACGCGACGATCCGTCGTTGCGCGTCCAGGAACGGCTCCCACGACGCGGCGTCGGGATGATCGAAGCCCCGCAGGTGCGTGAGGCCGTGCGCGGCCAGGACCAGCACCTCCTCGGTCGTTCCGTGACCGTGCTCGGGCGCCTGACGCGCCGCCGCATCGAGATCGATCAGCACGTCGCCGAGATGCGCGACCTCGGGAACGCCGACGTCGTCGGGCTCCGAGCTGGGGTAGGAGAGCACGTCGGTGGGGCCCGGCACGCCGCGGTCGGCCGCGTTGCGCTCGGCCATCGCCTCGTCGCCCAGCAGCACCACCGTCACCTCGCGCTCCCCCAGCCCTTCCGCCTCGAGGAGCGCCTGCAGCGCCCCCTCGAGGCGGTCAAGCGCTGGGAAGCGCTGCGTCTCGCCTAGGATCTCCACCACGTTTGAGCCCCTTGATCTCCTCGGCGCTGGGGTACCGGACGCGCCGGTGCAACGACGCGGTCATGACCCGTTCGAAGGTGTTCGCGATCGCGTCGAGGTCGCGGAAGTTCAGCGGACTGTCGGACAGCTGGCCGTCCTGGAGTCGCTGCTCGATCAGGCGATCGATCATGGCGCGAATCGATCCCTGGGTCGGATCGGGCAGGGTGCGCGACGCCGACTCGACCGCGTCGGCCAGCATCAGCACGGCGGTCTCCTTGGTGCGCGGCTTCGGTCCCGGGTAGCGGAAGTTGAGCTCGTCGAGCCGCTCGGTGTCCTCGAGCGCGCGCTTGTAGAAGTACGCCAGGACGGTGGTCCCGTGGTGCTCTGCGGCGAACGGTTCGAGCGCCGGCGGCAGGCCGTGCTCCCGCAGCATCTCGACGCCGTCGCGAACGTGACTGGTGATGATCAGGTAGCTGAGGTGCGGGCTGAGCCGGTCGTGCGGATTGTCGCCGCTGGCCTGGTTCTCGGCGAAGAACTGCGGGCGCCTCAGCTTGCCGACGTCGTGGTAGAGCGCCCCGACGCGTGCCAGCAGCGAGTTGCCGCCGATCTGCTGCACCGCCTGCTCGACCAGGCTCGCGATGATCTGGCTGTGCTGATAGGTGCCGGGCGCCTCGAGCACGAGCTTCTGCAGAAGCGGGCTGTGGGGCGAGGACAGCTCCATCAGTCGGAAGTCCGTCAGGAACTCGAACACGCCTTCCGCCAGCGGGACCAGTCCCAGCGCCACGATGCCGGCCAGCACCCCGCCCGCCAGGTAGGACGCGACGTCCGTCGCGGCCGGCAGCGGCGCCGTGCCGCCGTTCATCAGCTGCAGGAACACCAGCGTCGCGCCGCTGACCAGCCCGCCCGCCGAGCCGGCGATCAGCAGCGCCATCCGGTTTCGGACCACGCCGGCCAGCAGCGTCGCCGCCAGTCCGCCCACCAGCACGGCCGCGGCGGACTGCAGCGGCGCGCCCGGCACCAGCAGACCGACCGCGATGGCGAGCCAGCCGGCCCAGAGCAGAGCAGCGACCTCGCCCAGCAGCGTCGCGACCAGCAGCGGGGCCAGCAGCACGAACACGAAGTCGCTGGACAGATCCAGCGCGGCGCGCTGCACGGCCAACGTCACCAGCGTCAGCCCGACGAGGAACACGAACTGGCGGCGGCTGACGCGGCCGCGTAGCGCCCGCGCGGCGTACGCCACCGGAAGCGCCAGCAGCGCGCCGACCAGCAGCGACCCCAGCACGACGACCGCCGTCTGCCGTAGCTGCCGGGTGCGCGGATCGTACAGCCCCACGGCCTGCAGCGCGCGCAGCTGCTCTTCGCTGACCGGTTCGCCCGCCTGCACGATCACGTCGCCCTCGGCGAGGCGGCGAAGCACCGGCGTGACGGCCGACGCGGCCGCGTCGCGCGCCGCCCGCGTGAGCGTCTCGTCGACGAACGCCGTCGGCATCAGGCGCTGTTCCAGGATCAGCCTCGTGTCCCGCTGCCGATCGGGCGGCGCGCGCACGACCGCCTCCTCGATCACGTCGCCGAGATGCGCCTCGCGCACGCCGTCCGCATCCTGGTAGCGGCCGATCAGGTAGGTCGTCGTCTCGGGCGGCAGCGAGGCGGCCGTGACGGCCGAGAGGACGAGCTCCTGGACGGGGCCGTCGACGCTGTAGATGGGGGGTACCTGGCTGCGGGCGGCCTGTCTCCGCCGCGCCGTCGCCAACGGGTCGGCGACCTGGAGATCGGCCGGAGCGACGAACGTCTCGGGGCTGGGCTCGCCCACCTCGAGCGGGATCGCCTGCCGCTGTCCGTAGACGCTGTAGAGCAGCGCGGAGAGGACCAGGAGCGCCACGGCGTACGGCCACGCCTGGGTGGGCGCCGGCCGTTCACGCCGCCGGCTGCGCGGCCGCGCCATCCTCAGCCCGCCTGCTCGTAGGCGCGCACGATCCGCGCGACCAGCGGATGCCGGACGACGTCGCCCTTGTCGAACGCGACGAAGCCGATCCCGTCGATGTCCGCCAGGATGCGCCGCGCCACGCGAAGGCCGCTGTCGACCGTGCCGGGCAGGTCGGTCTGGGTGACGTCGCCGGTGACGACGACCGTGCTTCCGAACCCCATGCGCGTGAGAAACATCTTCATCTGCTCCCCGGTCGTGTTCTGGGCCTCGTCGAGAATGATGAACGCGTCGTTCAGCGTCCGTCCCCGCATGAACGCCAGCGGCGCCACCTCGACCACGCCCGACTCGAGGTACTGCTCGGCCCGCTCGGCCGGCAGCATGTCGTACAGCGCGTCGTAGAGCGGACGCAGGTACGGATCGATCTTGGCTTGCAGGTCGCCCGGCAGGAAGCCGAGCTTCTCGCCGGCCTCGACGGCGGGCCGCGTGAGGATGATGCGCTTGACCTTCTTCGCCAGCAGCGCCTGGACCGCCATGGCGACCGCGAGGTACGTCTTGCCGGTGCCGGCGGGCCCGATGCCGAACGTGATCGGGTTCTTGGCGATCTCGGCCACGTAGCGCCGCTGGCCGGCGGTCTTGGGCTTGTGCCGTCCCGGCAGACGCGCAGCGGCCGCCTCGGCTTCCGGCGACGCATCCTCGGGAGTGCCGTCGAGCGCACCGAGATCGCCGTGCTCGAGCTCGGTCAGGCTCACGTCGCCTCCGCTCCGGATCGTCCCCAGCAGGGAGCGGAACGTCCGCTCCGCCTCCTCGACCGCGGTGGCCTCGCCGCTGAGGCGGAGCTCGTCGCCGCGGGCGACGACCTTGGCCCCCAAGCGGCGCTTCAGCAGTTTGAGGTTCTCGTCGTTCCGGCCGAACAGGCTCATGGCCTCGGCGGGACTACGAAGCTTCAGCGTGACCGACGTTGCGATACCTTCCTCCTCCGGAGCCGCGCGCTGGCGGGCTTACCGAGCACCTCGCTCCACACGAGCCCACGTACGACGTCGTCGGGTCCGAGCCCGACGAGTCCGAACGCGTCCGGCAGTGTAGCGGACCCGGACCGCCGCGTGCGTCGGCCGACGTCGCCTCGGGGAGGACGCCTCGTGACGCGACTGTCCGGAGCGCCCTCCCGACCCAGGAACCCCGCGGGCGGGGGAGCCGACGGCGTGGGGGGCCGAGGCGTTCCCTCGCGACCCAGGAAGCCTGGCGGCGGGCCGCTGGGGCGACCGGAGCCGGTCTGGCCGATTCCCCGCGCGCCCGCGCCTCGCTGGGCAGACCCTTGCTGGGCAGACCCTTGCTGGCCTGCGCCCTGTTGACCGGCACGCTGCTGGCCTGCGCTCTGCTGACCGGTGCCGCTGGCCTGCCGGACGCGACGACGGGCTTCCTCGAGACGCCCGGCGAGGTCGTCCGACGAGCTCGACGACGGGCCGGAGGTCGACGTCGAAGCCGAGGTCGAGGAGGCCGTCGTCGACGTCGTTTCGCCGCTGTCCGGCGTACCGGCTCCCTTCCGCGGCGTTCCGCGACCCTGCCCCGACGATCGCCGTCTCCGCAGGACCGCGTTCAGCACGAACGCCGCCACGAGCAGAATGGGCAGCAGGTCGTCGAGGCTCACTGAATCTCTTCGTCCTCTTCGCCGCCGCTGCTGGCGTTGGCGATGCCCTGGCGCATGTCGGTGTCGGACTCGATGTTCCGGAGCTGGTAGTAGTCCATCACGCCCATGTGTCCGCTCCGGAACGCTTCGGCCATCGCGAGGGGCACTTCGGCTTCGGCCTCGACGACCTTGGCGCGCATCTCTTCGACCCGAGCCCGGTTCTCCTGCTCGGCAGCGACCGCCATGGCCCGCCGCTCCTCGGCCTTCGCCTGCGCGACGCGCTTGTCGGCCTCCGCCTGATCGGTCTGAAGCTGCGCCCCGATGTTCCGGCCCACGTTGACGTCGGCGATGTCGATCGACAGGATCTCGAACGCGGTTCCCGAGTCGAGGCCCTTCTGGAGGACGGTCTTGCTGATGCTGTCGGGGTTCTCGAGCACGCGCTTGTGCGAGTCGCTGGAGCCGATGGAGGAGACGATGCCCTCGCCGACGCGGGCGATGATGGTCTCTTCGCCGGCGCCGCCGACGAGGCGCTCGAGGTTCGCGCGGACCGTGACGCGCGCGGTGCTGATCAGCTCGATGCCGTCCTTGGCGACGGCGCTGACGTTGGGCGTCTGGATCACGCGCGGGTTCACGGACACCTTCACGGCGTCCAGCACGTCGCGCCCGGCCAGGTCGATCGCGGCCGCCCGGTCGAAGGGAAGCGCGATGCGCGCCTTGTCGGCGGCGATCAGCGCATCGACGACGCGGTCGACGTTGCCGCCCGCCAGGAAGTGCGCCTCGAGCTGGTTCTGTTCGACGTCGAGGCCCGCCTTCTCGGCCTTGATGAGCGGGTTGATGATCCGGGCGGGCGGAACGCGCCGCAGCCGCATCGCGACCAGGCTGATCAGGCTGACCCGCACGCCCGCCGAGATCGCCGCGATCCACAGACCCACCGGGATGAAGGTGAACAGGATCAGGAAGAAGAGGACGACGACGCCAGCGATGATCAGGAAGGACAGGTCGATGCTCATGGAACCTCCAGGGATGGGGGTCAGCCGTCCTCGGACGGAGACGGGTCGTGCGTGCGATTCGATTCGTTCTCGTTGTCGCTGGGGCGTACGATCACGCGGTTGCCTTCGACGCGCAGCACGTCGAGGCGGCTGCCGGCCGAGACGTAGTCGCCGTCGCTGACGACGTCCACCCGGTCGCTACCGAAGCGGGCCACGCCGGCGGGCCTGAGGTCGGACATGGCGATTCCGGTCCGGCCGATCAGGTCCGAACGGTCGCCGACGAGCTTCGCACGTGCGGGGTCGGCCTCGCCGCGCGCCCCGCCGCGGGCCTCGACGCTGCCGCCACCGCCCGCGCCCGCCCCGATCGAGGCGGGCCCGAGCCCGCCGCCGATGCGTTCGGAAAGCGTGAGCTGCCGGCCGAGCCCGGTGTTGGGCAGGAGCCAGAGCAGCAGGCCCAGCACCACGCCGCCGCCGATCGCCGTCGTGGCCAGCACCGTGACGGCGTCGTCCTGGAAGATCCGGATCACGGCCGCGACGATGGCGGCCAGGCCCAGCACGCCCGCCACCCCGAAGCCGGGGATCACGAACGCCTCGAGCGCGAGCAGGAGCACGCCGCCGAGGATCAGCAGCACGTCCACGATGCCGGCAGGCGTGGCGACGAACGCGCTGGTCGCGAACAGGGCCAGCGCGATCACGCCGATGGCGCCGGGAATGCCGAAGCCAGGACTGAAGAACTCGATCACGAGCCCGCCCAGGCCGAGGATCAGCAGGATGCCGGCGATGATCGGACCCGACAGCCAGGTCCCGATCCGCTCCGTCAGGTTGCGTTCGAGCGTGACGGTCGCGACGCCGCCGTAGCCGAACGTACGAAGCGCATCGGAGAGGTCGGACGCGACGAAATCGGCGATGTTCTGATCGACCGCCTCGTCGGCGCTGAGCGTGACGAGCTCGCCTCGGGCGGACAGCCCGGGAATCTCGCGCGACGGATCGACCATCGCTTCCGCGACGGCCGGGTCACGGCCGCGCGCCTCGGCCACGCTGCGGAACTGGCCCCGCACGGCGGAGGTGAACTTCTCGTCGACGGGCGTCGCTCCGCCGACCCCGACCGTGATCGGAAGCGCGGCGCCGATCGAGGCGCCGGGCAGCATGGCGAGCTGCTCGGCCGACATGGCGATCAGCGCGCCTGCGCTGAACGCGTTCTCGACCACCGCCAGCACGGGCACCCGGGCATCGTTCATGACCGCGTCCACGATCCGCTGCATCGAGTCCACGCGTCCGCCCGGCGTGTCGATCCGAAGCAGCACCGCGAGCGGGCGGACCTCGTTGGCGCGCTCGATCCGGGAGGCCACGAACTGCGCCGTCGCCGGCGTGATCTCGGTATCGATCGGAAGGATCCACACCGACTCGGCGTCCTGCGCGAGCCCCTGGATCAGGGTAGCGAGCAGGACGACGATCGCTATGGACCGAAGCGCAAGAATCCTCGAGAACGCGTTGCTCACGCCGCCGATGCTAGCACGGCGCCCTCCTGCGACCAGGAGCCGGCGGCACGGTCGCGAGCGCCCGGCGAGCGGCGTGGACGCCCGCCCAGCGCCGAGGACGAAACGAGACCCGTCATGAACGAAGCCTGCCCTCCGCGAACGGAGGGCAGGTCGTGCCTGATGGCGGGCGCAGGAGGACTCGAACCCCCGACCTACGGTTTTGGAGACCGCCGCTCTACCGACTGAGCTATACGCCCAAGGCGGAGGGGATCATAGCAGACCCCCGCCGGACGTGCCAAGGAACGCGGTGCGTCGTCCGCCACGGACCCCGACCGATTCGGTCTGGTATCGTCGCGTACGACGCTACGGCGGAAGGAGAGGCCATGGACGCGATGCGCACGACGGATGCAGATGCGATGAACGAGATCCGAATGACCGTCACCGACTCGGCGGCGGCCAAGGCGGCCGCGCTTCTCGAGGAGAAGGACGAGCAGGCCGCGATCCGGGTGTTCGTGAAGTCCGGCGGCTGCAGCGGCTACATGTACGGCATGGCGGTGGACGATCGGCGCCTCGAGGGCGACCGCGAGTTCGAGCACAAGGGCGTGCGGCTCGTCGTCGACAAGATGAGCTGGCCGCTGCTGGCCGGCAGCGAGGTCGACTACGTCGAGAACATGATGGGCGGCGGCTTCTCGGTCCACAACCCGAACGCGAGCAGCAGCTGCGGCTGCGGCAGCAGCTTCCGTACCGACGGGAGCGACGCGCCCGACAGCGAGGGAAGCGTCGGCTGCTCCAGCTGACCTTGCGCCGACGATGAACGGAGCGCGCCCGGATGCCGACGCATCCGGGCGCGCTCGTTTTCGTGTCGCTGGGCCGCGTCGATCAGTCGGCCGCTTCGGCTCCGGGCTCGCTTGGCGGCGTCCAGCGCAGGATCGGATGCCGTGCGGCCGACACCTCGTCCAGACGACGCACAGGGGTGGTCGTGGGAGCGTCGGCGAGCCAGGCGGGGTCGTCCTGAGCCCGCCTGAGGATCGCGCCCAAGGTCGCCGCGTAGGCGTCCAGCGCTTCGAGCGACTCCGTCTCGGTCGGCTCGACCATCATCGCCTCCCGCACGTTCAGAGGGAAGTAGACGGTCATCGGGTGCATCCCCTCGTCCAGCAGCGCCTTCGCGATGTCCAGCGTGCGGAGGCCCTCCGGCGGCTGCGCGACGAACTCGTGCATGCAGGTCCGGTCGTACGCGCTCGCGAAGCCCTGCTCCGCCATCCGGACACGCAGGTAGTTCGCGTTCAGCACCGCCATCTCGGCCACGTCCGCGAGCCCGTCCGCACCCAGCGAGCGCAGGTAGGCGTACGCCCGCACGAGGTTGCCCACGTTGCCGAAGTAGCTCCGCATCCGACCGATCGACTCGGGGCGCTCGTCGTCCACGTAGAAGCGGTCCCCGTCGCGACCGATCACCGGGCGCGGCAGGTACGGAGCGAGGTGCGCCTTGACGCCGACGGGCCCGGTCCCCGGACCGCCGCCGCCGTGCGGCGTGGTGAACGTCTTGTGGAGGTTGAGGTGCACGACGTCGAACCCCATGTCGCCCGGCCGCGCCTTGCCGACGATGGCGTTCAGGTTCGCCCCGTCGTAGTACAGCTGCGCGCCGACGGCGTGCGCCGCGTCGGCGATCTCGCGGATGCGCGACTCGAAGATGCCGATCGTGCTGGGGTTCGTGAGCATCACCGCGGCGGTGTCCGGGCCCAGCGCCGCCTTCAGCGCCGCCACGTCCACCTCGCCGTCGGCGGCGGTAGGAACCTCCACCACGCGGTAGCCGACCATGCCGGCCGTCGCGGGGTTCGTGCCGTGCGCCGCGTCGGGAACGATCACCACGCGCCGCTGGTCGCCTTCGCCGCGCGCCACGTGGTAGGCGCGGATCATCAGGATGCCGGTCAGCTCGCCGTGCGCGCCGGCCGCGGGCTGAAGGCTCACGTCGTCCATGCCCGTCACGGTCGCGAGGCCGCCCTGCAGCCGCCAGAGCAGCTCCAGCATGCCTTGCGCGCCCTCGGGATCCTGGGCGGGGTGGAGGTCGGTGAACAGCGCCGCCGCGTCCTCGTGCACCTTCGGGTTGTACTTCATCGTGCAGCTGCCCAGGGGATAGACGTTTCCGTCGATCGAGAACTGTCGATGAGCCAGCTGCGTGAAGTGCCGGACCAGGTCCAGCTCCGACACCTCGGGCAGGCGTGGAGGCTGGGCGCGCAGCGACGCCTCGCCCAGCAGCTCCGACATGTCGGGGCCCTCGACCACGGGCGGCTTGACGCCGCGTCGTCCGGGACGGGACCGCTCGAACAGCAGGGGCGCGTCGTGCTCGGACGTGTGCTCAGCCATGGGCCACCTCTTCCGGGCGCTCGCCGACGGCGCGAAGCGCCGCGAGCAGCGCGTCGACGTCGGCCGGCCGCGTGAGCTCGGTCGCGGTGATCAGCACCGCGTCGCCCAAGCCGTACTCGGGCGGAAGCGGCAGCCCGGCGCGCACGCCCGCGCGCTGCAGGTCGCGCCTGAGCGCACGCGGATCTCGCGAGACGCGCATCGGGAACTCCGCGAAGAACGGTCCCGAACGGACGACCTCGTAGCCTTCGCCCTCCAGCCGGTCCGCCAGAGCGTGCGCGTTGCGCACGGTGCCTTCCGCCATCTCGCGCAGGCCGTGAGGGCCAAGGGCGGCGACGTTCACGGTCGCCATGAGCGCCGCGAGCTGGTGGTTCGAGCAGATGTTCGACTTCGCCTTGCCGCGGCGGATGTGCTGCTCGCGAGCCTGCAAGGTGAGCACGAAGCCGCGACGACCGTCCACGTCCCGGGTCTCACCCACCAGGCGGCCCGGCAGCTGACGAACCAGCGCCTCGGTCACGACCATGAACCCGAAGTGCGGACCGCCGTACTGGAGCGGCACGCCCAGCGGCTGGCCTTCGCCGACCGCGATGTCGGCGCCCACCTCGCCGGGCGTGCGCAGGATCGCCAGGGAGAGGGGATCGACGACCGACACGAACAGCGCGCCCGCGGCGTGCGCCGCGTCCGCCAGCGCGTCCATCGTCTCGAGCCGGCCGAGGTGGTTCGGGTTCTGGACGATCAGCGCCGCCGCGCCGTCCAGATCGCCCGGAACCGGCGTGGCGAGGTCGTCGAGGTCCACCACCACGATCTCGGCGTCGAGCGCGTGGAGGTACGTCTCGAGCACCTCGCGCGACTCGGGGTGCACGCCGCGCGACACCACGATGCGGTCGCGGCGGGTGGCCCGCATCGCGAGCAGCGCCGCCTCGGCCACGGCGCTGGCGCCGTCGTACATGCTGGCGTTCGACACCGGCAGGCCGGTCAGCTCGCTCATGATCGTCTGGTACTCGAAGGTGGCCTGCAGGACGCCTTGCGACACTTCCGGCTGGTACGGCGTGTACGCCGTGACGAACTCCGACTGCATCGCGAGGTGGCGCGTGACGGCCGGCAGGAAGTGACGCCGCACGCCTCCGCCAAGGAACGAGGGGCTGCGGGCGTCGTCGCGCGCCGCGAGCGCCTGGAGATGGTCCATCAGCGCCACTTCGTCCATCGGCTCCGGCAGGTCGAGCTCGGGGTCCAACAGCTCGGCAGGGACGTCGGCGAACAGCTCGCCGACGGACGCCGCGCCGATGGCGTCCAACGCGCGGCGGACGTCCTCCTCGGTGTGGGGCGCGTACCGCACTACGCCTCCTCTTCGCAGACGGCGCGGTACGCGTCCGCGTCCAGCAGGCCCTCTCGGGCCGCGGGATCGTCGACCTGGAGCCGGAACAGCCAGCCGTCCTCGTACGGCGCCTCGTTGATGCGCTCCGGCGCGTTCTCGAGCGCGTCGTTCACGGCGGTGATCGTTCCGGTCAGCGGCGCGTAGATGTCGCTGGCGGTCTTGACGCTCTCGACCACCGCGACCGCGTCGCCTGCCGCGACGGCGTCGCCGACCGCGGGCAGCTCGACGAACACGACGTCGCCGAGCTGGTCCTGGGCGAACGCGCTGATGCCGACGGTGACGACGCCGTCCTCGGGCTGCGAGACCCATTCGTGGCTGCGTGCGTAGCGAAGCGTATCGGGAATGTCCATGCGTCCTCCTCAGTGGGGTCGCGGCGCGACCGGTGTCGTCACGATACCCGTGCGTCCGGGCGGAAGAACGGAAGGTCCACGACCGTCGCGGACACGCGCTGTCCCCGGATCTCGACCGCGACCTCGGTGTCCGCCCCGGTCAGATCGGCGTCCAGCCACGCGAAGGCGATGCTGTCGCGCGTCAGGGGAGAGACCGTCCCGCTGGTCACTTCGCCGGCGACCTCCGCGTCCTCGTCGGCGCGCAGCACCCGGTAGCCCTGGCGCGCGATCCCCCGACCCAGCAGGCGCAGACCGACCAGCCGTCGCTCGCAGCCGGGCTCGTCGCTCCAGCCGTCCGCGCCGGCGAACGGCTTGTCCTTCACGACCCAGTCGAACGGCGTGCAACGTGGGTCGGTGTCCGCCGTGAGCTCGTGCCCGAAGAGGGGGAACCCGGCCTCCAGCCGCAGCGTGTCGCGGGCGCCCAGACCGCACGGCTCCGCGCCGGCGTCGGTGAGGGCGGTCCAGACCGCGACGGCGTCCTCGGGACGGGCGAACACCTCGAAACCGTCCTCGCCGGTGTAGCCGGTACGCGCCAGCCGCACCGGCGCCCGGCCCAGCAGCGCCGTCAGCGTGTCGTTCTTGCGGACGGAGGTGAGGTCCACGTCCACCAGGCGGTCCAACAGCAGCGCGGCGCCCGGCCCCTGCAACGCCAGCAGCGCCCAGCGATCGCTGACGTCACGGACCTCCACGTCGCTCCGATCTTTCGCCAGCGACGCGAGGCGCGTACCGACCGCGCCACGGTTCGCCGCGTTCGCGACGATCAGCCAGGCCGTCTCGTCCAGGTGGTAGACGTACGCGTCGTCCACCAGGCCGCCACGGTCGTTGGGAATCATCGTGTAGTGCGCCCGGCCGACCCGGAGCTTCTTCGCGTCGTTCAGCAACGCGAACCGCAGATAGTCCAGCGCCCCCGTGCCCGACACGCGGAACTCGGCCATGTGGCTGACGTCGAACAGCCCGGCACGCTCGCGCACCGCGAGGTGCTCCTCGGCGATTCCACTCGGATACTGAAGCGGCATGCGGGTGCCCGCGAAGTCCGTCATGCGGGCTCCGAGCGCCTCGTGCGTCGCGGTCAACGGGGTGGTGTCCATGCGCGCCACGCTACCACCGCGCGTCGGACCCGGAGAGGCCGGATCGGCCGCGGCCCGACCCGCCGAGGTGGCGGGGAACGGGGGCGTCAGGCCTTCTGCGCCAGCTTCTCGAGCACCATCCGCGACACCCCGCGAAGCGGCTCGAACACGCCCTCGAACCGTGCGGCGACGGCGTCGAACGCCGGCACCTCGCCCGAGGGATCGAGCACCTTGCGAATCATGTCGCTCGGCAGCGCCTCGTCGAGGTCGCGCTTGTTGATCTGGAGCACGTAGGGGATCTCGGAGAGCCTCAGGTCGTACTCGAGCAGGTTCTCGCGCAGGTTGCGGAGGCTCTCGGCGTTGGCGCGAAGCCGGTTCGGCGCGCTGTCCGCCACGAAGACGATGCCGTCGACCCCGCGCAGGATCAGCTTGCGCGACGAGTTGTAGAACACCTGCCCCGGCACGGTGTAGAGGTGGAAGCGCGTCTTGAAGCCGTTCACCGTGCCCAGGTCCAGCGGCAGGAAGTCGAAGAACAGCGTGCGCTCGTCCTCCGTCGCCAGGCTCACCATCTCGCCCTTCGAGTCGCCCGGCACCCGCTCGTAGATCATCTTCAGGTTCGTGGTCTTGCCCGACAGGCCGGGGCCGTAGTAGACGATCTTGAAGTTGATCTCGCGGGCAGCGAAGTTGATCGTGCTCATGCGTCCCTCGGTCCGAACAGGCCGTCGAGGAGCTTCTCGGTCGATTCGGTCCAGCCCTCGTCGAAGTCGAGGGACGGAGCCTCGATGTCGCGCAGACCGGCGAGCTCGTCACGAATCTCCCGCGCCGCGCGCTGCGCGTGCACCTTGATCCGACCGATCGTCGCGCCGCCGTCGAACACCACGACCAGCAGAGCGTCGGGGCCCAGCTCCTCGACGTACGTCCCGACGTCGCTGCCCTGCTGCACGACCTCGCGGAAGCCCGCGTCGCCGAACAGGTTCGCGATCGCCGCATTGGCGGAGTGGTTCGACGCGACCAGCGTCGCCAGCGAGTCGAGCGAGGGCGGCTTCGGAGCCCCCAACGCCCGGGCGTGGAGGATCACGAAGCCCTTGCGGTCGACGACCAGGGCGTAGCGTGCCCGACCACGTTCGAGCAGCTCGCCGAGGCGCTCCCTCACGCGTGCGTGAGCGGCGCCGTAGAGGTCGATGGACGGCTCCAGCATGGGGGGAGGATAGCACGGGCCGATTCGCCCTCCGTGCGGCCGATTCCACGTTCGCGACCCGCCTCCGCCAGCTCGGACGGGCGTCCCGGTTACCGCGCGAGTCCCGTGCTAGCCTCGATTCGAGGAGGTCGACGATGGCAGGCAAGTTCGAGGTCAAGCGTCAAGCGAGCGGGAAGGTGGGCTTCGCGCTCAAAGCCAGGAACGGCCGCACCATCCTGACGGGTCAGGCGTACGCCGACAAGTCCGGTGCCCAGAACGGCGTGCGCTCGGTCCAGGAGAACGCGGCGGAAGACGCGAAGTTCGAGCGCAAGGCCGCGAAGGACGGTCGGCCGTACTTCGTGCTCAAGGCCGCCAACGGCCAGGTGATCGGCCAGAGCCAGATGTACGCCTCGGCCCGATCGATGGAAAAGGGCATCGCGTCCGTTCGCCGGCACGCCTCCGATGCCGAGGTGGACGACCAGGTCGCGTAGCCGCCCAAGCGGTTGCCCGGGTCGCGGACGTGCGGTAGACTCCCGTTCGCGCGAGCGGTCACGCGCCGACGCGGCGATGTAGCTCAGCTGGTTAGAGCGCACGACTCATAATCGTGAGGTCCGGGGTTCAAGTCCCCGCATCGCTACCAATCGTACGACCACCGACGCCGCCGGCGTCCGCCTTGGCCCCCACGGTTCGTGGGGGCCTCGCTCGTCGGGCCGATCTCAGTGGCGCTCTCCGTCCCCGACGCCGGGCGGGCCGCCTCGGCGGTTCGCATCGCCATCTTCGAGGCCGCTCAACAGCTCTACCGGTTGACCGAGCACGTCGTGGAGGTACAGCATCTTCACGAGCACCAGCACGACCGCGACCAGCGGCGTCGCGACCAGCATGCCCACGACGCCGAAGACCGTGGCTCCCACGAAGATCGCCGCGATCGTCGCCACGGGCGGGACGAGCGCGGTCCGCCGTTGCACGAGCGGCGTGACCAGGTTCCCCTCGAGCTGCTCGATCACGACGAACAGCACGCCCACGGCGAGAACGGCCGGAACGCCTTGCGTGAGGGCCAGCAGCGCGGCCGGAACGAACGCGAGAACCGGACCGAGGAACGGAACGAACTCCAGCATCGCCGCGATCAGCGCCAGCCCTCCGGCGGCCGGCACGCCGATCAGCAGCAATCCGATCCAGAACGCCGTGCCGATGATCGCCATCGCGACGATGCGGCCGAGGATCCATCCGCGGAGCGTACGGCCGATCTCGTCGGCCACCTCCCCAGCGCGATCCCTGCGCCCCGCGGGAAGCAGCCGGAGCAGGCCGCCCCGATACCTGGCGGGACTCGCGGCCAGGAAGACGCCGGTGAAGAACACGAACAGCAGCTTTGCGGCGACGTCCCACAGCGTCGTTGCGGTCCCCGCGAGCTGGGACGCCAGGTTGGCGCCGCCGGTCGCGTCGGAGCTGCCGCCCGTCATGCGCTCGAGCACCCACGGGCCCCACGGCTCCTGCTCGAGCCGGCCGCGCAGCTCCCCGACGCCTTCGGGGATCTGACGCGCCAGCTCCCCGGTGGGACCGACGAGCTGCGACTCGAACAGGAACACCCAGACCGCGATGACCACGAAGAACGCGATCAGAACGATCGCGAACGCGAGCGCGAAGGAGGCGCGCGTCCTCCGGACGAGGTACGCGGTCGGCGCCTGCAACGCCGTGGCCAGCAGGACGCCCGCGAACAACAACAGCAACGTCTCGGCCGCACGCCAGATCAAGGCGCCCGCCAACACCGCCGACACGCCGACGACGGCCGTGATGACGACGCGCCGAAGGAACGTGGGTCGTCCCTCGTCGATCACGGGCGCCGTTGGCGTGCGTCGACCGAGCCGTGCGGAGCCAAGAGAGCGCCAGCGGTTCGCATGCCGCCATGATAGCGGTCGCTGGAGGGCGTCACCGATCCCCGGACCTGAAACGCAGGAGCGCCCCCGACCGGATCAGGGGGCGCTCCTGCGTCGTTCGTCGCTGGTGCCGGGAACGGGGCTCGAACCCGTACGCCCTCGCGGGCAGCGGATTTTAAGTCCGCAGCGTCTACCGATTCCGCCATCCCGGCCAGGGAGGCGCTGCCGCCGCGGGGAGGGAGGCGCGGCTCGCGTCCCTCCCGGCCCGGCTCACACCAGGTACGCCATCGCGTCCGCTCGGTCGCCCGTGGCCCGGGTGTCGTCCCAGCCCAGCTCTGCGGCCAGCAGCTCGTTCACGCGGGGCACGGAGGCGATCGCCGCGTCGCGGTCCAGGAATCCCAGCCGCGTCCGCCTGGCGAGGACGTCGATGCTGGTGCGGGCCAGCTCCTCGCGCGCGGTGTGGATCACCTCGGCCTCGATGAACGCGTGGTTCTCCGTCAGGCGCGCGCCCAGATCCTCGTCGCGGGCCAGCTCGGCGACGCGGGGGGCACGATCGCCGTAGGCGCGGTTCAGGTGGCTGGCGACGTCGTGATCGAGGCCGAACCGCTCCTGCAGGTCGCCGGCGCCGGCGGAGGTGTACGCCTCGCCGCCGATGAGGTAGAGGTCCGCGGTGCGCGACGGGCCGGCCTGGAGGCCTCCGACGCGGATCGCCTGGTCGACCCCGTCGATCGCCATCTTGCGATAGGTGGTCCACTTGCCGCCGGCGATCGTGACCAGCTCGCCTTCGGAGATGTTGACGAGGTGGTCGCGCGATAGCCCGGCGGTGTCGGCGGCCTCGGGGTTCGACACCAGCGGACGCAGGCCGGACCAGCTGGACAGGACGTCCTCGCGTGCGACGGGAATCGAGAAGTACTGGCGGACGTGACGGAGCACGTACTCGATCTCGTCCTCTTCCGCCTTCGGGTGGTACTCGATCTCGGCGGGGTTGTCGGTGGTGCCCACCAGGGTGTGTCCGAGCCAGGGGAGAAGGAACAGCACGCGGCCGTCCTCGGTCTCGGGGATCAGGAGACCGGTCTCGGGCGGGCTGAACCGTTGGTCCAGCACGACGTGGATGCCGCTGCTGGCGGTCAGCATCGGCTTCACGGAGGGATCCTCCATCCGACGGATCGCGTCGGTGAACGGACCGGTCGCGTTCACGACCACGCGCGCCCGCACCTCGACCTCCCGGACGGTCTCGAGGTCGCGTACGACGGCTCCGCGAACCTTTCCGTCCTCCATCAGCAGCGAGGCGACCTCGGCGTGGTTCGTGACGACGGCGCCCTGCTCGATGGCGGTGACGGCGATCGCGACGTTCATCCGCGCGTCGTCGAACTGGCCGTCGTAGTACACGACGCCGCCCCGGAGCCCGTCCGGCTTCAGCATCGGGAAGCGCTCCAGCGCCTCCTTGGCGTCGACGAAGCGGCTGGGATGGAGGTTCGTCTTGCCCGCCAGCCAGTCGTACATCTTCAGGCCGGTCATGAAGTAGGGCACCTGCAGCCAGTTGTACAGAGGCGTCACCAGCGGCAACGGCTTGGCCAGGTGGGGCGCGATCTTGATCAGCATGGCGCGCTCGCGCAACGCGTCGCGCACCAGGGCGAACTGGCTTCGGTCGAACTCCTTGACCGCCTTCTCGAGGTACCGCACGCCGCCGTGGATCAGCTTCGTGCTGCGGCTGCTGGTGCCCGCCGAGAAATCGTCGCGCTCGACCATGGCGACCTTCAGCCCGCGCGTCGCGGCATCCAGGGCGACGCCGGCGCCCGTCGCGCCGCCGCCGATCACCAGCAGGTCGAACGTCTCTTCGCCGAGCCTCTGCAGCTGAGCGTCTCGATCGATGCGGCTCATTCGCCCGCCTCCTCCCACGCGGTCGACCGATCGACCGCCTTCCGCCAACCGGCCAACAGGGCGTCGCGCTCGCCCTCGGCCATGGCGGGCTCGAAACGGGCGTCCTCGACCCACTGGGCCTCGAGCTCGTCGCGTCCGGACCAGAAGTCGACGGCCAGGCCCGCCAGGTACGCGGCGCCCAGCGCGGTCGTCTCGGTGATCTTGGGTCGGATCAGCGGGACGCCCAGGACGTCCGCCTGGATCTGCATCAGCAGGTCGTTGTTCGACGCGCCGCCGTCGACGCGGAGCTCCTCGAGCTCGATCTCCGCGTCGGCCTCCATCGCCCGAATCACGTCGTGCACCTGGAACGCGATTCCTTCCAGCGCCGCCCGGGCGATCTCGGCGGCGCCGCTGCCGCGGGTCAGCCCGAAGATCGCGCCGCGTGCGTACGGATCCCAGTGGGGCGCGCCCAGGCCGGCGAAGGCAGGGACGAGGTACACCCCGCCGTTGTCCTTCGCGCGGCGGGCGAGCGCCTCGACCTCCTCGCTGGCGCGGATGACGCCTAGACCGTCACGAAGCCACTGCACGACCGCGCCGGCGATGAAGATGCTCCCCTCGAGCGCGTAGTCCAGCCCGCCCTGGTCCCAGGCGATGGTGGTCAGCAGCCGGTTCGTCGACACGATCGGCTCGCTGCCGGTGTTCATGACCATGAAGCCGCCGGTGCCGTACGTCATCTTGCCCTGGCCGGGACGGAAGCAGACCTGGCCGAACGTCGCCGCCTGCTGGTCGCCGGCGATGCCCGCGATCGGGACCTCGGCGCCGAACGACGCGGCGGGAACGTTGCCGACCACGCCGGAGCTGGCCACGACCTCGGGCATGAGCGAGCGCGGAATGCCGAACGCGTCCAGCAGCGTGTCGCTCCACTCCAGTCGGTGGATGTCGTAGAGCATCGTCCGGCTGGCGTTGCTGACGTCGGTCACGTGGACCTCGCCGCGGGTGAGCCGGGCGACCAGCCAGGCGTCGATCGTGCCGAACGCCAGCTCGCCGGCTTCGGCCCGGGACCGGGCGCCGTCGACGTGATCGAGGATCCAGGCGATCTTGCTGGCCGAGAAGTACGCGTCGGGCACCAGGCCGGTACGCGCCACGATCTCGTCGCCGAGTCCCTGGTCGACCCATCGCTGGATCGTGGACGCGGTCCGACGGTCTTGCCAGACGATCGCGGGATGGATCGGCTGCAGCGTGCGCCGGTCCCAGATCACGGTCGTCTCGCGCTGGTTCGTGATGCCGATCGCCGCGACGTCGCGGGGACGGACGTCCGCGCGCGCCAGGACCTCCGTCGCGACGGAGGACTGGCTGCTCCAGATCTCGTTCGGGTCGTGCTCGACCCAGCCGGGCCGCGGATAGCGCTGCTCGAACTCGCGCTGCGCGACCGCCATGATCGCGCCGTCCTTACCGAAGAGGATGGCGCGGGAGCTGGTCGTGCCCTGATCGAGGGCCAGGATGGTATGGGCCACGGGGTGCCTCCTCGGGGAGCGGAATGCCGTCACGAGCGAACGTACGCGGATCGTAGCACGCCGCTCCGCGCCGTCTGGGACGGGTGTCGGCGGCCGTCGCGCCCCGAGGGCGGTGCGCTGGATCGGATGCGCTCGGTCGTAGGCGCGCTCAGTCGGACTCGCGGGCGGGCTGCGGCACGAGCCGTGCCCGCGCCCAGGCGCGCTCGCCAGCCAGGCGTCTGGCGAGCGCGTCGGGCGCCCGGGGAAGCCCCGACGCGCGCCGACGCACCGAGCTCTCCGAACGGCCGGTGCCGAGCGCCTCCGAGACCGCCGACTGCAGCTCGGCGTCGCCGATGGCGTGCCGACTGAACGCGAGGAACGCGAAACGTCCCTGCTCGGGGAAGGCGTGCAGCATGAGGTGAGCCTCGTCCAGCAGAAGCACGTGGCTGGAGCCGTCGGCCTCGACGACCCGGCCCGGCTCCGGCACGTCGCCCCCTTCGATGCGCTGGGCCAGGTCGCGCAACAGGCGATCCAAAGCTTCCGGATCGGAGAGCGGCTCGGTTCCCGCCCCGCGACCGTCGAGCGTCAGGAGCGTTCCGGTGGCCAAGGGTTCGCTGGGCGTCACGGCGCGATCGTACCAGAGCGATGGGGACGCCGAGAGACGGCCCCATCGCTCCGGTCGGCGGGCGACGCGCGGGCCTCGTCAGCCTTTCACGCCTCCGGACTGGTACTGGCCGGTGAGCGCCTCCTGGAAGCTGTAGAAGATCGCCAGGATCGGAAGCGATCCCAGGACGGCGCTGGCGGCCAGCGCGCCCCACTGGGTGTCGAAGCGCCCGGTCGTGAAGTTGCGCAGGCCGATGCCGACCGTCCAGTTCTCCTGACCGATGAGCAGCGTGTTGGCGAGGATGAACTCGCTGTAGGTGTTGATGAACTGCAGCAGGAAGATGAACAGCAGCATCGGGACGCTGATCGGCAGGATGATCCGCACGAACGCCCCCCAGCGGGTGGCGCCATCGACGCGGGCGGCCTCCTCGAGCGCGGGGCTGATCGACTCGAGGTAGCCCTTGAAGATCCAGGCGCTGAACGCGATCGCTCCCCCCGAGTAGGCCAGGATCAGGCCGGTGAACGTGTTGATCAGGTCCAGGTAGCTCATCAGGTAGTAGATCGCGACGAGCGCCATGAAGCCGGGGAACATCTGGACGAACACGAAGGTGAGGAGGGTCTGGTAGCGACCCTCGAACCGCATCCGCGCGAACGCGTAGCCCGCCGTCGTGCTGATGGCGACGGCGAACAGCCCGGTCATGCCCGAGACCAGCAGCGTGTTGCGGATGAACAGGACGATCGTCCGGTCGCTGGCGGCCGGAACGCGGGTCCCGTCGGCGGCGACGGTGTAGAACTGGCCCGGCCCGATGCTGACGACCAGCGCGGCCAGGGCCCCGAACAGTACGAACCCTGCGGTCCGCCGGTAGCCGTCGGCGCGGTGTCCTGGGATCCGCTCGGCCCGCGCCGCCATGGACACGAAGATCAGGGTGAGCAGCCCGGCCACGGCGACGGCGACGAAGATCCACTGGTAGGGAACGACGTGGGTCGCGGAGAGCACCTTGCGGTACTGCTCCAGCGACACGGTCGACGGGTCCGGCAGGATCCCGGCGCGGACCCAGAGCGGCCCTTCGCGCGGCAGCGACCCTGCCAGCGTGTCGTTGCGGTTGAACGACACGGCAAGCAGGTAGATCACGGGGTAGAACGTCGTCGCGATGGCGGTCCACAGGAACAGGTGCGTTCCCGCGGTGAGCGCGTACCGACCGGCGCGAAGCGGCCTGCGGGAGCGCCCCCAGAGCCAGGCGCTTCCCGCCACGCCGCCGATCGCGAGGATCAGGGCGCCCAGAGCCCGCGTCCAGCCCCAAGGAACGACCAGGAACCGGTCTTGCACGACGGCGGCGGGCGCCGTGGCGAACAGGGCCCAGATCCCCGCGGCGCAGAGCGCCAGCAGGAGGGGGATGGGGAGGTCGCTCCGCCTCATGCGTTCGACACCTCCTTCAGCGCGCCGGTGACGCGGAAGTTGACGAGGCTGACCGCCAGCGTGATCGCGAAGATCAGCAGGCTGATGGCCGAGCCCAGGCCGTAGGCGTAGCCGCCCTGACTCCGGAACGCCTCGTTGTACGCCCAGCTGATCAGGATGTCCGTTCCTCTCGCGGTCGCGGTGCCCCAGTCGACGGCCGGCCCGCCGTCGGTCAGGAGGTAGATGATGTTGAAGTTGTTGAAGTTGAACGCGAAGCCCGTCAGCGTGATCGGCACCAACGCGGTCCGCAGCAGCGGAGCCGTCACGTCGGTGAACGAGCGCCACGCCGTCGCGCCGTCGATGCGGGCCGCCTCGTACAGCTCGCGCGGGATGGCGGACAGGGCGCCCAGCACCGCCACCATCATGAACGGATAGCCCAGCCACAAGTTGACCAGCAGGACCGCGCCTCGCGCCGGCCATTCGCTACCGAGCAGCCAGTTCACCGGCTCCGGCGTGATGTCGAGCAGCATCGCCAGCCGGTTGATGGCACCGAAGTTCTGGTTCAGGAAGCCGCGCCACACCTGGATCGTGATGATGTTCGGGAGCGCCCACGGGATGATCAGCAAGGTCCGGTACAGCCCGCGGAAGCGCAGGTCCGGATTGTTGAGCAGCACGGCGAGGAGCGTGCCCACGGCCAGGTTGAGGATCACCGTGATCGTCGCGAACGCCACGTTCCAGACGAACACCGGTCCCAGCGCGCGCGACGCCTGAGCGAAGATCGTCCGGAAGTTGCGCAGACCGATGTAGCCGAAGTCGTTGTAGCGGGCGATCGACACCGCCGCGAACCCATCGGGAAGCGGCTCTGCCAGGCGCACGGTGGTGCCCTCGTCCGAGAGGATGTCGACCTCGAGCACGGAGCGCTCGAGCCGGAGCACGACGTCGCCCAGGTCGGGCGCGAACGGCGGGGCGCGCTCCAGGATCAGCGTCGATCCCTCCACCCGGGCGACGGCGCTCTCGAACGTGAGCCCCACGTCGGGCAGGAACAGGTCGACCCCGCGCACGACGCGATCGTCCGGCGGCGGCTCGGCCAGCTCGAGGCGCGCGCCGTCGATCGCGATCGCCTCGACGTCGACGTCTCCGGAGCCGTACACGCGGGCGCGGACGCCTGCGCAGCCGGCCCGTAGGTCGTCGCAGTCGAACACCCGGGCGTCGGCGATCTCGATCGTCGTCCTGTCCGGATCGACGGCGACGACGTTCGTCTCGCTGGCGACGTTCAGCTGGCCGTTGCGAATCCCGGCGTAGTCGGTGAAGGCGAGAATGACGGTGAGAACGACGGGGAAGAGCGTGAACGTGAGCAGGAACACGAGCGCGGGCAGGAGGTAGTACCACGGCAGGATCCAGTCGTAGCGGCGGGCGATCACCCGCAACGTCGGGATCAGCGTGGCGATGCCGCCCAAGATGCCCAGCCAGACCGGCGCGGCTGGGGCGACCCAGCGCGCGACGACGACGGTGAGAACGCCGCCGGCCGCGGCGACGGCCAGCGCCAGCGTCAGCAGGCCCAGCGAGAGGAGCAGGCCGCCTCGGCCGCGGCTCGGCAGGAAGTCGGCCAGAGGCCTTGAGATGTCCACGAGGGTCCCCTTCGCGGTTCGGCCCGGAACGAAGACGGTGACCAGGGCGCGCCCTGGTCACCGTCTTAGGTCCGTGCGTGCTTCGTCCCTAGCTCACTCGCCCGTGATCTCGCGGACGGCCTGTTCGAGCGCGGCCTCGACGTCGGCGTCGGCGCTCTCCGTGATGACGCCCAGCGCGTTCGCCATGGGGCCCCACACCTGGCCCATCTCGGGGATGTTGGGCATCGGCTCGGAGGTGAGCAGCGCCTCGCCGAAGCCGGCGACGATCGGATCGTCCGCCACCTGCGCCAGCGCGCTCTGCGAGGCGGGAACGCGTCCCTCGAGCTGCGCGTAGCCCAGCTGCGAGTCGGAACGCGTCAGCCACTTCGCGAGGTTGACCGCGTCGGTGCCCCGCTCGCTGAACTCGTTCACGAGCACGCCCTGAACGCCCATGAAGCCCGACCACGGGGTGCCGTCCGCCAGCGAGGGCATCGGCGCGACGCCGACGTCGATGCCGGCTTCGCGCGCCTGCCCGACCGCCCACGGACCGGTGTAGAACATCGCCAGCGCACCGTCGATGAACAGTCCGTTCGCGACGTCGTAGTTCGTTCCGGCGGGAACGATGCCGTGCTCGAAGCGCAGCGCCTGGAGCTCTTCGCCGCCACGGACCGCGCCCTCGTTCGCGAGGCCGACGTCCGTGGGATCGAGCGTGCCGTCGGTCCGACCGAACACGTAGCCGCCGAAGGTGTGCAGCCAGCCGTAGCTGAAGTAGAAGTTGTTGATGTCGTAGAGGAAGCCGAAGGTGTCGCTCGTGGTGAGCTCCTGCGACAGCTCGATGAAGCCCTCGTAGCTGTCCGGAATCGACGTCACGAGGTCGCGGTTGTACAGGAGCGCGGGACCCTCGACGAAGAGCGGCAGCCCGAACAGGCGGCCGTTGTAGGTGAACGCGAGGCGGGACTGCTCGCCGAGGTCGGAGAGGTAGCTCTCCGTGGCGGCGCCGGTGAGATCGGCGAGCACGCCGCCGACCGCCATCTCGGACATCTGGTCGTGCGGGATGCCGACGATCACGTCGCCCGCCTGGCCTTGCGGCGCGGAGAGGAGCATCTGCTGCTTGAGCTCGTTGATGTCGAGCTTCACGACCTCCACGTCGACGCCGAAGGCGGACGCGAAGTCGGCGACGTCCTGCTGCAGGTAGTCCAGCGTCGGGTTGTTGAACGTCGTCCAGACGGTCAGGCCCTGCGCGAAGGCGGCTCCAGCCACCATCCCGAGAACCACGAGGCTTGCGAGCAATCGCTTCATGTGCGTCTCCCTTCGTTCCCGTGACGCCGTCGTCCGGTCCGCGAAGCGACGTGGAGGTCGCCCTCGCCCCTCGAGCCGATTCGCAGGTCGTCGGTCACGCCACGAGTGTACCCGCGGACTCCTGGGCGGGGAAGGTCGCGCGCCCCGGCGGGCGTCGGCGAAGGGTCGCGGTTCGCCGACCGTCCGGACGCGCCGGCGAACGGGCCGTCAGACGGCGCGCCAGCCGCCGTTTCCGTCGGGCCGGGCGCGTCCGGCCAGCTCCAGCTCCGTGAGCGCCGCGAGCGTGGCCGACGGGGAGGAGGAAGGCTGGATCAGACGCTCGAGCGAGGCCGACTCGAGCTCGTCCAGGACGCTCATGATCCGTTTGGCCAGGTCCGACGCCGCGACGGTCCGCTCCTGCGCCGACCCCGCTTCCGACGTCCGTCTCCCGTCCGCCGCCGCCTCGCGCACGTCGCCGGACGGGGCGCGATCGGCAGACGCGCTCTCGCGAGACGCGAGCCCGACGTCGCTCAGCAGATCGGCGGCGCTGCCCAGCGGCGTGGCGCCTTCTCGCAGCAGCGCCGTCGCCGCGCGCCCGGCTTCGCTGTCGGGTCGCTGCGGGACGACGTACACCTCGCGACCCTGGTCGAGCGCGAAGTCGATCGTGTGGCGGACGCCCGAAGCGGCAGGGGCCTCCACGACGACGACCGCCCGCGACAGGCCCGAGATCACGCGGTTGCGCCTGGGGAAGGAGCCCGGCCGGGCGCGCACGTCCGGCGGATGCTCTGTCAGGAGCGCGCCGCCGGTCGCGATGCGTCGCGCCAGCGCTCGGTGCGCGGGCGGGTGGAGGTGGTCGAATCCGGCTCCCAGCACGGCGACCGTTCCTGCCGGGTCCGCGTCCAGCGCGCCGCGGTGAGCTGCGCCGTCCACGCCGAGGGCGAGACCGGAGACGACCGTCACGCCGGCCGAAGCGAGCTCCCGGCCGAGTCGCTGGGCGAACGAGAGCGCCCACGGGGAGGCCCGGCGCGTCCCGACGACGGCGACGGCAGGACGGTCGGGCGCCGGCCCGAGCGCCGCCGGCAGGCGGCCACGGACGAACAGCAGGGGAGGGGGATCGTGCGTCGTGGCCAGCAGGCCCGGGTAGTCGGGGTGCTCCGGATGCAGCAGCGCATCGCACGAGGCGCGCCAGCGACGAACGGTGGCGGCCGCTGCCCGCAACGACGCCGGACGGAACGCTGTCCGCAGCGTCGCCTCGACGGCGCTGACCGCCACGTGCCCGGCGGGGCTCGCGATCGCCTCGGCGACGGCTGCGATGGTGCCGTGCCGATCGCGCAGCCGGGCGATCGTGCGCGGACCGACTCCGTCGGTACACGACGCCGCGACGTACAGCACGGCCGGATCGTCGGTCATGCGGACAGGCTAGCGGTCGCGATCGGAGCGTGCAGCCACGTCGTGGGAAGCGGCCGGGCCGGGGACGGCCCGGCCCGGAGCCGTCAGGTCCGAGGACGACCTCGTGGGGGCGTCAGCGCAGCTTGACGCGGGGTCCCGCGGGCGTGTCCTCGACCTCGATCCCGAGGCCGTGAAGCTGATCCCGAAGCGCGTCCGCCGTCGCGAAGTCGCGCCGCAAGCGCGCTGCCTCGCGCTGCTCCAGCACCATCTCGACGAGCCCCTCGAGCCTCTCGAGCGCCGCGGCGCCGTTGGCCTCGGCGTTGCCCAGCTCGACCCCGAGCACGCCCTCGAGCAGCGACTCGAACGCGTCCGCGCCGTCCGCGGCCTCCGCGGCCGTGAGCGCGTCCATGCGCCGGTTGGCCTCGCGCGCCAGCTCGAACAGCGCCGCGATGGCCCGCGGCGTCCCCAGGTCGTCGTCCATCCCCTCCGCGAACGCCCTGCGCGCGTCGTCCGCGAAGCCCTCCTCGCGCTCCGCCTCGCCCGCCCGGGCGCGCAACGCACGCCAGGCGTCACGCAGCCGGCCGAGCGCCTGGCTGGAGGCGACCAGCAGCTCCTCGCTGAAGTCCGACACGCTCCGGTAGTGGCTCCGGAGCAGGTGGAACCGCACCACCGCCGGCTCGTGATGCTCGAACAGGCCGGCGAGGGTCACGAAGTGTCCCTTCGACTTCGACATCTTCTCGCCGCCCAGCGTCAGCATGTTCCAGTGGATCCAGATGCGCGCGAACGGCATGCCCGCGCCGCGGGCCTGCGCCAGCTCGCACTCGTGGTGCGGGAAGATCAGGTCCAGCCCCCCGCCGTGCACGTCGAACTCCTCGCCGAGGTACTTCGTGCTCATCACCGAGCACTCGAGGTGCCAGCCGGGGAACCCTTCGCCCCACGGCGAGTCCCAGCGCATCAGGTGTCCCTCCTCGGCCCGCTTCCAGAGCGCGAAGTCGCGCGGATCGTCCTTGTCGCCCCGGACCTCGACCCGGGTACCCTCGACCAGCGCGTCCGGATCGCGGCCGGACAGCTCGCCGTAGTCGTCCCAGCCCGAGACGTCGAAGTAGACGTTGCCGTTGCGCTCGTAGGCGAGACCGGCGTCGAGAAGCTGCCGGACCAGCGCGATCTGCTCGGGGATGTGGCCGGTGGCGCGCGGCACCACGCTGGGGCGCCGCACGTTCAGCTTCGCCATCGCGTCGAAGTAGGCCCAGAAGTACTTCTCGGCCACCTCCATCGGCTCGAGCCGCTCGAGCGCGGCGCGCGCCGCCAGCTTGTCCTCGCCGTCGTCCGCGTCGTCGGTCAGGTGGCCGACGTCGGTCACGTTGCTCACGAGGCGGACCCGGTAGCCCGCGTGCTCCAGCCAGTTGCGCAGCACGTCGAACACGACCGGACCGCGCGCGTGGCCGAGGTGCGGCTCGGAGTACACCGTCGGCCCGCAGAAGTAGAGGCCGGCATGGCCCGGCGTCACCGGATCGAACGGCTTCGCGCTTCGGGTCTTGGTGTCGTACAGGGTCAAGGCCACGGCCGGGATGCTAGCACGCCGCATCCCACGCTCCGTCGCCGGTGGTACCGTCTCCCGTGCCGTTCACCACCGTGGGCGACCGCGCCCACGTCGCCCGGACCGTTCGCGGATCACGCTTCCTGGCCTACGTCGCGCCCGTGTCGGACGCGGACGCGGCGCGCGCCCTGGTCGCCGAGGCGCGCACCCGGCATCCCGACGCCAGCCATCACTGCAGCGCATGGCGCGTCGGCGCCGAGATGGCGGCCGACGACGACGGCGAGCCGGGCGGCACCGCGGGACGACCGATGCTCGAGGTGCTGCTCAAGCGCGACCTCGACCGGGTCTCTGCGGTGTGCGTCCGCTGGTTCGGCGGCACCAAGCTGGGCGCCGGCGGCCTGGCACGCGCGTACGGGGGCACCGTCGCTCAGGCGTTGGACCTCGCGGGCACCACGGTGGTGCACGAGACCGTGACCGCGACCGTGTTCGTGCCCTACCCCCGAATCGACGTGGCGCACAGGCTGCTGGACGGCTGGCCGGAGCTGCGGAAGGGGGAGCCCGCCTACGGCCCGGCCGGCGTGCGGATCCCCGTCACCGTCCGAGCGGACCGGGCAGATGCGTTGGTCCACGCGATCGCCGACGCCACCGCTGGGGACGCCCGGATGACGCTGGACGACGAAGCGCAGGGCGGCGCATCTGCCACCATGAAGCCATGACACGGCACCTGCTTCTTCCACTCGGCCTGCTCGCGATCCTCGCGGCCGGCTGCCTCCCCAGCGCCCTCCAGGACACCACGCCCGACGTCGCCGTCCTGGGCGTCCCCGCCGACGAGCTCGTGCCCGGGGCGGCCGGCCTGCTCGACGACAGGCTGCGCGCGGCGGACACCGGCTTCGACTTCGTGTCCGCCTCCACGCTGCGTTTCCTCGAGGTGCGCAGGGGTCTGGTCGGTAGCCAGGTCGTGCCGGGCGCGGCCCGGATCGCACGCACGAACGGTGCGGAGATCGCGATCACGATCGGACCGGACACGCTGACGCGCGAGCTGGAGGAGATCGGCCGGCGCTACCGCGAGCAGGTCGACATGCGACTCGAGGTGACGATCGTGCGCGCGTCCGACGCGACGGTGCTGGCACGGCTCGCGGGTCCGCGCCTGACGGGCGAACGGCTGATCGACGAGGATGCGCTGCCGCCGCTGGACGAGGACCCGCTGGTCGCGTCGCTGCGCGACGAGAGCGTCGACGACCTCGCGCCGCGCGTCGCGCGCGAGCTGCGTCGGCTGGCCGTCAGCGGAAGTAGCGCCGAATGATCTCCCGGTAGGCGCCGGGCAGGCCGGCCTCGTCCGCGGCCCGCTCGGCCGCGCGTCCGTACGACGGATCGACGGGCGCCCCTTCGGGCACCGACGCGGGAGCCTGTCCGCCACCGCGCAAGCTCCCCACGCTGGGGGCCGCCCCCTCGCCCAGCGGACCGCTCAGGCGCTCGGCGGCGCCGTCGGGACCCCCGAGGAACGGTTGCGGCTCGCCTTCCGCGCTCGGCTCGGTGCCGCCCGCCTCGCCGCCGGGCGCACCCGCATCGTCGCCACCGCGCCCGTCGCTGCCCGCCGCGCCGGGCCCGCCCGCCTCGCCGGCGCCGGGGTCGAGGCCGGCCGCGTCGGCGTCGTCCCGCCCGTCGCGCGCCGCGGCTTCGGCTCCCTCGTCGCGCTGCCCCTCGGGCGTGCCCCTACCGCCTTCGGACGCGCTGCGCGCGTCGTCCGGCGCGGCCGCACCCTCGCCGTCGGACGTACCCTCGCCCGCTCCCTCTCCGCGCTCGGCTCGATCGCCGCCGCCGCTTGCGCCACCCTCCTCGCCCGCTTCGTCCCCTTCCGAACCGGAGGTGGGGCCGCCCTCGGAGCCCGGGTCCGCCCCCTCTTGCGCGGCTCCGGCGCTGGGCGAGCCTTCGCCCGACGCGTCGGTACCGCGGCCCGCCTCCGGTCCGGCGCCACCGCCCCGTGGCGGCACGTCCTCGGGGGCGGCCTGTCCACCGCCGCGCGCGTCGGGGCTGCCCTCCTCGTCGACGCGGCGCCCGGCCGGATCGAACGGGTTCGTCGCCTCGTCGGGCGTGGGCTCGAGGTCGCGCAGGAACCGGTCGACCGCTGCCCCTCCCGTGGCGGACGGCTCGCCGTCGCCGTCGGTCGGCGGTCCGTCGATGTCGTCCTCGTCGCGAGCGGTCGGCGCGTCGCGAGCGTCGGGCGGCGGCGCGGCGCGGTCGGCGACGGCGTCGGGACGTTCCGGCGGGGGAACGGCGCCGGCCTGGCCCGACGGATCGGCGCTCTCTCCGTCCGCTCGGGGCGCCGTGTCGCCCGGACCCCGTTCCTCCCGGGTCGTCTCCGTCGTCGCCGCTCGGTCCAGGGCGGGGGCGGACGGTCGCGGGACCATCGCGAGCCACGGGGACGCGGCGATCAGCAGCACGGCCGCGATCGCCGGCGGAAGCCACCAACGCTCCGCAGCGGGAGGCGTGGCGCCACGCAGCCCCAAGCGTGCCCGGTCCCGACTCGCGGCCCACAGGCCGTGCGGATCGGGCCGCCCCTCCGCCTCGAGGGCGGTGTCGTACCCCAGTCCGTGACGCCCGCCGATCCAGCGGCGCGCCCACGCCTCGCTGCCCCGTACCGGCAGGGCCACGCCCGTGACGGCGCCGAGCGCGGCGAGCATCGGCGTGGCCCACGGAGGTCCTCCGGCCAGCACCCAGATGGCGCCGACGAACGCGCCGGCCAGTCCGGCCCATGCGCCCCGCCGCGCCCGCAGCCGACGCCGCCGGCTGGCGGCGAGGCGCAGATGCCAGTCGAGCTCCGGCGGGCCGGCCCGCCGCCGTCGTCCCGGCCGGATCATGCGGACGCCCTCCGTCCAGCCGACACGCCCGACGCCAAGGTCGCCGTCACGACGGCTCCGGACAGGTTCACCGCCGCCGCGGCCAGCGACGGGAAGGCGGGCACCAGCCAGGGCAGCCACAGCGGCGGCCCGATCTGCAGATCCAGCCAGGCCAGCCCTGCGGCCACCAGCGGCGACGCCAGGGGGAGCGCCCAACCCAAGCGGACACGCCTCAGGACGGTAGAGAGCGTCCAAGCCGCCCCGTAGCCGCTGATCGCCAGCGGGAGGGGAGCGAACAGCGCCCAGGCGAGCGAGGCGCTCGGAGCCGTCCCCACGAAGGCGAGCGCCTCGAGCGGCGCGGTCGCCACGCTCGCCACGGCGATGCGCAGCAGCGCGGCGCGCCGAGCCGCTCGGCTGGGCTCCACCGTCGATCCCGCGAGCCAGCCCAGAAGCAGCAGGCCGCCCGTCCGGACCACGGCGACGGGGTACCACGACGCGTTCGCCAGGTCCGCGCGCTCGGGCCAGGCGCCGACGAGCACGAGCGCGATCGCCGCCAGCAGCAGCGCCAGCCCGGCGTCGGCGCGAGGAAGACCGCGAGCGACGGTCGGCGGCGTCACGGCGTCGCTCCGGCCGTGACGGGCGTCGGCGCGCGCATCGCAGCTTCGTGGGTCACGCCCCTGGCCGACGCGGCGAGCTCGCCGCTCGACGGGTGCACCAGCCACCAGACGTTTTCGCGACGCACCACGACCCCGCCGCTTGGAACGAGGGCGCGCAAGGCCTCGGGCGCACCGTCGGACCCGGTGGCCGCGGTCGCCTCGCGCACGTCGTCGGGCACGGTCACCACCACGGGGGCTCCCGTCAGCCGCGTACGGCCGCCCGCCGGTAGCGGCACGTTGGTGCGGCCGTCGTTCCAGCCGAGGCGTCGCGGCTCGAGCGACGCGAAAAGCCCGTCGAGCTGCGACGCTCCCTCGGGTAGCCGCGCCACGGCGATCAGGTCGGTGCGGACCCCGAGGCCGTTCGATGCGAGGATCACCGCCCCCTGGGTTCGGGGCTCGCGATCGGTCGGCGCGGCCGCGGGAACCGCGACGGAGGCCGCGACGAGGACCAAGGCGGCGCTGGCGAAGCCCGCCGGACCTCCGAGCCACAACAGCGTCCAGACCAGCGCGGCGAAGCCGACGGCCGCGCCCGCGACGACGAGCTTGGGCAGGTGGTCCCAGGTCGGTGCCGGCAGGGCGGCCGCGCCTGCGGCGACCGCCGCACGACGCGCCTCGCGGCCCCAGGCGGCGGCAGGCTCGGCGTTCAGGCGACCCGCGGCGAGCGAGGCGGCGGACAGGCCTTCCAGCGAGCCCGCGCCCAGCGACGAAGCTCCGCGCGCCACCAGCCGCGTCAACGGCGCGTAGCCGCTCGGCCCCTCGGTGGGCAGCAGCACGCGCACGCCCGCCGCGGCCGCCGTCACCACGATCGCGTCGGCAGGGGCGGCCGCGGTGCCGTCCAGCAGCAACGCCGCGACGCCGTCCCAGCCCGCCGCGCGGGTCGGCAGGTCGGCAGCGGACGCGACGACGACGCGTGCCTCCGGTCCGAACGCGGCGGACCATCGCGCCGGCCGGGCGGACACGACGAGGTGGAGCGGCCGATCGTCGCGTTCACGCGCGCCCAGCCCGCCGCTCGCCAAGACTCGCTCGCCCTGCTCGATCCGCCACGACACGCGCCGCCAGCTCGGGAGCGGAAGGTCCAGATCGATCCGCTGCACGCCGCCCGCCGGAGCGGCGCGCGCCGTGACGAGCTGCGGCACCTCGCCGCGCTCCAGGCCGCCCGCGTCGATCTCCATGCGAAGCACCGCGCCGGGCGCGTCGCGCACGACGGCGCGAACCGGATTCCAGGCGTCCGCGACCGGAGCTCCGGCCACGCCCAGCATCAGCTCGGCGCGCGGCTGCGCCCACGCCCGATTCGCGCTCGCGAGGAGGAGCGCGAGAACGAGCGCGGCGAGCGCAATGCGAAGCGGCGCGGCGCGAAGCAGCGCGGTCCGAATCGGCGGGGCGCCGGTCAGCGGCGATCGAGCGGAGCGACCGGCCGGGGCGAGGGGCGGCATGCCCCGATGCTACCGGTCGATGCTCGCCGACGCGTTCGTCACGGCGACGATCGCGCTTTCCACGCGCCGCGACAGCAGCCGGTTCACCGCCCTGCCGTCCGCCACCAGCGTCGCCGAACTGCCGCTGTCCAGGCGCAGGGCGGCGTCGGCCCGAAGCGACAGGAACAGCGGCACGAGATCCTCGGCCACCATCCGCTCCGCCACGACGAACAGGACGGTGCCGTCGGCCCGAACCCCCAACGCGGCCTGCTGGGTGGGCTCGTCGAGGATCCGCTGGCCACGTGCGAAGCCCTCGAGCTCGGGGGCGAACGCGGCGCGCCCGTCCTGGACCAGCATCGGTCCCGCCTCCACGGCCCACGGCGACCGGTTCAGCCCGCCCGGGGCGAGGGTGGCGCCGACGTCGACGCGCTGTCCGGGATCGACGAGCGCCAGAGGCCGAAGGTCCGGGTCGTACGCCAACGCCGAACCGGACGCCGGCACGCGCTGGGGACCGACGACGTTCCGGATCGCACGCCCATCGGCGCCCAACACCAGCACGCCGTGTCGAGGCGAGCCGACCCGGGCGCCCTCCGACGCGGACCACGACAGCGGCTCGCCGTCCTCGAGCGCCACGTCGACGACGGTGCGGCCGTCGACCCGGACGGTCGCGCGCACGCTCGGTCGCGCGACCACGGTTCCCCCCGCGCCGAAACCCACGACCGCGCGGCCGCGCGACGGCCAGGAGAGGAGCGTGCCGCCGATCCGACGCAGCCCGATCGCCGCGAACGTGTCGGGATCGAAGTACCCGGCGTTGATCGCCGCGACCGCCCCGTCGGCCCAGCCGGCCACGGTGCGCCCCTCGCCGCTGCGCCCCACGACGCGGAGCTCGACCGCGCCGGGCTCGAGCTCGACGACGTGAACGATCGTCGGTCCGTGCAGCGCCTCGGCCGTGCGGCGCAGATAGACCACGCCCGGGGCCAGCTCCGCGCGCGTGTCCGAACCGTCTTCGGTGGCCCCCGCGACGCCCGCGCGGTCCGCGCCGTCGCGGTCCGGCGTCGCGACGGGACCCGCGGGCACGAGGTCCAGAACCACGCGCGGAGGGTCGGAGAGCGGAAACGAGGCGAGCTCGGCGGGCGGACCGGCGACGCGGATGCGCGCCACGTCGTCGTCGCCTGCCGGGATCGCGACCACGGAGAGCCCGTCGGTGTCCAGGAGCGCACCGCGGGGCACCAGAACGCCGGGAAGAGGAATCTCGACCGGTCGGTCCGGCGCGAGGCGGGCGTCGCTCCGGGACGATGCCAGCGCCGACGCCTTCACGTCCTGCAAGTCGAGCACCAGCCGCGTCGTCGAGCCGTCCAGCCCGGTCCGAAGCCCCACCAGCCGGGGAAGCTCCAGCGCAGCGGCCACCGAGGGAGCGACGCTCACCCCCCCGCCGCCGTCCACGATCGGCGCCGGAAGCGTCCAGCCGGTCGTCCAGCCGAGGCCCAGGAGGTAGCTCACCTCCGACCCGAACGCCTGGAACACGACGGCGTCGTCCGTGACGCGCACGAGCTTTCCTGGAACCGACAGCCACGCGTCGTCCGCGGGCGCCACGGACTGCGCGATGACGAGGGACGACACCACCGCCGCGACGAGCACGCCGAGAAGCCGGGCAGCGAGGAACGGGGTCGCGCGGCGGCGCGTCAGGCTCCTCGCACGCCATCTCGGCGCTGCGACGGGCGGGGGCGATCGTCGCTGGTGCGGGCGCGTCGATGGCGATCGGACCGCGAGCGGGAACAGCGTCATGGCGTGCAGGCTAGTCGCATCGGACGTGACGTGGGTGAGAGAGGCGGCGAGGGACGGTGGCGAGAAGGGGCGCCCCGTCAACCGGCGTGGAACAGCTCGAGCAGCGGCTCCGGGTCCACCTCGCCGCCCACGACCGTGCGGAGCGCGGCCGAGACGCGGTGCGCCTCGACGTCCGCCCAACGGACCGTGGCGGCGCCCGCGGCGCGTCCCTCGCGGCGCCACGACGGATCGAGGCCGGCGGTCAGATCGACGATCGTGAGGTGGGGGCCCATCCGCTCGGGCAGCGGCGCCACCAGGTCGGCCGCGCGCAGCACCGCGTCGCACCGCTCCATCAGCGCCGGCAGCGAGGGATCCCTGGCGGCGAGGCCCCGGGCCCGAACGCCGGCCGGCAGATGGCGCACGGCGCGCTCGGCGGCCGGCGCGTCCTCGGCCACGAGGGTGATCTCCTCCGCGCCGGCGGTCGCGAGCTCACGGAGCAGAGCGCGGGTGCCGGCGTCGTCGCCGATCGCGACGATCCTCGCGCCGCGGGGCTCCCAGCCGGCGGTGCGGAGACCGTCCACGACGGCGCGGCCGCCGACGTGGTCGCCGAGCGTCGCGTCTCCGGCGACGCTCACCGCGTCGACCGTCCCCTGATCGTCGGCGTCCAGCGAGCGCCTCGCGACGGCGACGGCCGCCTCGCGGCGGGCATCCTCGCCGAACACGATCGCGCCGGCGAACCCCAGCAGCGGGAGCGCCTCGACGGCGGCCGCCACCGAGCCGGTCGGTACCGCCTGGAGCCAGACCCGCAGATCGGGATCGCGGTAACGGGCGAGCGCACGAGCGGAAGGGCCGGATCCGAGCACGGCGACGAGCTGCATGAGGACCAGGATACCGCGTCGCGACCGTGCTACGATCCTCGGTCATGCAGGTGATCCTTCCCGACGGAACGAAGCTCGACGTGCCGGAGCACGCCACCGGGCGCGAGGTGGCCCAGGCGATCGGTCCGGGCCTGGCCAAGGCCGCCCTCGGCACGACCGTGGACGGCCGGCTCTCCGACCTCGCGACCGTCGTGCCCGACGGTGCCCAGGTCGCCATCCTCACCAAGCGCGACGACGCCTGGATCGACCTGGCGCGGCACACCCTGGCGCACGTGATGGCGCAGGCGGTCCGTGAGCAGCTGACCGAGGAGGGGTTCGACCCGGGCGACGTCAAGCTCGCGATCGGTCCCGTGATCGAGAACGGCTTCTACTACGACATGGACCTCCCGCGCAGCCTGACGCCGGAGGACCTGCCCGTCCTCGAGGCGCGCATGCGTCGCATCGTCGCCGACGATCTGCCGCTGAGGCGCTTCGAGCTTCCGCGCGAGACGGCGCTGGAGCGCTACCGCGAGATCGGCGATCCGTACAAGGTGGAGCTGATCGAGGACCTGCCCGAGGACGCGCCGCTGAGCTTCTACGAACAGGGGGGCGAGACGGGGTTCACCGACCTGTGCCGCGGCCCGCACCTCCCGTCGACGGGCAAGATTCCGCCGCACTTCAAGCTGATGAGCCTGGCGGGCGCGTACTGGCGCGGGGACGAGCGCCGGCCCATGCTGCAGCGCGTGTACGGCGTGGCGTTCAAGACCAAGGAGGAGCTCGACCTCCACCTCTGGCGTCTCGAGGAGGCGAAGAAGCGCGACCACCGTAAGCTCGGGCAGCAGCTCGAGATCTTCACGCTCGACGACGACATCGGGCCGGGCCTGCCGTTGTGGCTTCCGCGCGGAACGGTCATGGTCGACGAGATCGAGAAGCTCGCCAAGGAGATGGAGCGCCAGGCGGGGTACCAGCGGGTGCGCTCGCCGCATCTGAGCAAGGAGGACCTGTTCCTCAAGAGCGGGCACCTGCCGTACTACGAGCACGACATGTACCCCGCGATGGAGCTCGACAACGTCCGCTACTTCGTCAAGCCGATGAACTGCCCGTTCCACCACAAGATCTACGACGCTCGGCCGCGCAGCTACCGCGAGCTGCCGCTGCGCCTCGCCGAGTACGGAACCTGCTACCGATACGAGGACTCGGGCGCGCTGATGGGCCTGATGCGGGTCCGCAGCATGCAGATGAACGACGCGCACATCTACTGCACCGAGGAGCAGTTCGAGGCGGAGTTCCTTGCCGTGATCGAGCTCTACCTCGCGTACTTCCGCCTGTTCGGGATCGACGAGTACGTCATGCGCTTCTCCAAGCACGCGCCTGCGGGGCTGGGCAAGAAGTACGTCGACGAGCCGGAGCTGTGGCTCCGCACCGAGGCGATGGTGCGCAAGGTGATGGTCGAGAACGACGTGCCCCACGTCGAGGCGGAGGACGAGGCCGCGTTCTACGGCCCGAAGATCGACGTGCAGATCACGAGCGCGATCGGACGCGAGTTCACGCTGGCCACGAACCAGGTGGACTTCGCGCAGCCCAGGCGGTTCGGGCTCGAGTACGCGGCCGAGGACGGCACGCGCAAGACGCCGCTCTGCCTGCACCGCGCGCCGCTCTCGACGCACGAGCGCCTGATCGGCTTCCTGACCGAGCACTACGCCGGCGACTTCCCGCTCTGGCTCGCGCCGGAGCAGGTGCGGATCGTGCCGATCGCCGACCGCCACCTCGGCTATGCGGAGGAGGTGAGGGCGGCGCTCGACGCCATGGACGTGCGCGCCGAGGTCGACGGGCGGAGCGAGCGGATGAACGCGAAGATTCGCGACGCGGAGCTGCTCAAGGTCCCCTACACCGTGATCCTGGGCGACAGGGAAGAGCAGGACCGCGTCGTGTCGTTCCGGAGCCGTCAGGAGCCCGAGGCGAAGGGCGTTTCGCTGGACGTGTTCGTGCGGCACCTGGCCAAGGCTCGCGACGAGAGGGCAGGCGAGATCGAGGCGATCGCGGCGACCTGAGACGGGCGATCGGCCGGCCCGGGACGGGACGAACGACACTGCGCCGCCCCTCCCTCGGGCCCTACGATCGGTCTCGGAGCATCGGCTGACCGAGGGGCTCGCCGACCGACCATCGGTCGCGGAGGGCAGGTCGTCATGACGTACCGTCGCTGGGCCATCCTCGTCCACGCCGTCCTCGTGTTGGGCCTTTCGGCCGCCTTCGCACAACCTTCGAATCGGTTGGCGCTCGGTGCGACCGCGTCGGGCACGATCGACACCTGGTCGAGCAAGCACGTCTACCTGGTGACCGTGCCTAGCGGCCTCGCGACCTTGACCATCGACGTCGACGGCGCAGGACGGGACGCCGATCTGGGCGTGTACCTAGGCGACCGCGAGCTCCATCGCGATACGAGCAGCGATCCGAACCCGACGTTCACGCTTCGCGACCCGGCAGCCGGCGAGTACCGCATCGAAGTGCTCAACCTGCTCTTCCACGATCTTCGCTACACCGTTCGCGCCTACGGTGAGGGCGCCGGCAGGGGCGGTGCGTCGGATGGGACGACCGTCGGAGACGGCGTGTTCGGCACCACACGCATGGGTGCGATCGCGCTCGGAGGTCGCCGCCACGGTACCGTCCCGGCGTCGCAGGTCGATCACGCGTACGAGCTCCACGTCCCCGCCGACACGGATCGCTTCACGATCCGGGTCGATGCCGACGGCGTGGACGTCGACCTCGCCATCGATTTCGAAGGCGCCGAGATCTACGACGACATCAGCACCGATCCGTACCCGACGTTCACGCAGCACGATCCGACGCCCGGCAGGTACACCATCCGAGTCAAGAATCTGCTTCCGCGCGACATCGCCTACGTCCTCACCGCCGACGCGCTCGGACCCTCCGAGGCGGGCGCGCCCCCGAGAGACACGTCGACCGCGCCGCCGACGCCGACGCCGACGAGCGATGCGAGCTGGATCGCGAGCTTCGCGGCCGGCGGTGTCGACGGGTGGACGATCGAGAACGGCACGCTGTCGAACCCCGGTCGGGACGGCCCCGACGGTCGCGGCCACCTCTACGCGCTCACGCCCTCCGACGGGGCCACGGGCTACTTCGTCGCGCCCGCGACCGCACCGGGCGACTGGTCGACCGCGACGAGCCTCCAGCTCACGCTGCGGATCGGCCCGAAGCATCCCAACGGCAGCAGGTACGGACCGTTCGCGTCCGGCGCATCCGGCGACGTCATCCTGACCAACGGCGAGAAGAGCGCCGCGTTCGTGTTCCCAGACGACGTCACGCCATCGTGGACTACCTTCCACGTTCCCCTCGAAGGTAGCGCCGACTGGCGTCTCGGCGGCGGCGCGCAGAGCCTGGCGGAGGTCCTGACGAACGTCACGTCGTTCAGGATCCGAGCCGAGTACCTCCTGGGCGACGCCGACGCCGGCCTTGCCGAGGTGCGGCTTCGTTCCGGGCCGGCTCCGGCCCCCTCCGCGAGCGGCACCGCGATCGTGCTCGATTGCGACGACCGAGCGGACGAGGGCGCGTTGGAGGGCGTGCGAACGGGCGAGCGCGCGACGGTGATCTGCCCGGCGGGGTGCAGCAGCGGGCGAACGGTGTGGGGCACGGACGTCTACACCGACGACTCGTCCGTGTGTCGCGCAGCCGTCCACGCCGGCGTCGTCGGCCTGCACCAGGGTGGCGCCGCGACGTTGACGATCCTCCCCGGCGAATCGAGCTACCTCGGAACGGAACGCAACGGCGTGCGCACCGTCCCGTACGGATCTTGGGACCGCAGCTTCGCGCTCGACCGAGCGCTCGGCGCCGAGCCGGGCTCGGCGCCGCCGGCACGGACCACGCTGACGGTGCACGCCACGACGGTCGAGGCCGGCGACCTGGTCACGGTCGAGTTCGCGGGCGGTTCCCGCGACCCTCAGGCTTGGGTGGGTCTGTTCCGCGTCGGGACGGACGACCGGGAATACCTCGACTGGCTGTACACGCAGGGCGCCGAGGCGGACCGCGTGGCGCTCGATGCGCCCCGCGAGCCGGGCCGGTACGAAGCCCGCATCTTCTCCGACGACGGGTACGAGAGGTTGGCGACCAGCTCGGCGTTCGAGGTGACCGCCCGCTGAAGCGGACCACCGTCGCGTCGAGGTGGACGTGCAGCGCCGGCGGCTACGCCGTCAGGATCGTCACCGACTCGATCACGTCCGGCTCGGTTCCGCC
>CAZLQH010000001.1:1624-107045 GCA_964561595.1 uncultured bacterium | reverse complement strand
CCGCCCGCACCCCGGACGACGTTCCGGCGCGAGCCAGGTCCTCCACGCGGATCACCCCGAGGCCACGTTCGAGACGCCAGCCCACCGGACCCGAGCTGCGGTCCCCAGCGTCCGCCTGCGAGAACACGCCGATGCACGGCAGGTCGCCGTACGCCTCGCGCACGCGCTCGACCTCGTCGGGCGCTACGTAGCGCGAGTGGTCGTCGTCCAGGAGCGCCACCATCTCGCCGAGCACGGCGTGCAGCGCGGCGTCGTCGGTGGCGGCGCGCGCGCGGGGGGCGAACCGTTCCCGGACATCGGTCCAGTCGACCTCGAGGCCGCCCACGTCCCAGTACCGCTCGTCCACCAGGCGCCAGACGCGATCGAAGCGGACCTCGGCGTTCGCCGCCCCGGGGGCGTCCTGCGCCCAGCCGATCGCAGCCGCGTGGACGATCGCGAGCAGTGCCAGCACCACCAGCGGGAGCCGCGACGTCATCCGCACGATCTCAGGATCCGAGCGCGGAGAGCGCGCGCGCCTCGCGCTCGAGCGTCGCGAGATCCACCGAACGACGCTGCGCCCCGACCTCGGTCGTGTTCAGCGCGCCGGCGACGTTGCCGGCGCGCGCCGCGCCGATCAGGTCCGCGCCGGACATGATCGCGTGGGCGAACGCGGCGGTGTAGTAGTCGCCCGCCCCGGTGGTGTCGACGACGCCGTCGATCTCGTACGGGTCGACGAGCTCGGAGCGCTCGGGCGTGATCACGATCGACCCCATTTCGCCGACCTTGACCACGAGCCGCTCGATCCCGTGCGACGCCAGTCCGGCGACCGCCTCGCTGATCGTCTCCCGGCCGGTGAGCGCGAACAGCTCGCGCTCGTTCATGAGCAGGTAGTCGACCTTGCGAACCAGACCGATCAGGCGCTCGCGGAGCGCGTTCACCGCGCCCGTGCCCATGTCCACGAACGTCGTCGCTCCCGCGGCGCGCGCCAGCTCCAGGGCTTTGACGGCGTAGTCGCGCTGCGGTCCGTCCACCAGGCTGTAGGCGCTCATGACCAGTCCATCGACGTCGCGGAACACCTCCGGCCCCAGCGACGCGGCGTCCAGCGCACGGCTGGCGCCGATCGCGGTGATCATCGTCCTCTGGGTGTCGGGGGTGACGAGGATCGTGACGCTGCTCGTCTGCAGCTCCGTGTCGACCTGGATCAGCTCCGAGGAGACCCCGGCCTCGCGCGTGTTCTTGAGCGCGAGCTCGGAGAACGGACCGGTGCCCACGCGCGTCGCGATGCGCGTCGCGTGCCCCAGTCGCGCCAGCGCGGTGGCCATCGTCCCGCCCGCGCCGCCCGGCTCCATCACCGCACGGGTCGCCGTCATCTCGCCCCCCGGCTCGGGGACGGCGTCCACGAAGTACATCTGATCGACGGTCGCGTCACCGACGACGAGGAACTCAGCCATCGCACCCTTTCTCGCTCGAAGCGCGTTCCGCGCGTGCTCGGACCTCGCAGGATATCGCGAAGCGAGGCGTCCCGTCACGACATGGAGAACCACGGCGCGGCGGGCCCCGCCGAGCGACGTCCCGTCCCCCTGGGCCGGCTACGCCCCTCCTCGCCGCCTGCGCGCTCGCCGCGCTGGCCTTCGCCGCCTTCATGCTCGCGGCGTGCGAGGCGCGTCCAGCGCGGCGCGCAACCGGCGCCACGTCTCCAACTCCAGCGCCTCGGCGCGTACGCGCCGGTCGAGGCCGAGCGCGTCCAGCGACGCATCCACCCCAGCCGCGTCGCGTCCTGCCGTGACGAGGTTCTTGCGCAGCGTCTTGCGGCGGTGCCGAAAGCCTTCGCGGATCAGAGCGAACGTCGCCGGGTCCGGGTGCACGCCCGGGTGCGGATCGATCCGCACGACCGAGCTGGTGACCTTGGGGGCCGGCAGGAAGCAGCCGGGCGAGACGTCGCGAACGATGCGGGCAGCGGCGAAGTGTTGGACCAGGAGGCTGTAGGCGCCGAAGCCCGGAGCTCCGGGACGCGCCACGAGTCGCTCTGCCACCTCGCGCTGAACGAGCACGGCCATGCGCCGGTAGCGTCCCGAGGAGAGCGCCTCGGCCAACAGGGCGGTCGCGATCTGGTACGGAAGGTTCGAGACGAGGTAGGCGCCCTCGGGCATCTCCGCGTGGGCGAACCGCATCGCGTCGGCGGCACGGACGTCGACGTTCGGATACGCGTCGGTGGTCTCGCGAAGCGCCGGCAGGAGGCGTGCGTCGAGCTCCAGCGCCACGACGTTCGTGCCCCGCTCCGCCAACGCGCGCGTCAACGCTCCGAGGCCCGGTCCGACCTCCAGAACGGTGGCTCCGGCGGGCGGATCGGCTGCGTCCACCACGGCGGCCAGGGCGCGTCGGTCGATCAGGAAGTTCTGTCCGTACCCCTTGTCCGGCGCCAGTCCGTGCCGCGCGAGGAGCGCGACGACCTCCCGGATCGAGCCGAGATCGGGTGGGGCTCCAGCGAGGTCGTCCGCGGAGCGACCGGACAACGCCGACTCAGCCGACGCGCTCGCGCAGAAGCGACGCGAGACGCGCTTCGGCGGTCGCCAGATCGGTGTCGCCGACCACGGCGAACTCGCTGGCCAGAAGCATCTTGGCGGACTCCATCACCTCGCGCTCGGTCGCGGCGAGGCCTTTCTCGAGATCGCGCTTGGCCAGCACGCCCACGAGTCGCGCCAGCTGGTAGGCGTGGCCGGCCGCCAGGATCTCCTGTTCGGCGCGGTAGCGCGGCGGCCACTGCTGGGGAAGACTGAGGTCGCCGTCCGCGAGCGCCGACTCGAGCTGAGCGAGCTCGTCGGGGCCGACGGTATGTCGCAGTCCCACCTCGCGGCCCTTGCTGAGCGGGACGAGGATCTCCATGTTGCCGCGCACGAAGACGATCTTCAGGTACTCATGTCGCTCGCCGAGGATCTCGCGCGTCGTGATCTCCTGGACGACGCCCGCCCCTTGCGATGGATACACCACGTGGTCACCTACCTGGAACGTCATCCGGCCTCCTGAAGCACGCTACCATAGGCAGTTTGGCCCGCTAGGGCGCACGTCCCGTCGCTGGGCCCGGGCGCGCGCGCGTCACGCGACCGCGCCGAACAGCCGCTGCCAGGCGACCAACGTTCCGAACGCGAGCACGAACAGCATCGTCCCGCCGGCCGCCGATGCGGCCAAGGTCCGTCCGAACGTCGGCTCCAGGTCGCGGCCCCCCAGCGCGAGCCAAGCGGCCGCGACGCCGGCGAGCGCGCCCGCGGCGGTCCAGCCGACCCCGCCGGTGAGGGCCCGGACGACGTCCGCGTCCAACGTGCTCCCTGCCGCGATCGCCACGGCCACGACCCCCGCCAGCACGGTCCCGATCCCCAGCGCCGCCCCGTCGATCGCTTGGGCGCGTGCCGACGTCGCCCGGCGGCGGCTCGCCAACGCCGCGCCCAGCCACCAGAAGGGCGCCGCGGCGATCGCCAGCAGGACCGCGGTGAGCAGCGAGAGCAGGAGATGACCGCCCGCCGCGCTCCACGGTCGCCACGGGTCCCACTCCATCGCGACCGCGACGCGCTCCGCCCACGTCGGCTGGTACGCCGTCCGGTCGGTGACGCCCCACACCTCGAGTCCGCCGGCGTATCGGCCCGACGACCAGGCGATCCCGGTCACGCCCGCCGCGCGTCCGAGGGCGGCGCGCTCCGGCGCGGCGGGAAGCCGCAGCACCGTCACGACCGAGCCGTCCGGCGTCGTACGACGGACCTCCGCCCCCGTGGTCCACGTCCACGAGCCGGCCGGTCGCCCCAGCAGCGACCCCGCCCCCAGCGTCCGGACGTCGCCGCTCGTGTCGCGTGCCTGCAGACGGCCGTCCGGCGCGGGCCAGGCCGCGGCGACACCGCCCTCCGCGGCCGCGAGGCGCACGACGTCGCCGCTGCCGACGTTGCGAGCCGGGCCGAGCACGGTCGTCGGCTCCGGGCGGAGCGAGCCGTCGGGCCAGCGCGCGACCAGGGCGCTCCAATCGGCGTCCATGCGGCCCAGGACGACGTCGCTGCTTCCCTCGAGCCAGCCCAGCACCACCGCGCCGTCGTCGCGAACGGCGTCCAGACCGGTCACCGTCAGGTCACGGACGTCGCTCTCGCGCGCGGCGCCGGTCCAGTCGTACAGCGTGATCCGCCATCCCTCCGACGTCGGCACGGCCGCGACCAGCTCGGGGGTCTGGCCGCCGGCCACCACGCGCACGCGTGGCGGCTGACCGCCGCGGCGAAGCTCGCGCGTCTCGTCGCGCCAGCGCCAGACGAGCCGAACCTGCCCGTCGCTCAGGTCGCGTTCGAGCCAGGCGACGATCGGGTCGCCGCCGGCCTCCCCGGCCCAGAGGCCGCGGACGCCGCGCGTGTCGACGACGCGCTCGGGCTCGCCGGCCCCGAGAGGCTGCAGCACGATTCCCCGGCCGTCCTCCCAGACGGCGGCCGGTCCGTCCCGCGTGCCTGCGATCGCCACCTGCGCATCCGCACCGGCCGCGATCACCGCGAGGCGGACCGGCCGGCCGAAGCCGTGCGACGCGATCGGCCCGGCGCCTGAGGAGACCACGAGGTCCTGAGCGCCTGACGTCCCGGCCCAGGCCAAGAGCCCCACGGCGAGGAGCACGCTGAGGGGCGCGCCCCGAAGCATGGAGACGCCAAGACGTCCTACGGCGAATGCGAGGAGGGTGAGGCCGATGGGGCGGGCCGAACGCACCCGAGAAGGGTACCGCGGTCGCGCGGCGTGCCGTGGCGCCCGAGGCGACGACGGTCGCACGCAACGGCGTGCGCCCGGTTCGGGACCGCTCGGCCGGCGCGGAACGGCATCGGGGGCCACGACGCCGGTGGGCCGCGCCCGCTATCCTCGAGCGGACCGCCCAACGGCGGACGAAAGGAGACCCCATGCCCGTACGTACAGGTCGTGCCGTCTGGAGCGGCGACCTCAAGTCCGGAAACGGCACGGTGAGCGTCGAGAGCGGGACGTTCGACGCGTCCTACTCGTTCCCCTCCCGCTTCGAGCAGGGCGCTGGAACGAACCCCGAGGAGCTGATCGGGGCGGCGCACGCCGGCTGCTTCTCGATGTCGCTGAGCAACCTGTTGGCGAAAGACGGCCACGAGCCCCGTCGCGTCGAGACCGAGGCTCGCGTGCACCTCTCGACGGAGGGCGGGGCGCACCTGACGCGCGTCGACCTCGTGTGCGAGGCGGACGTCCCCGGCATCGACGCCGCGACGCTGCAGCGCTATGCGAGCGACGCCAAGGACGGTTGCCCGGTCAGCAAGGCGCTTACCGGCGTCGAGATCACGCTGCAGGCCACGCTGAGCTCCTGACGCCGAGGGCGCTGCGCCAGCTCAGCTTCCGCCTGTCGCCGCGCCAGCCTTGCGAAACTGCGTCTCGAACAGCGTTCGATAGAGTCCGTCGGTCGCCACGAGCTGCTCGTGGCGACCGATCTGCACGATGCGGCCCCCCTGCAGGACGACGATCCGGTCGGCGCCGACCACCGTCGACAGCCGGTGCGCGATCACCAGGCTGGTGCGGCCGTGCATCAGCCGCTCGAGCGCGTCCTGGATGAGCGCTTCGGACTCGCTGTCGAGGCTGCTGGTGGCCTCGTCGAGCACCAGCACGCCAGGATCCTTGAGCAGCGCCCGAGCGATCGCGATCCGCTGGCGCTGGCCGCCGGACAGCCGCAGGCCCCGCTCGCCGACGAGCGTGTCCCAGCCGTTGGGCAGCGCCCGTACGAACTCCGCGGCGTGCGCGGCTTCCGCGGCCGCCATCAGCTCGTCCTCGCTCGCGTCCGGCCGTCCGTACCGCACGTTGTCCGCGACCGAGCCCGAGAACAGTTGCGTCTCCTGCGGCACCAGCCCGACCTGGGCCCGCACCTCGGCGGGATCCGCGTCGCGGAGATCGACGCCGCCCAGCCGGACAGCGCCGCGCTGGGGATCGAAGAAGCGTGGCAGGAGCGAGGCCAGCGTGCTCTTCCCGGCGCCGGACGGGCCGACGAGCGCGACGACCTCGCCGGGGCGGATCGCGAGGTCGACGTCGCGCAGGACCCACGGCGCGTCCGCGCCCGCTCCCGGCGCCGCCTCGGACGTCCCGTCTAGGCGCGTGGCGCCCGCCGCGTCGCCTCCGGACGGCGCCGTCGGATCCCCCGTCGGATCCCCATCCCCGCTCGGCGTCAGGATCTCGTCGTAGCGGAACCAGACGCGCTCGAAGCGGACGTCGCGCGGATCGTCGGGCAGCGGTGTCGGGATCGCGGGCACGGACAGGTCGGGAGCCTCGTCGAGCAGCTCGAAGATGCGGCGTGACGCACCGAGCCCTTCCTGCAGCTGCGCGAACAGGCCGGTGAAGGTCGCGACGGAGCCGGCGATGAACAGCGTGAGCAGGAGGAACGCGATCAGGTCGCCGGGCGCGAGCGAGCCGGCGAGCACCTGGCGGCCGCCGTACCAGAGCACCAGCGTCACGCCGGTGAACATCGCCAGGATCACCGCAGGCACGAACACCGCGCGCACGCGGACGCGGCGCCGAGCCAGCCGCCAGGCGGCGTCGATGCCGGCACGGTAGCGCGCGCGCTCGACCGACTCGCCGGTGAACGACTGCACGATGCGGATGTTCGCGATCGCCTCCTCGGCGTCCGCGTTCGCGTCCGCGACGCGGTCCTGGAAATCCCGCGACAAGCGCCGCAAGCGCCGGCCGAAGACGGCGCCACCGATGATCACCGGGGGCACGACCGCGAGCATGACCAGCGTCAGGCGCGCGTTGATGAACAGCAGCGCGGCCGCCCCGCCGATCAGCGTCACGAGCTGGTTCACGAACTGCGCGAGCGCGTTCGAGACCAGCGACTGGACCGTCGCGACGTCGCTGGCGAGTCGCGAGGTGATCTCGCCGGTCTTGCGGCGCAGGAAGAATCCGGGGGAGAGGTCCATCAGGTGCGAGAACAGTCGCGTCCGCAGGTCGGCCACGACCCCCTCGCCGACCAGGCCCAGGAGCCAGACGCGCAAGAAGTTGAAGCCGGCCTGCAGGCCGAAGATGGCGACGAGCAACAGCGCGATCCGGCCCGGAGCCGCGCTGGCGGCAGCGTCGGCGCCGGCGCCCGCGGCGGCGAAGGCGTCGTTGAACAGGTCGCGCGACAGCAGCGGGAAGGCGAGCTGCACGAGCCCAGCGATCAACGTGGCGACGAGGGCGAGGACCAGCTGCAGGCGGTAGGGACGCGTGAACGCGAGCAGCCGGCGGATCTGGCGTAGATCGGGCAGGCCGCGGCGAGGCCGCGAACCGTCCCTCGTACCGTCTGCCTCGGCGTCTGCCGCAGCGGGTCGGGGGCGCTCGGACATTCGCGCACTCTACCGCCGGGTCACGGTACCGTCGGGCGCGACGCGACATCGGCGTCGGTCCGTTCCAGCCCGCTCGTCGCCCGCCCGGCGACGACGCCTGGCGCCTTGGAGGCCACAGTGCCGGACACGCCCCTCTGGATCCCCGACGACGGCCGCGTGGCGGCGTCGGCCATGACGCGCTTCGCGCGCCGGGCCGAGGGCGTGGCGGACCGGCCGCTGGCAGACTACGATGCGCTCCACGCGTGGAGCGTCGAGCAGCCCGACGCGTTCTGGTCGCTGCTCGCGGAGCGCTGGATCCCGTGGCGCGATCGGCCCGTGCAGGTCCGTTCGGACGACCCGCTTCCGTTCGTCCGCTGGTTCGAGGGGGGCACCGCGAACGTGGTGGACCGCCTGCTCTGGCCCGGCGGCGTCGAGGACGGCGAGGTCGCGATCATCGCCAGCGCCGAGGGGCAGCCGACGCGCCGCTGGACGTTCGCCGAGCTGCGGGCCGAGGTCGCAGCGGTCCAGGCCGGCTTCCGCGCAGCCGGTCTGGTGGCCGGCGACGCGGTCGCCGTGTACGCCGCGAACGTTCCCGAGGCGGTCGCGGCGCTCTTGGCGTGCGCGGCGGACGGTCTTCTGTTCACCAGCGGAAGCCCGGATTTCGGCGCCGATGCGGCGTCGGCCCGCTTCGCGCAGCTGCGGCCCAAAGCGCTGCTGGCCTCGCCAGCGTCGCGCTACGGAGGCCGGCGCCACGATGCGCACGAGACGCTGTCCGCGCTGGCGGCCGGGCTGCCGGAGGCCGGCGTGCGCGTAGCGCTGCCGGTGCCCGGCGAGCCGGACGCCGAGCCGCCCCGGGGCTTCGAGCCGTGGCGTTCGTGGACCGGCCGGCATCCTGCCGGACCCGCGCCCGCCACGCGCGCGCTTCCGTTCGATCACCCCGTCTACGTGCTGTACTCGTCGGGAACCACCGGCACGCCCAAGGCGATCGTGCACCGTGCGGGCGGCGCGCTCCTGAGCCAGTGGAAGGAGCTCCATCTCCACGGCGACGTGCGGCGCGGCGACCGGGTCCTCTACTACACGACGACCGGCTGGATGATGTGGAACTGGCTGGTCGCCGCGCTGGGCGTCGGGGCGGCGATCGTCCTGGTCGACGGCTCGCCCGCGCACCCCGACCCGCTGCGACTGTGGCGGCTGGCGCGCGACGAGGGCGTGACCTTCTTCGGCACCAGCGCGCGCTTCCTGCACGCCCTGGCAGGCGTCGGGGCCAGGCCCGCCGAGCTGGGGCTGCCCGCCCTGAGGACCGTGGCCTCGACCGGCTCGCCGCTCTCCGAGGCCGGCTTCCGCTACGTGTACGAGCAGGTGGCGTCCGACGTGCACCTGGCCAGCATCTCGGGCGGCACCGACATCGTGTCGTGCTTCCTGCTGGGCGTCCCCACGCTGCCGGTGTACGCCGGGCAGCTCCAGCGTCCGGGGCTGGGCGTCGACCTCGCGGTGATGGACCCGGAGGGACGGGAGATGCCCTTCGGTCCGGGCGAGCTGGTCTGCCGCAGCGATCTTCCCTCGATGCCGCTGGGGTTCGTCGGGGATCGGGACGGCGTCCGATACCGCGAGACCTACGCCTCCCGCGTTCCCGGAGCGTGGACGCACGGCGACCGGATCGAGCGGACGGAGGAGGGCGGCTACCGACACCACGGACGGAGCGACGCGACGCTGAACCCGGGCGGCGTGCGGATCGGAAGCGCGGAGGTGACCGGTCCGGTACTGGCGCTCCCCGAGGTGGCCGACGCGGTCGCGGTGGCGAGGCGCAGCGAGAACGACGAGGAGATCTGGCTGCTGATCGTGCTGGCCGATCCGACGACCACGGACGAGGCCGAGCTCGCGTCGCGCGCTCGCGCCGCGGTCCGTCGTCGCGCCAGCCCGCGGCACGTTCCCGCCCGGGTCCTGGCGGTGCCGGACCTGCCGCGGACGCGCAGCGGCAAGACGATGGAGCTCGCGATCACCGAGGTCGTGAACGGCCGCTGGCCGTCCGACACGGCGTCGGCCGCGAACCCCGAGGCGTTCGAGCAGATCGCGGGGGTCCTCGGGGCGACGTGATGCGGGCCGCTCGAACGAGCGGCCCGCACGGGTCGTGGCGGAGCGGGGACCTCGTCCGGCTCAGCCCTTGACGGAGCCTGCGGTGAGGCCTTCGACGATCCGGTTCTGGAACAGCAGCACCAGGACCACGAGGGGAATCGTGACGATCACGGCGGCCGCCATGATCTCGCCGAACGGCTCTTGGCGCGCCACCTCGCCCGTGAACAGGGCGATCGCGACGGGCACCGTTCGCGACTGCTCCTCGATGATCGTGAACGTCAACGCGAAGAGGTACTCGTTCCACGCCTGGATGAACGCCAGCAGACCGGTCGTGACCAGCGCCGGCGCGGTGAGCGGCAGCAGCACGTACACGAAGCTCTGCATCATCGTGGCGCCGTCCACCTGGGCGGCCTGCAGCAGCGAGTCGGGCAGGCCGCGGAAGAACGAGGTGAGCACCCAGACGGTGAACGGCAGGGTGAACAGCATGTAGGAGAGGATCATGCTGGGGATCGCGGGCATGTTCAGCACCCTGATCACCGCGTAGAGGCCGGCCAGGACCGCGATCTGCGGAAACATCGTCATCGCCAGGATCACGTAGAGCGACGGAGTCTTGCCGCGGAAGCGCATCTTGCCCAGCGCGTAGCCGGCGAACGAGCCCACGCCGAGGCTGAGCGCCGTCACGGCGACGGACACGAGCGTGCTGTTCCAGAGCGCGCGCAGGAACGTCGCGCTGCTCAGGACGGCACGGAAGTTCTGGAGCGTGGGTTGGTCGGGCCACAGCGTGGCCGGCGTCTGGATCAGCTCCCGCTGCGTCTTCAACGCCGAGACGAGTGCCCAGTAGAACGGGAACATGAGGTAGACGAAGATCACGATGATCAGGATCCAGAAGCCGACGCGCTGCAGGATGTGGAGGGTCCGCTTGTTCATTCGGTCTCGACCCCCAGGATCCGGATGTAGGTGACCGCGAAGCCGAAGATCAGGATGAAGATCACGACCGACGCCGCGGACGACATCCCGACGTCACGGACGCTGATCAACATGTCCTGCGCATAGGAGGCCATCGAGTACCTCGACCTCCCGAGGACCACCTGGAAGATGTCGAACACGCGCAGCGAGTCCAGGGTCCTGAAGATCAGCGCGACGGCCAGCGTGGGAACCAGCAGCGGCAGCGTGATCGAGAAGAACTGCCGGAACGGGTTGGCGCCGTCGACCCGGGCCGCCTCGTAGAGCTCCTTGGGGATGGTGGACAGTCCCGCGAGCAGCAGCAGCGCCATGAACGGCGTCGTCTTCCAGACGTCCATGACGATCATGCTGGGCAGCTGCAGCGCCGCCTCGCCGAAGAAGTTCGTGCGGCCGTCGTTCAGCCCCAGCGCGGAACCGACGGTGTTGAACAGGCCGGCGCGGGTGGGCTGGAGCATCCACTCCCAGATGCGGGCCGAGACGGCCGTGATCACCGCCCACGGCACCAGCATGGCGGCGCGCATCGCCCCTCGGCCGAAGAACTTCGCGGTGAGGGCCAGCGCGATGATCATCCCGAGCACGGTCTCGAAGAACACCGCGACCACCGAGAACACGATCGTGTCCCAGACCGCGCGGATGAACTCCGGCGTGATCGCTCCGACCACGTAGCGATTGCCGAACAGGCCGAACTCCCAGACGGCGCGGTAGCGATTGGGCTCGCGCGGGAGCACGCGGACCCAGCTCTCGTACTGCACCTCGCCGTCCTCGACGACCGGTTGGCCGTCGTCGCCGAGCTCGACCGGGAGCTGGCGCATCGTGACGGCCAGCAGCTGCTGGTAGTTCTGGAAGCCGACCCAGGTGCCGGGGTTGCCGGAGGCGAACTCGCGCTGCCGGAACGACTCGACGAACACCTGTCCGAGCGGATAGAAGGCGATGATCAAAATGATGACGAAGGTAGGGATCAGCAGCCAGAGAGCGGTCCGCTCCTCGGCCTTGGCCAGCTCGGAGGGACCGCCGGAGCGGACCTTCTTCGCGCCATCTTGGGACGGATCGGCCATGGACACCTCCTAGAGCCCGTGCACGGTTCGGGACGGACGGGTGGGGGACGGACGGCCCCCGGTAGGCGAGCGACCAGGTCGGACGGGTCCGACCTGGTCGCTGCGTGCGTGGGCCTACGGCCCCACGCTCCGAATCGTCGGGCCCGCTACTGCGCTGCCGCGGCGTCGGGCTCCCCGGTGGGGAAACCGGTGATGTCCTGCAGGTCGAGCTCGAGCAGCTCGAGCGCGATGTCGGCGTCTTCCTGGCCCGTGAGGACGCTATGGACGGCCGAGAAGAAGGCGCGCGAGGTGGCCGCGTAGTTCGGGGCCGTGACGGTGGACGGACGCGCGGTGGCGTTCACGAACACGTCGTAGAGCGAGCCGAAGAACGGGGTGGCCTCGAGAACGTCGGCGTCCTCGTACAGCGCCTCGATCGTCGGGTTGAACGAGCCCTCGATCGCACGGAACTTCTGCTCTTCGTACGAGGCGAGGAACAGCGCCACGTCGGCAGCGACCTCGGGGTTCTCGCTGTAGGCGCTCACGCCCAGCTGCCAGCCGCCGAGGGTGTGCGCGGGCTCTCCGCCCGGGCCGTGGGGCAGCGTCGAGACGTCGAACAGGCCCTGGATGGCGCTGTCGTCGCTCTGGCCCAGCGAGTAGGCGTACGGCCAGTTGCGCATGAACGCCGCGTTGCCCGCCTGGAACATGTTGCGGGCGTCCTCTTCGGCGAAGTTCGTCACGCCGTTGGGGCTGATCGTGCCGACCCAGCCCGCCGCCTTCTCGATCGCGGTGACGGCGGCCTCGTTGTTGATCGTGATGACGCCGTCGGAGCTGACGATCGTGCCGCCGTCGTGGGAGGCGACCCACTCGAGCGCATCGCAGGTCAGGCCTTCGTAGGCGTTGCCCTGCCAGACGAAGCCCCAGAAGTCCGGGTTGCCCTCGGCGCGCTCGCCGGCCTGGATCATCTCGGCCATATCCTCGAGCTCGGTCCAGGTCTCGGGCGGAGCGTCGAAGCCGTACTTCTCGAGCAGGTCCGTGCGGTAGTACAGCAGACCGGCGTCGGTGAACCAGGGGATGCCGACGAGCTTGCCGTCGACGGTGTTGTTCTGGACGATGGCGTCGAAGTGCTGGTCCGCCACCTCGCGGGCGCCGTACTCGAACAGGTCGACGAAGTGCTGCTGCAGATCGCCGGGCCAGATCACGTCGATCTGCATCACGTCGACGTCGGGAGACTGCGCCTCGAACAGCTGCAGGTAGAACGACAGGCGGTCGTCGGCGAGGTCGCCGGTCTCGAGCACCTCGACCGTGACGCCGGGGTTCTGCTCCATGTACCGCTCGGCACCGGCCTTCGTGAGCTCGAGCTCCTGACCGACCGCGCCTGCGGCGACGGTGATCGTCTGGGCGCTGACCAGGCTCACGAGGAGCGCGATGGCCAGACTGGCGATGACCTTCTTCATGTCTCACCTTTCCTCTCGACGTGCGAACGTCCCGTTCGTACGGGGGACGCCTCTTGCCGACCTTGGGCCGGCGCCATCAACCGGTCCGGATCCACGACGGCTACCGCGGAGGAGCGGGCGCGACGGCCAGCTCCGGAGGTGCGTCGAGACCGAATTGATACGGTGACGATAGCACTTCGCGCGGGGACCGGCAAGACGCACTTCTGTGGCCCTGCACGCGATTGTTCGGGTACACAGTCGCCGCGATGCGTCGCCCGAACGGCACGGAGGTCCGATGCGACGCGATCCGTTTCCGCTGGTCCTGAAGGAAGGCTCGGTGGCCCTGGCCGCCGACGCGGACGGCGGCGTCCGGGCCCAGGCGCACGGCCTGTTCGCGCACGACGCCCGCTGGCTGCGGCGCTACCACTGGAGCTGGCCGGGCGAGCTGAGCGAGCTACGGCTCGACGGCCGGGGCCCCGGCACGCTGCGCCAGCGGCTGTCCAGGATCGAGGGCGGCGTGGGCCGCATGGGCCTGTCGAGCCCGCGCGAGACGCTGGGCGTCGAGCGCTCGCTGCGGCTGCGCGAGGACGGCTTCGACGACCGGCTGGAGCTCACGGCGCCCGCCGGCGTCGAGGCGCGCCTCGACGCCGAGCTGCGGCTCGACGTATGCGTCGAGGACGTGTTCGAGGTTCGCGGCTTCGCCGAGACGGTCGCGCGTGACCGCACGGCGTCGCTGGACGCGACGGTGCTGAACGTCGAGAGCCGGGCGCCCGACGGCGTCGTCGACCGGCTGGAGCTCCGGGTCGACGCGGGCCCGGAGGTCGACGTCGCGCTCCGCGAGGACGGGCTGGCGCTGGCTGCCCGGATCCCGGCCGGTGGCCGCCGCGTCGTCGAGGTGCGGGTCCGGATCGAGCGACGAGCGGCCGCGAAGCCCGAGCCGCGAGGCCTGCCAGCCCGCCTCGCCGACGTCGTCCCCGGCGAGCCGCTGATGCTCCCGGACGCCGACGCCTGGCGGCGTCGCGTCGCGCCGGATTCCATGCTGGCGGGGCTCGACGCCCGCGACGCGGAGCTCGCGGCCCACGCCGCCGCCGACCTGCGGGCGATGCTGCTGCCGACGCCGGTCGGTCCGGTACCGGCAGCCGGCGTCCCCTGGTACGTCGCGCCGTTCGGGCGCGATGCGCTGATCGCCTGCCTCCTCGTACCGGAGGCGGAAGAAGCCGCCCGCGGCAGCCTGCGGCTGCTCGCGGCGCTGCAAGGACGGCGCCACGACCCGTGGCGGGCCGAGGCGCCGGGAAAGATCCCGCACGAGATGCGCGTGGGCGCGGTGACGCGGCTGGGCCGAACGCCGCACGGCCCGCACTACGGCACGGTCGACGCCACCCCGCTCTGGGTCGTGCTGCTGCGACGGCGGGTCGAGGCCGGGGACGCAGAGCTGCTGCACGAGCTCGAGCCCGCCCTGCGCGCCGCCCTGGGCTGGATGCGGGACGCCGGGGCCGGCGATCCGGACGGGCTCCTGCGGTTCCGCTCCGGCGAGGGCGGCTACCAAGTGCAGTCGTGGAAGGACGCCGGCGACTCGATGACGCACCTGGACGGCACGCTGGCCACGGGCGAGCTCGCCGTGGTGGAGGTCCAGGGCTACGCCGAAGCCGCCTGGCGCGACGCGGCCGAGCTGCTCGGGCGCCTGGGCGACGACGACGGCGCGGCCGACGCCCGGAGGCGCGGCCGCGCCATCAGGCGTGCGCTCGCCCGTCGGTTCTTCCTCCCCGGCCTCGGACCGGCCGGCTGTCACGCGCTGGCGCTGGACGGCGACGGTCGACCGTTGGCCGTGCTCGCCTCCGATGCCGGCCACCTGCTCTGGACGGGCTCGGTTCCGGGCCGCCACGCGACCGCGGTCGCAGCGGCGCTGACCGGCCCGTCGGCGTGGAGCGGATGGGGCGTGCGGACGTTGGCGGAGGGCGAGGCCCGCTACGCGCCGCTGAGCTACCACACCGGCTCCGTCTGGCCGCACGACACCGCGCTGTTCGGGGTCGGCCTCGCTCGCTACGGACGGCACGCCGACGCCAGGCGCGTCGCGCGCGCGGTGCTGGATCTGGCCGCCGCCAGTCCGTCGGGGCGCGCGCCCGAGCTGATCGCCGGCGACGCCCGCGACGACGGTCCCCCGGTCGCCTATCCGGACGCCTGCAAGCTCCAGGCGTGGAGCGCGGCCTCGGTGCTGGCGATGGCACGGCTGCTGGCGGGCCCCGGCTAGACGCGGGGCGACGGTTCAGACGACCGGTCGTCCGGCCAGCCGAGCGACGCTCTCCTGAAGCTCCAGCTCGGCGAACGGACGGGAGAGCACCTCCGCCTTCGGACGCCGCCAGCGCGACAGGAGTCCGCCGTGCACGTCGTCGGTCAGGACCACGGCGGGCAGGTGGCCCAGGCCGGCCGTGCTCCGCACCTGCCGGAGAAGCCGCCAGCCCTCGCCCTCGCGGTCGTCCACCACCAGTACCCGCGGCCGGACGGCGTCCAGCGCGGCCAGCGCGTCGGCCGGCGCCTCGAACAGCTCGGGCCGCAGGCCGACGCGCTGGAGCGACAGCCGGATCAGCCGCTGCAGCGCCGGACTGGCGCACACCACCATCACCGCCGGATCGGGTCCGTCCCGAGCCACCCCCTCGATCACCTGGAGGTCCTCGAGTCGACGCAGCAGCCGGAGCGCCTGTCCCTCGCTCAGATCGACGTCGGCGACGATCGTCCGGGCGGGACGAAAGCCGTCCACGAGGCCCAGCAGCTCCCACGCCCCGGGCGGCAGCTCGTGGTCGGTGGGATCGCCCACGCGGCGATAGATCGTCGCCGGATCGGCGGTCCCCTCGTCCAGCTCCCGGCGCATCGCGTCGGCCTCCATCAGCAGGCGCATGGCGTCGTGGGAGCCCTCGGTCGGCGCCTGCGAGGAGGTGATCGACCGCTCGGCGAACGAGAAGGTCCCCTCGCGCCAGCCGAGCAGCTCCGCGAGCGCTTCGACGGCCTGCCGTCGAAGCGCCGCCTGAAGCTCCTCGGGAGCGAGCAGTCCGGCCTCGATCGCCATGAGGCCCAGGGGCGTTCCCGCGTTCTCGCGGTCCTGCCGCGCCAGCATCTCCTGCACCTCGAAGGTGGTGAGCAGGTCCATGCGCACCAGCACCTCGCCGAGGTGCGTGCCCGGATCGAGGTGGGCGACCTGGACGCGCCCACGTTCGACGTAGAGGCGCGCCCGCACCTCCTGCCGCGCCACGGTGAGCACGCCCGACTTCTGGCCCTCGGAGACGATCTGGACCACGTCGGTCAGCGGAACGTTCCGGAGGCTGCCCTCGATCACGTCAGCCGTGCCCCTCGAACAGGCCCTCCGCGGTCGCGACCGCCGGCGCCTGCAGGCCGAGGTGTCGCCAGGCGGCCGGCGTCGCGATGCGACCGCGCTGCGTGCGCTGCAGCAGGCCGCGCTGGATCAGGAACGGCTCGTACACCTCCTCGAGCGTCGCGCGGTCCTCGCCGATGGCGGTCGCCAGCGTGCCCACGCCGACGGGCCCGCCCGCGAAGCGCTCGACCACGGTCCGAAGGAGCGCCCGGTCGCGCCGATCCAGGCCGGCGACGTCGATGCCGAGCTCGTCGAGGGCGTGCCGCGTCCGCTCCACGCTCACCGCCTCCTCGCCGGCGACGTGCGCGTAGTCGCGGACGCGCCGCAAGAGACGCTTGGCGACGCGCATCGTCCCGCGCGAGCGTCGCCCGATCTCGAGCGCGGCGTCCTCGTGGACGGCGAACCCCAGCAGGCGGGCGTCGCGGTTCACGCCTTCGGCGAGCTCCTCGTCGCGGTAGTACTCGAGATGCTCGAGGATCCCGAAGCGGCTCCGTAACGGGCCGCTGATCAGGCCCGGCCGGGTGGTCGCGCCGATCAGCGTGAACCGAGGGAGGTCCAGGCGCAGGGTGCGCGCGGAGGGTCCCTGCCCCAGCACCAGGTCGATCGCGAAATCCTCCATCGCCGGGTAGAGGTGCTCCTCGGCGGCGCGCCCCAGCCTGTGGATCTCGTCGATGAACACCACGTCTCGCTCGCGAACGGCGTTCGTGAGGATCGCCGCGAGATCGCCCGGCTTCTCGATCGCAGGTCCGCTGGTGACCCGCAGGCCGACGCCGAGCTCGGCGGCGACGATGTGCGCCAAGGTGGTCTTGCCGAGCCCCGGAGGGCCGTAGAGGAGCACGTGATCGAGCACGTCCCCTCGACCCTTGGCGGCTTCGAGGTAGACGCGGAACTTCTGCTTGAGCCGCTCCTGACCGACGTAGTCGTCGAGCCGAGCAGGCCTGAGAGCGCCGTCCTCCACGCCGTGCAGCGTACCACCCCCCCGTCGGTGCGCCGCGCCCCGGAGCGGGAAGTCGGGCCGCCGTCGGGTAGCATGCCGCACGGTCCGCCGGACCCGCCGCAGCACGCCCCCGCCGCAACGGGCCACCGTCCGGACCCACGGTCCGCGGTACCCTGGGCGCGACCCGGCCGACGTGGAACCGTCCGACCATCCGAAGGGAACGAACCCGTCATGAACACCCACCAGATCCGCATCGGACAGGAGGTCCGCGACCTGCCGATCGTCGACGTCGGCGGCGTGTCCGTGGCCCTCCTCAACCTGCTCGGCGACACCGATCTGGTCGAGGCCGCCGCGGTCGCGCTCGCCGAGGTGATGCCCGAGGGCATCGAGGCGTTCGTCACGCCCGAGGTCAAGGCCGTTCCGCTGGCGCACGCGCTGTCGCGCAACACCGGCGTTCCGTACGTCGTGATCCGCAAGACCGAGAAGCCGTACATGGTCGACGCGATCACCCGGTCCGTCGTGTCGATCACCACGGGACGCCCGCAGAACCTCGTTCTGGACGGCGGAGACGTGCAGCGGCTGCGGGGCCGGCGCGTCGCGATCGTCGACGACGTGGTCTCGACCGGCGGCACGCTGCACGGACTGATCGATCTGCTCGAGCAGGTCGGCGCCGAGGTGGTCGCCACGATGGTCGTGTTCACCGAGGGCGACGCCCGCGACGACGTCGTCTCGCTCGGACACCTGCCGCTCTACCCCGCGCAGCCCGCCGCGGTGGAGGAGGAGGCCTGACGTGACCCGGCCCCCGGGCGGTCCGCTCCGCGTCCACGAGGCGGGCACGCGCCAGCTGATCGAGCGCGCGGCGGCGGAGCGCCGCGAGCGCGCTCCGTTCGACGCCGCACGCGCCACCGCGGTCCGGGCCGGAGCGAGACCGGTCGACGGCCGGGCCGAGTTCGGCGTCTGGCTGCCGCAGATCGATCCCGCCCGCGACCGGGTCGAGCTCGAAACCGTCCAGCTGCTCGCGCCGCAGTCGGCCTGCGGCGACGGCACCGTTCCCGTGGCCCGTCAACGGCTGCCGATGACGGTCGACGGCGGCTGGGCCTGGCTGGCGGTGTCGGGCGCGGTGGCCGGCTGCCGTGAGGAGCCGGGCACGCTGTACCGGTTCGTGGTGACGGCAGGGGACGGGGAGGAGCGGATCTGGGGCGATCCGATGGCGGCGTCCCTCCCGTACGGGATCCACGGCCCGGCCGAGCTGTACGACGTGGACCGCATGCACGCGGGCCGAGGCGACGCGGAGTTCTTCCGGCGCGCGGGCATCGGCGGCGAAGGTCCCGACGGCGAGCCGCCCAGGTTCGGACCGCCGAGCCACGTGCTGCAGGTCCACGTCGGGACCGCCACGCACGGCGGGACGCTGGCGGACCTGGTCGACCTGTACGCGGCGCTGGCCGACAAGGTGCGCTCCGGCCAGGAGCCGACGCCGGCCGAGAAGGCGTTCCTCGGCTACGACGCCGTGCAGCTGCTGCCGGTCGAGCCGGTGATCGAGAACCCGACCGATCCGCCCCGCTTCGAGCTGACCGGCGCCGGCACGGACGCCGCGGCGCGCCTCCGCCCGCCGAACACGATCGACTGGGGCTACGACACGACGATCTTCGGCTCCGCCGCGGTCTCGCCTTCGCTGCTCCGCTCCGGCAGGCCGGACGAGCTCGTCGACCTCGCGGTCGTGCTGCACACCTTTCCCGGCATGCCGATCCGGCTGGTGCTGGACGTGGTGTTCGGCCACGCCGATTCTCAGGCGCTGGAGCTGCTGCCGCCTACCTGGTTCCTGGGTCCGAACATGTACGGCACCGACCTCGACTTCCGCGAGCCGACCGTGCGCGCGCTGCTGCTCGAGATGCAGCGTCGCAAGGTGGATCACGGCGCAGACGGCGTGCGCGTGGACGCGGCGCAGGACCACAAGGTCCTCGACGAGGCGACGGGCGAGATGGTGCACGACGACGCCTACCTGCGCGAGATGAGCGCCGTCGTCCAGCAGGTGGCCGACGTCCGCTACCGACCGTTCATGATCTTCGAGGACGGACGTCCGTGGCCGCGCCAGGACTGGCCGACCGCGTCGACCTACATGGACGTGATCGACGACCAGCCGCACGCGTTCCAGTGGGGGCCGCTGACGTTCTCCCACAACACGCCGTCGCTCGAGGGCTTCTGGAGCAGTCGCTGGTGGCGGATCGAGGAGATCTGCGACCACGGCGAGCGTTGGATCAGCGGCTGCGCGAACCACGACACCTTGCGGCGCGGCGCCCAGATCGCGTCGAGCGCCGCGATCAACCACCGGCTCGGCGCCGATCTTCCCGAGATCCTGCGGCGCAGCTACGATCATCCCGCCGCCGACATGATGTTCTACGGCCTGCTCCCCGGCGTTCCGATGACGTTCGTCGCCGCGGGCATGCGCGCGCCCTGGGCGTTCATGCGCAACGCCGACCATCGCTACGCGGTCAAGGTCGCCGCGCAGGAGGCGGGGGTGTTCCGCTGGCGCTTCGGACCGGACGAGTACGCCCGCGAAGACGCCTTCCCGCGCCTCAAGGGCCTCGGGCTGCACGATCACGGCGCCGCGGCGCACCTGTTCGAGGGTCTCCGCGACGCGGTCGAGGCCGGGGCGGAAGAGGCCGACGAGGTCGCGGCCGCCGGACGCGTCGCCGGGATCGTCGCGCCGTTCGAGCTGGAGCCGGACGTGTTGCGGCACGCCGCCCGGGCGTTCATGGAGGATCTGCACGACGCCTGCGTGGTGTGGCGGGCGGAGCACCGGCTGGACCCGGTCCGCATGGACGCCTCGCTCGCGCTTCGGCGCATTCGGCGTGCGCGGCCGTGGCTACGCAACGACCTGCGACCGGCCGAGCGCTTCGGCCGCCGCGTCCGTGAGGACGGAGGCGTGCTGGTGCACGGCGTTCGGCACGCTCCCGACGGCGGCGAGTCGGTGGCGCTGATCGCGAACCTCGAGGGCGAGCCGTGGTCGCTGGTCCCGCGCGAGCTGCTGGGCGAGGGCGACTGGCAGGCGCTCCTGGTGGCGCCGGGCGCCGTGTGGCGCGGACCCGACGACGAGCTGCTGGTGCACGACGCCGAGGGCGTGCTGCTGCACGTCACGGCCTGAGCGGGGCCTCGGCCGAATCCGGGAGGGCGACGATGTCCGACGACGTCAAGGAACAGATCCGTGCCCGGCTCGACCTCGCCGACGTGATCGGCGAGACCGTCGCGCTCAAGCCGGCCGGGCGCGAGCGGCTCAAGGGGCTCTGTCCGTTCCACGCCGAGAAGACTCCGTCGTTCCACGTGCACGTCGGCAAGGGCTTCTACTACTGCTTCGGCTGCGGCGCCAAGGGCGACCTGTTCGACTTCGTGATGCAGACGCAGGGCGTCGACTTCTTCGAGACGCTCCAGATCCTGGGGCGGCGTGCCGGGGTCGAGGTCGAGGCGTCGCGCCCCAATCCCGCCAGCGGCCGTCGTCGCGATCTGATCGCGGTGAACGAGCTGGCCGAGGCCTGGTTCCGAGGCAACCTGGAGCGCCCGGGGGGCGAGGCGGCGCTCGCCTACCTGCGCGGCCGCGGGCTGACCGACGAGAGCGTGCGCGCCTGGGGGCTCGGCTGGGCGCCCGACGGCTGGGACGGCCTGCTGCGCCACGCGCTCACCGAGGGCGTGCGCGACGACGACCTGCTCGCGGCCGGACTCGTCTCGGAGAACGAGCGGGGGAGGCGCTACGACCGGTTCCGAGGCCGGATCGTCTTCCCGATCCGGGACCGGCTGGGCCGGGTGGTCGGGTTCGCCGGCCGCGTGCTGGGCGACGAGGTCCCCAAGTACCTGAACACGCCCGAGACCGAGATCTTCGACAAGGGGAGCCTGCTGTACGGCCTCGACCGGGCGCGGCCCGCGATTCGCGAGCGCTCCGCGTGCCTGGTGGTCGAGGGCTACATGGACGTCATCGCGCTGCACCAGACCGGCTTCGACCACGCCGTCGCCGCTTTGGGAGCCACGCTCACCGAGGCGCAGGCGCAGGCGCTGTCCCGTCTGGACGTGCAGCGGCTGCTGTTGGCGTTCGACGCCGACGACGCGGGGCAGCGGGCGGTGCTGTCGGGGCTCGACCAGTCGGTCGGACGTCGCTTCCTGGTGCGGGCCGTGACCGTCCCGTTCGGGAAGGACCCGGCGGACGCCGTGCTGGGCGGCCACGTCGAGGCGTTCCGCGCCGCGCTGGAGCGGGGCGCGTCCGAGGTCGAGTTCCGCTTCGGCTCGGTGATGGAGGCGCACGACGCCTCGACGCCGGAGGGCCGCAAGGCGATCCTCGAGGCGCTGGCGCCCGCGATGGCGCCGCGCGGCCTGCACGACGAGGTGGCCGCCGAGATGCGCAGGCTCGTCACGCACGCCTTGGAGCTCGACGAGAGGCAGCTGCTGGCGTGGCTCGAGAACCGGCGCGGACGGACGCTGGACGAGACCCAGGTCCGTGGCATGCGCAGGCCGGGCGCCGCGCCGGGCGGCGCGAAGGGGATCGAGCTCGAGGTGATGGCGCTGCTGCTGGGCGAGCCGGGCCGGCTCCGCGAACGGCTGGCCAGGGTGCTGTCGCAGCTGCCGCCGGAGCTGGAGCCGTCGCTGCTGCGCGAGTTCGGACGGATCTGCGACGAGGAGGGCTTCGACACCGATCGGATCCTGGCACGCTACCGCGAGCGCGAGGAGGCCGATCTGCTCTTCGTCCGAGCGTTCGAGCACGAAGGCGAGGCGGCGGACCGGCGCTCGCAGGTCGAGCGTCACCTCGAGATCAGCCTGTCGCGGCTGCGCGAGCGCGTGCTCGAGCGGGGGACCGAGGCGCTCCGGCGTCGCCTGAAGGAACGGATGGAGGAGATCCGGCGCTTGCTCGAGACGCCCGATCTGGCCCCCGAGACGTTGCGGGCGTGCTACCAGGAGCTCGGCGAGCTGCAGGGCGCGCTGGCCGCCCGGGAGGCCGAGCGCCGGGTTCGGCTGCCGTCGGGGTTCGGTCGAGGCAAGCGACGCTGAATCGGGCGATGCGCTAGGACGCCGTCCAGGACGGGTTTTCGTTTCGCGAGCGAGCGCCCTTTCGCGATTGACACCCTTTCGAGTCTGCTGGTATCCTCGTCCGGCAGCGCACGAGGGGCGACACGTTCTCGCGGGCGCTACCCGTAGACCTCAGTACCACCACCGCCACCGCCGCGGCCGTGACGGCGTCATGTGCTGCCGGGAGGAGAGGAGGGGCGTTTGGAAGCCCAGGGAGACAACCTGATGCAACGCCTCGTCGAACAGGAACGGACGCTCGCCGGCAAGGTCGAGAGCGCGCAGAGCGAGGCGACGAAGATCGTCGACGAAGCGCGCGCCGAGGCCGAGAAGACGCTCGCGGAGGCGCGGAACCGCGCCGACCGGATCGCCGAGGAGGAACGCCGGGCCGGAGCCGAGGAGGCTGAGACCGAGCGCAGCGAGATCGTCGAGCGCGCCCGGTCCGACGCCGAGTCGATCCGTAGCCGTGCCGAGGCGCGCCGCGCCGCCGCCGCCGAACTGGTGATGGAGCGCGTGCTGCCATGATCGCCCGCATGGACCGGCTCACGGTCGTCGGGCGTCGCAGCGCGGCGCGAGAGGTTCTGCAGTCGCTGCAGAGCCTCGGCGTCGTGCAGATCGACCCGCTGGAGCCCGAGGAGGGCGCCGAGCTGGTCCGCAACCGCCTCGTCGGCGAAGACCGCGAGGAGGCCGATCGCTGGGCCAGCGCTCTGGCTCGGATCGCCACGTTGCGCGAGACGCTTTCCGCCGAGGGCGTCAAGCCCGCCCCGAGGAGCGAGGTGCCGACCGATCTCGCGGAGATCGAGTCGTACCTCGACGACGTGGGCTCGCAGGCGGACGCCGTCATGTCCGAGCGGGCCCAGGTCCGCGAGGAGCGCGCCACCGTCGACGAGTACCTGCCCGTGTTCCGCGTCCTGGCCCCCACGCTGGCGCAACTCGAACAGAGCCGCTGGCTCGCCGGCGTGCCGTTCTTGGCGCCGTCCGACGCCGTGCCGAAGATCGAGGCGTCGCTGGCCGATGCGCTCGAGGACCGCGTCCTCGTCACGCACCGTGCCTACGGCGATCAGCGCCTCGTGGTCGCCGTCGTTCTGGAGCGGGACGAGGCGGAGCTGCGACGCGCCCTGTCGCGTTCCGGAGTGGCGCCGCTCTCGCTTCCCGGTCGCTACGCCCACCTGGACACGGCCAAGGCCGTCCACACGATGGAGGAGCGGTCGCAGCAGCTTCCCAAGCGCCTCGCCTCGCTCGAGCAGCAGCTCGTCAAGCTCGGCTCGCAGCATGGGCCGCGCCTCGCGACGGTGCATACGGTGATCCGCAACCATCACGCGCGGCTCCAGCGTCTCGAGGACCTCGCGACCGGCCGCTACGCGTTCGCGCTCCGAGGCTGGGTGCCCAGCGAGGACGCGCGCAAGGTCACCGAAGGTCTGCGGAAGCAGTTCGGCGACGACGTCGTCGTCGACCACCGGCCGGCGGACGAGCATCACGACCAGGGCGTGCCGGTCAAGCTCGAGAACCCCGGCTGGATGCGCCCGTTCCAAGGTCTCTTGGCGCTCTTCTCGCCACCGAAGTACGGCAACTTCGATCCCACCTGGACGCTCGCGGCGTTCTTCCCGCTGTTCTTCGGTCTGGTCGTCGGCGACGTCGCCTACGGCCTGATCTTCCTGTCCTTCGGGCTGTGGGTCCGGCAGCGCGGGAAGAAGGGCAAGGAGCTGGACCTCGGTCCGCTCGGGATCGTGATCCCTGCCCGCAACCTGCCGGGAATCGGCGCCGTCGTGAACTGGGCGGCCGGCTGGACGATCTTCTGGGGCGTCGTGTACGGCGAGTTCTGGGGCAACTTCCTGGAGCGCTGGCCGCAAGGCCGTCCGGTGTTCTATCCGGGCGACAAGGGGATCTTCGAGATCCTGCTGTTCCGCGTCGAAGTGTTCACGCCGCTGCTGATCCTGACGCTGGGCTTCGGTACGCTCCAGGTCCTGCTGGGTTGGGGCATCCGCGCCTACTACGGCTGGAAGCACCACGACCGCAAGCATCTCTGGGAAGGCGTCGGCATGTTCTCGGGCATCACCGGCGTGGTCGTGTTCGCGACCGGCTACCTCAACGACGCGCTCAACCCGGCGGTGCTCTCCGTCTCCGGCGTCTTGCTGGCCATCTTCCTGCTCGGGGTGGTGCTCTCCGGGATCCCGCTCATGCTGGTCGAGCTGATCTCGAACTCGGGCAACATCCTCAGCTACCTGCGACTGTTCGCCGTCGGCCTTTCGGCCGCCCTCGTGGCCAACCTGGGAACCGACGCCGGCTTCGCGACGAACGCCGCGATCGCCGTCCCGGTGCTCGGCGAGCTGCTCGGGATCGTCGTGGCCGTGGTCATCAACCTGTTCGCGGTCGTTCTCACCCTCGTCGGCCACACCCTGCAGCCGCTCCGTCTGCAGTACGTGGAATTCTTCACCAAGTTCGGCTTCTACGAAGAGAGTGGCCGACCCTACGCGCCGTTCCGGCTCCATGGAGGAAAAGCATGAAGAAGCTCGGTCTCACCACCATCCTGGTTCTCGTCGCCTCGATCCTCGGCCTCGCCTTCGCGCAGGACGCCGAAGCCGCGAGCAGCATCGGCGACGGCATCATCGCGATCGGCGCCGCCCTCACCATCGGCATCGCCGCCATCGCCGTGGGCCTGGCGCAGGCCGCGATCGGCTCCGCCGGCGCCGGCACGCTCGCGGAGCGCCCCGAGGCGTTCGGTCAGATCCTGATCTACCTCGTCATCCCCGAGACGATCATCATCTTCGCCTTCGTCATCGCCTTCTTCCTGAACGGTCAGATCGGCTGAATCGCGTGGCGGATCTGGCTGCTCTGCTTGACAAGGAAGCGAGCGCGGAGATCGAAGCCATCCTCGCAGAGGCGCGGGAACGCGCCTCTGCGATCGTCGCGGACGCGGAACGAGAGGCGGAGGCGCTCGTCGCCGCCCGCGAACGGCAGGCCAAGGCGCAACGCCAGGCCGCCCTCGTTCGCGCCCGGAGCGCGGCTCAGCTCGAGGCCGCTTCGATGCGACTGAACGCTCAGCAGGAGGCCATCCAGTCGGTCTTCCGCGAGGCGGAGGACGAGATCGCCGCACTCACCGAGGACGACGCGCGCTACGCCCCCGTCTTCGCGTCGCTGCTGCGCGAGGCGCTGGACGGGGTCCGCGGGACGCCGGACGCGCTGGTCGTGCATCCCGACGACGAAGCGGTCGCGAAGAAGGCCGCGAAGGCGGCCGGCGTGGACGCCGACGTCCGGACCGATCCGTCGGTGCGTGCCGGGGTCAAGGTCACGACCGGCCGCATCGCTGTCGAGAACACGCTCTACGGCCGCTTGGACGCGCTGCGCGACGAGCTGGCCTCGGAGGTGGCGGACGCCCTGACGAGCAAGGAGGCATAGATGTCGAGCGACTTCGGCTACGTCAACGCCCGCGTACGGGGGATGGCGTCGCGACTGCTCGGCCCCGAGACGTACCAGGCGGCGCTGGCTGCGGAGGATTTCCGCGGCTTCACCGCCGTGCTCGGTCAGTCTCCCTACGGCCACGCGCTCGAGGAGGCCCAGGCGCAGGGCGACGGCCTGCGCGCCGTGGACCGGGCGTTGGCCGCCGACTTCCACGCCACGACGAGGAGCATGTTGGGGTTCTCGGACGGCGCGCCTAGGCGGATGATCGCCGCGCTGCTGCGGCGCTACGACCTGGAAGACCTCAAGACGGTCGCTCGCGCGCAGCACGCCGGACGCGATCCCAGCCAGCTGGGCGAGGCCCTCACGGGCGCCGGGGAGCTGCGGCCCGCGACGATCGAGTCGCTCGTCGCCGCGTCCGACCTGCCGACCGCCGCGCAGGCGCTGTCGGTGACCAAGCACCCGTTGGCCCAGGCGTTCGCGCGCGCCGCCCGCGACTACGCGAGCGATCACGACCTGCTCGCGTTCGAGCTGGCGCTGGACCACGCGTACTTCGGGCTTCTGGCCGAGGCGGGCCGGTCCGGCGACACCTCCGAGACGTTTCGTCGCCATGTGGAGCGCGAGATCGACGCCGCCAACCTGCGGACCGCCCTCAAGGTCGCGGGGCGCGACATCGACGCCGGCGCGCTGTTCGTCGAGGGGGGTCGCGAGATCAAGCGTGACACCTTCCTCCAGCTCGCCCAGGCGGGCCTGTCGGGCCTGTCGGCGCTGAGCTCGGGGACCTTCGCGCCCGTCGCGCAGGCCGAGGACCTGGCCGGGGCCGAGCGCGCCGTCCGTGCCGCCTTGGACGAGGCCGCCCGCAGGGCGGCGATCCGCGACCCGCTGGGGATCGGCGTGGTCATCCGCTATCTCCGCGCCAAGGAGGCCGAGGCGGCCAAGCTTCGCCTGCTGGCCCGCGGCGCGTACTACCGGGTGCCGCGGGGCGACCTCGAGAAGGAGCTCGGGCATGCATAAGGTCGTGGTGTTCACCGACGCCGAGACGGCGACCGGCTACCGGCTCGCCGGCGTCGAGGTGCGTGTCGCGAAGCCCGAAGGGGCGGCCAAGGCGCTCGAGGCGTTGATCGAAGAGGACGCCTACGGACTGGTGATCGTCGACGAGGGGCTGGTGGCCGATCCCGTGGCCGCCACCGAGCGCGCGATGCGAGGTCGGGACTTACCCGTGATCCTGCCGGTGCCCAGCCTGGGCGCCGCATTCGGCGAGGGCGACGACGCCACCGCGTACATGAAGGACTTGGTGCGGAGCGCGATCGGCTTCGACATCAAGCTGGAGTAGAGGAGAAGACGACATGGCCATCCAAGGCAAGATCGCGAGAATTTCCGGACCGGCCGTGATCGCCGAAGGCATGATGGGCGCGCGCATGTACGACATCGTGCGCGTCGGCGGCGAAAACCTCGTCGGCGAGATCATCCGCCTCGACGGCGACACGGCGTTCGTGCAGGTCTACGAGGACACCGGCGGTCTCACCGTCGGCGAGCCGGTCGAGTCGACCGGCCTGCCGCTGGCGGTCGAGCTGGGACCCGGCATGCTGAACGGCATCTTCGACGGCATCCAACGCCCGCTCGACAAGATCCAGGAGCAGTCCGGCACCTACATCGAGCGCGGCATCACGGTGAACTCGCTGTCGCGCGACGCGACCTGGGCGTTCACGCCGACCGTCGAGGTGGGGGACGAGCTCTCTGCCGGCCAGGTGATCGGCACCGTTCCGGAGTTCTCGTTCACCCACAAGATCCTCGTTCCGCCCGGCATGGGCGGGACCGTGAAATCCGTCGTGTCGGAGGGCGAGTACACCGTCGACGATCCCGTCGTCGTGCTCGAGGACGGCAGCGAGCTCAAGATGGCGCACCCGTGGGCGGTGCGACAGGCCCGCCCGGTCCAGCAGAAGCTCGACCCGGTCACGCCGTTCCTGACCGGCATGCGCATCCTCGACGTGCTGTTCCCGCTCACGATGGGCGGCACGGCGGCGATCCCGGGACCGTTCGGCTCCGGCAAGACCGTCACGCAGCAGTCGATCGCGAAGTACGGCAACGCCGAGATCGTCGTGTACGTCGGTTGCGGCGAGCGCGGGAACGAGATGACCGACGTGCTCGTCGAGTTCCCCGAGCTCGAGGATCCGCAGACCGGAAACCCGCTGATGCAGCGCACGGTGCTGATCGCGAACACCTCGAACATGCCGGTCGCCGCCCGCGAGGCGTCGATCTACACCGGCATCACCCTGGCGGAGTACTTCCGCGACCAGGGCTACGCGGTGTCGGTCATGGCGGACTCGACGAGTCGCTGGGCCGAGGCGCTGCGCGAGATCAGCTCGCGCCTCGAGGAGATGCCGGCCGAGGAGGGCTACCCGCCCTACCTGGCGTCGCGCCTGTCCGCGTTCTACGAGCGCGGTGGCCGGGTGACCACCCTCTCCGGCGAGCAGGGCGCCGTCTCGATCATCGGCGCGGTCAGCCCCGCCGGCGGCGACTTCTCCGAGCCGGTCACGCAGGCGACGCTCCGGATCACCGGCTGCTTCTGGGCGCTCGACGCGTCGCTGGCGCGCCGGCGGCACTTCCCGGCGATCAACTGGAACCGCTCCTACTCGCTGTTCAAGGACGGCCTCGAGGAGTGGTACCGGGAGAACGTCGCGGAGGACTACCCCGACCTCGTCGACCGGGCCGTGGACCTGCTGCAGCGCGAGGCGGACCTCCAGGAGGTCGTGCAGCTCGTCGGCCCCGACGCGCTGCAGGACGCCGAGCGTCTCGTGATCGAGATCGGTCGCATCCTGCGGCAGGACTTCCTGCAGCAGAACGGCTTCGATCCGGTCGACGCCTCGTGCACCCTCGAGAAGGCGTACGGCATGCTGCAGATGATGCTCAAGCTGTACGACAAGGCCCGCGAGGCCGTCTCGTCGGGCGCCACGGTCGAGGAGCTGCTCGGCGATCCCGTCATCGAGAAGGTCAACCGTGCCCGCTACGTGTCCGAGGACGAGTTCCCGGCCTACCGCGACCAGATCATCGCGCAGCTCGACGAGAGCTTCGCGGTGCCGGCGTAAGGAGCGAACGTGAGCAAGAACCTTCTCAAGAAGGAGTACAGCGAGGTCAGCTACGTCTCCGGCCCGCTGCTCTTCCTCCAGAACGCACCCGACCTCAGCTATAACGCGATCGTCAGCATCAAGGACGGATCGGGTCGCGTCCGCGGCGGGCAGGTCATCGAGGTCAGCAAGGAGTACACCGTGCTCCAGGTGTTCGAGGAGACCTCGGGCATCGACCTCTCCTCGACCACGGTCAGCCTGGTCGAGAACGTCGCCCGCCTCGGCGTCAGCAAGGAGATGATCGGACGCCGCTTCAACGGCATCGGCGAGCCGATCGACGGCCTGCCCGAGGTCGTCGCCGACAAGCGGCTGCCGATCGGCGGCGCGCCGATCAACCCCGTCGCGCGGCGGAAGCCCGAGGAGTTCATCCAGACCGGCGTCAGCACGATCGACACGCTGATCAGCCTGGTCCGCGGCCAGAAGCTGCCGATCTTCTCCGGATCGGGCCTGCCGGCCAACGAGCTGGCCGCGCAGATCGCGCGTCAAGCGACCGTGATCGGCGAGCAGAGCGAGTTCGCCGTGGTGTTCGCCGCGATGGGCGTCACGCAGCGAGAGCTGACCTTCTTCACGAAGGAGTTCGAGCGGACCGGCGCTTTGGCGCGGTCGGTGCTGTTCCTGAACAAGGCGGACGACCCCGCGGTCGAGCGGATCCTCACCCCGCGCATGGCGCTGACGGCCGCGGAGTACCTCGCGTACGAGCACGACTACCATGTGCTGGTCATCCTGACCGACATGACGAACTACTGCGAGGCGCTTCGCGAGATCGGCGGCGCGCGCGAGGAGATTCCCGGCCGCCGCGGCTACCCCGGCTACATGTACACCGACCTCGCGGGGATCTACGAGCGCGCCGGCGTGGTGAAGGGCAAGAAAGGCTCGGTCACGCAGCTGCCGATCCTGTCGATGCCCGACGACGACGTCACGCACCCGATCCCCGACCTGACCGGCTACATCACCGAGGGCCAGATCTACCTGGCGCGCGACCTGCACAACAAGGGCATCTTCCCGCCGATCAACCCCGGCCCGTCGCTGTCGCGGCTCATGAACAACGGAATCGGCAAGGGCAAGACGCGGGCCGACCACAAGGACGTTGCCGACCAGCTCCAGGCGGCGTACGCCAACGGCCTCGACCTGCGGCGCCTCGTTGCGATCACCGGCGAGGACGCCCTGTCGGAGACGGACAAGCTGTACCTGGCGTTCGCCGACGAGTTCGAGAGGGTGTTCATCGATCAGGGCGCCGAAAACCGCAGCGTCGAGGACTCCCTCCAGATCGCCTGGGCGACCCTCTCGAAGCTTCCCAAGAGCGAGCTCACGCGCCTCAAGAACGAGCAGATCGACGTGTACTACGGCGCGAAGATGGACGAGCTCTGGGGTGCGGCGCAGGACGCCCGCTAGGCGGGGAGGACCATGGCCGAGTCGATCGCACCCACCCGCTCGAACCTGCTGCAGCGCCGCGACCAGCTCAAGCTGGCCGGGCGCGGCGCGGACCTCCTCAAGCGGAAGCGCGACGCGCTGATCGGCGAGTTCTTCGACCTGGTCAAGGCCTCGCTCGAGGCGCGCCGGGCCCTGCAGGACGCCAGCAAGGAGGCGTACTTCGCGCTGTTCCTCGCGAACGCCTGGGACGGCCCCGCCGCGGTGGAGAGCCTGGCGCTCGCCAGCGACGAGGATCTCGAGATCGAGATCTCGGTCGAGAACCTGTTCGGCGTCAAGGTGCCGCAGGTCCAGCCTCCGGAGTTCTCGGACCACCTGCCGTTCAGCCCGGTCGGGGCCGGCGCCCGCACGCTGGACGCCGCCACCGAGTTCCGCAAGCTGACCGAGGCGATCGTCCAGGTCGCCGCGACCGAGACCCGCCTGCGGCGCATCGGCGAGGAGATCAAGAAGACGAACCGGCGCGTGAACGCGCTGGAGCAGCTCGTGATCCCCGGGATCCGGCACCAGATCAAGGACATCCGCAGCGTGCTCGACCAGCGCGCGCTCGAGGAGGTCACGGTGCTCAAGCGGATCAAGGCGAAGCTCGAGGCGAAGGAGAAGCAGAGCGCTCCGGCCTGATCGCGCCGCGACGCCTGGACGAACGCTCGGCCCCGCCTCGTGCGGGGCCGAGATCGTTTCGTGTCCGTCGTGTACGAGGCCGCTCCCGCGGTAGCGTGCGGCTCATGAGACCCTACGGCCTGCACGCGCGCGTCGCGCGCCCCGCCGTGCGGACGTCCCTGCTGGCGGCTGCGCTGACGGCGCTCGCGCTGCTGCTCGCCGCCTGCGCACCCACCGTGTCGGGCGCCGGCGGGGAAGCCGGGAGAGGCGCCGCTGGGGACGGCGGCGCAGAAGAGCTTCGGCCGTTCGAGGTCGAACCGCTGCCACGCGAGGAGCGTTGGGTGATCGCCGTCCCGGACTTCTCGGTCCGTGCCGGCGGCGTCCGGGTCGGCGGGCTCGACCCCGGCGCGGTGGAAGGTGCGGAAGGCTTCGAACGGGAGCTCGGACGCGGCGTCAGCGACGTGTTCGCGACGGAGGCGTTCCGAAGCGGCCGCTTCGTCGTGACGGAGCGTGAGCAGCTCGCGACCGTCCTGCGCGAGCAGGATCTCGGTCGCTCCGGGCGCGTCGATCCTGCCAGCGCCGCGCGGGCCGGCAGGGTCCTGGGGGCGCAGGCGTTGGCGCTGGGCAGCGTCACGGAGTTCGGGGTCGAGCAGAGCGGAGGCGGCGGCGTGCTGTTCGGCGTGCTCGGAGGTCGCGCCGAGACGGTCACGGCCCGCGTCACCGTGGACGTGCGCGTCGTGGACGCCGTCACCGCGGAGATCGTCGCGATCGGGGTCGGGACCGCGGAGGCGTCGCAGACCGACGTCCGCATCGACCTGTTGAACATCGTCCGTGCGCTGGGCGCCGGACGCTCCGGCACCACCATCGTCGACGTCGCGGTCCGCAACGCGATCCGGGCCGCGATCGACGAGGCGGCGCGAACGCTTCCGCCGCCGCCGTGACGACCCTCTCTCCGTCGCGCGCACGCGCATCGTCCTCGCGCCGGTAGAAGCGACGGCGAAGCGCAGAGGTTCACCGGTACTGTTGAGCGCTTCGCTCACCTGAGCATGAACATGCACGGCTACGCGCCTTTACATATTCATCCCGGCTGGGTATTATGCGTCGGGGCAGTTCCAGTTCGGCGTCATGTCCCTCGGTCGCCAACGTTCGTTCATCAAGCAAAGGAGCTCGAATATGCGCAAGATGCTGACCATCGTCGTCGCCTTGTCGGTCCTCGTCGGACTGGCGCAGGCGCAGACCAGTCTGCTCGACGAAGTGCAGGTCCGCGGAAACCTCGTCTGCGGCGTGAACAACCAGGTGCCCGGCTTCGGGGTCGTCGACTCCGCCGGCGAATACAGCGGGTTCGACGTCGACTTCTGCCGTGCCATCGCGGCCGCCGTCCTCGGCGACGCGGACGCGGTCGAGTTCCGCGCCCTTTCGGCGCAGGAGCGCTTCACCGCCACCCAGACCGGCGAGGTGGACGTTCTGATCCGCAACACGACCTGGACCTCCAGCCGCGACAGCACGGTGGGCCTGAACTTCGCGCCGACGACCTTCTACGACGGCCAGGGCTTCATGGTCAAGGAAGCGTCCGGCATCGAGTCGCTCCAGGATCTCGAAGGCCGCAGCATCTGCGTCCAGTCGGGCACGACGACCGAGCTGAACCTCGCCGACGTCATGGCGGCGCTCGACATCGCCTACACCCCGGTGATCTTCGAGACGGCCGACCAGGCGATCGCGTCGTACGACAGCGGCCAGTGCGAGTCGTACACGACCGACGTCTCGGGCCTCGTGAGCCGCAAGACCACGCTCCAGGATCCCGAGGGCAGCGTCATCCTTCCGCAGACGATCTCAAAGGAGCCGCTGGGTCCGTCCGTGCTGCACGGTGACGACGCCTGGTTCGACGCCGTCAAGTGGATCACCTTCGGCACCTTCCTGGCCGAAGAGTACGGCATCACGTCCGCCAACGTCCGCGAGGTCGCCGAGACCACGCAGAACCCGGCCGTGCGCCGCTTCCTCGGAGTCGACGGCGAGTCGCTCGAGCAGCTCGGCCTGGAGCAGACCGCGATGATCGACATGATCGAGCAGGTCGGCAACTACGGCGAGATCTTCGCCCGCAACCTCGGGCCCGACACCCCGTTCGGCATCGAGCGCGGCCTGAACGCCAGCTACGTCGACGGCGGCCTTCTCTACAGCCCGCCCTTCCGCTGAGCGTCGCTTTCGGGGGGCCGGTCCCACGACCGGTCCCCGCGGTGCGAGGGGGCGTCCTGAACTCGGGCGCCCCTTCGTCTACCGGTCCGACCGAATCCCCTATCTGATGAACGTCACGAACGAGGTTCGTCGCTGCGGCGCCGCGGCCACACGCCCGCGGCGGACCGTCACCCTCGTGGGAGGCCTTCGTGCGGAACGCTGAGGCGCCCGAACGGATCCCGTTCTGGCGCAACGTGAAGACCATCGGCATCCTGGCTCAGGTCGTCTTCGCCGCCCTGGTGCTGATCGGGATCGCGATCCTGTGGACGAACGTCACGTCGGCGCTGTCGCGGTCCAACCTGCCCGCCGACTTCGGCTTCCTGGACAGTCGCGCCGGGATTCCCATCGCCGAGCGACCGATCCCCTACAGCCCCGACGACCCGTACTGGCGCGCGCTGGTCATCGGCGTGCTGAACACGCTGAAGGTGTCGCTGGTCGGCGTGGTGCTCGCCAGCGTCCTGGGCGTCGGCATCGGCGTCTCCCGGCTCAGCGCCAACTGGCTGCTGCGACAGATCGCCACCTGGTACGTCGAGATCCTCCGCAACACGCCGCTGGCCGTCCAGATCATCTTCTGGTACACGGCGGTGCTGGCGACGCTGCCCCCGACGATCACCGCGCCGCTCCGGCTGCCCGGCGGCGTCTACCTCTCCAACCGAGGCCTCGCCTTCCCGTTCGCCTATCCCGGCTTCGGGTTCCGAGCGTGGCTTCCGTGGCTGATCGCCGCGCTCGTCGCGTACGTCGTCGTCATGGCCGTGCAGCGCCGCCGCATCGCCCGCGCCGATCGTCCAGGGCGTGCCTGGCCGTGGGCCGTGGCCGCCGCCGTGGCGCTGGCCGGGGTCGGCTACTACGCCGCCTCGTTCGCTTCCGACCCCCCCGAGACGCTCGCGGTCGACCTGAACGTCGAGCGGGGTCGCGGCATCACGTTCCGCGACCTCGACGCCGACGGGAGCCGTGACCGGGACGAGCCCGCCGTGGGCTTCGTGCCCGTGACGGTACGCGTCGAAGAAGGCGTTCTGGAGGCTCGCAGTCAGAACCTCGTCGAGCAGCGCCGCGTCAAGCCCAGCACGCTTCGCTTCCCGATCCTCGAGGAGGGCGAGTACGCGTCCGCGGAGCTCCGGTTCGTGAACGAGGCGGACGCTGAGCGGTACGAGGTCCACTGGATCGACGAGCCTACGACCGGCCGGCTGTACGTCGACCGGAACGGGAACGGCGCCTGGGACGCCGGCGAGGAGGTCGGCGAGGACGGCGTCGGGTTTCGCAACGTGCGGACCCAGCTGGTCGTGACCGGCTTCGAGCGGCGCGTCGTCTCGGACCGGGACGGCCAGGTCCGCATCCCCGGTTTCGAGCCGGTGGACGCCGCCGAGGAGGAGGCCGCCGCCGGCGGGGCCGGCTTCGGCCCCGCCTCGCTGTTCACGGCCCCGGGCGGAGCGGACGGCGACGACGAGGCCGCCGGCCCCGCGCTCGAGACGTCGACCGTGATCGGCTCGTCGGGACCGCTGGTGTGGAGCACGCCGACGGTGCCGGTGTCGAACTACGCGGGAGGGTTCAGCTTCACGCCCAGCTACCTCGCGCTGCTGCTGGCGCTCGTGATCTACACGTCGAGCTTCATCGCCGAGATCGTGCGAGGCGGCATCCAGGCGGTCCCCAAAGGACAGACCGAGGCCGCCAAGGCGCTGGGGCTGTCCAGCGGCCAGACCTTCGGGCTGATCGTGTTTCCCCAAGCGGTCCGGATCATCCTTCCGCCCATGATCAGCCAGTACCTGAACCTGACGAAGAACTCGTCGCTGGGGCCGCTCGCCGCGTACGGCGAGATCTTCGCGATCAGCACGATCGTCGCGAACCAGACCGGCGCCAGCGTTCCCGTGACGCTGCTGATCATCGTGTCGTACCTGGCGATCAGCTTCGCGTTCGCGTTCGTCCTCAACATCGTGAACGCCCGCATGGCGATCGTGGAGCGCTGACATGGAGATGATCCCAGACCGGCTTCCCCCGGCCCGAGAGCGCGGAGCGCCAGCCTGGCTGCGCCGGAACCTGTTCCACGGCCCCGTGAACTCCGTCGTCAGCCTCCTCGTCGGCTTCGTGCTCCTCTCGGCCGTGTCGAGCCTGGTCCGCTGGACCTTGACGGGCGCCGCGTGGGCGCCGATCTGGTCCAACATGAAGCTGCTCGCCGTCTACCGCTACCCCGCCGACCTGCTGTGGCGTCCCGTCGTCGCGCTGGGCGTGATCCTGCTGCTCCTCGGTCTCGGCGCGGGCCTGTCGAAGCGGGCAGGGAAGGGCGTCATCGTGGGGGGCGTGTTCTGGTGGTTCACGGGCGCCACCTTCGTGATCACCGCCCTGGCCATCGCGTTCTGGCCCTCCGTCCGCCTGCCCTGGGCGATCGCGAGCGGGATGGCGCTCGCAGGCTACGGCGCTGGGCTTCGCGTTCCGGCGCTCGTACGGATTCAGGCGTGGTCGTGGGCGGTCGGTCTGCCCGTCGTGCTGATCCTGCTCTACGGGCTCGGCGGCGAAGGCCCGATGGAGGTCGTTCGGACCACCGAGTGGGGCGGCTTCCTGCTCACGCTGGTGCTGGCCGGCGTCGGCATCGCCGTGTCGTTCCCGCTGGGCATCCTGCTGGCGCTGGGGCGCCGCAGCGATCTGCCCGCGATCAAGTGGTTCTGCATCGGCGTGATCGAGCTCGTCCGCGGCGCGCCGCTGATCACCTGGCTGTTCATCGCCTCGCTGATGGTGCCGCTCCTGCTGGACGTCAGCCCCGACTCGATCCCCGCCCTCGCCCGCGCGCTGGTCGCCATCACCCTGTTCAGCTCCGCGTACATGGCCGAGAACGTTCGCGGCGGCCTGCAGTCCGTTCCCAGCGGGCAGGGCGAGGCCGCCCGCGCCCTGGGACTGTCGGGCTGGCAGACGACGCGGCTCATCGTGCTACCCCAGGCGCTGCGCGCCGTGATCCCGGCCATCGTCGGACAGGCGATCGGCCTGTTCAAGGACACCTCGCTGGTGTTCATCGTCGGCCTGTTCGACTTCTTCGAGATCGGCCGAAAGGTGATCCCCAGCCAGCCCGACTCGCTGCAGTACGCCGGTGGCGTGCTGCTCGAGGTGTCGCTGTTCATGGCGGCCGTATACTGGTTCTTCAGCTACCGTATGTCGATGGCCAGCAGGCAGCTCGAGAAGGAACTCGGGGTCGGCGAACGCTGACCCGCACCAGGGCGACCCCGCCCGAGGAGGCACCCGTGACCCAGACTGCGCAGATCCCCCGGGCCAGCGCCCACGCCCCCGAAGGGGGCGAGAGGATCATCGAGATCGACGGCCTGAACAAGTGGTTCGGCGACTTCCACGTGCTCAAGGACATCGACATGTCCGTCAACCGGGGCGAGGTCGTGGTGGTGATCGGGCCGTCCGGATCGGGCAAGTCGACGCTGATCCGCTGCATCAACCGGCTCGAGGAGCATCAGGAGGGCGCGATCGTCGTGGACGGCACGCGACTGACCGACGACGTCCGCAACATCGACCTGATCCGTCGCGAGACCGGGATGGTGTTCCAACAGTTCAACCTGTTTCCGCACCTGACGGTGATGGAGAACATCACCCTGGCGCCGATTCGGGTGCGCAAGTGGAAGACGTCGAAGGCCGAGGAGCGTGCGATGTACTTCCTCGAGAAGGTCGGCATCCCCGAGCAGGCGCAGAAGTACCCCGGTCAGCTGTCGGGTGGCCAGCAGCAGCGTGTCGCCATCGCGCGGGCGCTGACGATGGAGCCGAAGGTGATGCTGTTCGACGAGCCCACCAGCGCGCTCGACCCCGAGGTGATCGGCGAGGTGCTCGAGGTGATGGTCAACCTGGCCAAGGAGGGGATGACGATGGTGGTGGTCACCCACGAGATGGGCTTCGCTCGCGAGGTCGGCGACCGCGTGATCTTCATGGACGCGGGCCAGATCGTCGAGGTCGGCAGCCCCGAGCACTTCTTCCAGAACCCCACCGAGGAGCGCACCCGCGGCTTCCTCTCCAAGATCCTCTGAGGCGCGATGTCTCACAGCCCTGACGGCCGTGTCCCGCCTATGCTGGGGCCGAACGACGCTTCCTAGGAGGACGTACATGGACAGCCAAACACGGGGCGTACGGATGGCCGACCTGCTGGGGCGGATGGTCGCGCGGGGCGCGTCGGACGTCCACCTGCAAGCGGGCGCGCCGCCCCACGTCCGCGTGGACGGCGATCTCCACCCGTGGGAGGACAGCCCCACGCTGACGCCCGCGCAGACCGAGCAGATCGCCCTGGCGATGATGACCGACGAGCAACGCACGGCGTTCCGGCACCGCCACGAGCTGGACTTCGCCTTCACGATCCCCGAGGTGGCCCGCTTCCGCTGCAACGCGTTCCGTCAACGCGGCTCGGTGGGCGTCGTGATGCGCGTGATCGGCGACGCGATTCCCGGCTTCGAGGCGCTCGGGCTTCCCTCCGAGGTCGTCACCCGCTGGGCCGAGCAGCCGCGCGGCCTGGTGCTCGTCACCGGACCGACCGGCTCGGGGAAGACCACCAGCCTGGCCGCGATGGTGGACCACATCAACCGGCGCTACTCGCGGCACGTGATCACGATCGAGGACCCGATCGAGATCCTGCACAGCAACCAGAAGAGCCTGGTCGTCCAACGCGAGGTTGGCCTGGACACCGCGGACTTCGTCGACGCGCTCAAGTACGCCATGCGTCAGGATCCCGACGTGATCATGATCGGCGAGATGCGTGACAAGGCCACCGTCGAGGCCGCCATCACCGCCGCGCAGACGGGGCACCTGGTGCTGTCGACCCTCCATACGTTGGACGCGGTCCGCACCATCAACCGGATCATCGACTTCTTCCCGCCGCACGAGCGGAACCAGATCCGCACCATGATGGCCGAGTCGCTGCTGGGCATCCTGAGCCAGAGGCTGCTGGCGCGCGCCGACGGCCCCGGCCGGGTGCTGTCGTCGGAGGTGCTGGTCAACACGCCGCTGATCCGCGACTACATCCGCGATCCGGACAAGACGTCGCTGATCAAGGAAGCGCTGATGGAGGGCAACCTCCGCGGCATGCGGACGTTCGATCAGAACCTCGTCGAGCTCTACCTCGACGGCCGGGTCACGCTGGCCGACGCGACCTACATGGCGACCAGCCCGCACGAGCTGCGCCTGATGATCACGCAACGCGTCGGCGCCCGCGAGGCGCCCGACGAGCGCGAGTTCGAACGGCTCCTGAACCAGCGCGGCCCGCTGGGCTAGCCGGTCCGGCGACCGGCCGACCGCGGCGTGGACGTGGACTCCGGTGGAGGCCGGTGGAGGCCGGGCCTCAGCTCCAGGCGGGCACGCCCGGCGTCCACGGCTTGGCGCGCAGCACCGTGCCGCGAAGATCGTACGCGCTGGCATCGTCGATCCGAACCACCACGCGGTCGCCGATCTTCGTGGTGCCGTCGCCCACCGCGGTGACGACGCCGTCGACGTCGGGGGCGTCGTAGACGCTCCGTCCAACGATCTCTCCGGGTAGCTCGCCGTAGGCGTCGACGATCACGTCGAGCTCGCGGCCGACCTTGGCCGCCTGGAGCGACGCCGAGATCTCTTGCTGCGCCGCCATCACCCGGTCGCGGCGCTCGCGGCGAAGCTCGGCCGGCACCGCGCCGGGAAGCGCGTTCGCCGTGGCGCCGTCGACCTCGCTGTACGCGAACACGCCGACCCGGTCCAGCCGGGCCTCGCGCAGGAAGTCGATCAGCAGCTCGACGTCGTCCTCGGTCTCGCCGGGAAAGCCGGCGATGAACGTCGAGCGGATCGCCAGGTCGGGACGGACCGAGCGCCACGCCCGGATCGTGCCCAAGTGGCTCTCGGCGCCGCCCGGACGGCGCATCGCGCGCAGCACGCGCGGGCTGGCGTGCTGCAGCGGCACGTCGAGGTAGGGGAGCAGCGCCCCCTCGGCCATCAGCGGGATGAGCTCGCGGACGTGGGGATAGGGATAGACGTAGTGCAGACGTAGCCAAACGTCCAGCGCGGCGAGCTCGCGGACCAGCGGCCCCAGCCGGGCGGGCACGTCGCGGCCCGCGAACCGGCTTTCGCGGTGCCGCAGATCGGTTCCGTAGGCGCTGGTGTCCTGTGCGATCACGACCAGCTCGCGCGTGCCGGTGGCGACGAGCCGCGTCGCCTCGGCCAGCACGTCGGCCGCGTCCCGGCTGCGCTGCAGGCCGCGCATCTGCGGAATGATGCAGAACGCGCAGGTGTGGTCGCACCCCTCGGCGATCTTCAGGTAGCTGTAGTGGCGCGGCGTGAGCTTGACGCCCCGCGGCGGCGGCGCCAACCGGACGAACGGATGGTCCTCGGGGGGCAGCAACTCGCCCACCGCGCGCATCACGCCGTCCACGTCGCCCTCTCCCGTCACGGCCGAGACGTGCGGATGGCGGTCGCGGATCGTGTCGGGCTTCTCGCCGAGACAGCCGGTCACGACGACGCGACCGGTTCGGTCGAGCGCCTCGCCGATCGCGTCCAGCGACTCCTCGACGGCGGGCGTGATGAAGCCGCAGGTGTTCACGACCACGACGTCGGCGTCCTCGTAGCTGGGCACCAGCTCGTAGCCGGCGGTGCGCAGCTCCGTGAGGATGCGCTCGCTATCGACGAGGGCCTTCGGGCAGCCCAGACTGACGAATCCGATTCTTCCGCTCACGAGGACGGAGCATACCGTGGGTCCGGCTCGTCGCCGGTCGCCGCGGAGCGGAGCCTGATCGCCGGCCTGAGGCGGCCCGCGAGGTGGAACGAGCCGGTCACGATCAGCGTGCCGCCGACCGGCAGGGCGGCCAAGGCCGACTCGAGCGCGTCTCCGGCGTCGGCGACGAACGCCGGATCGTCGTTCCAGGGGCGCTCGCCCGACGTCACCGCGGTGAGCGTGAGGCGCGGCGCGTCCGCGAACGCCGAGCGGATCCGCGCCGCGTCCTTGCGGCCCGCCACGCCCAGCAGCACGTGCGCTCCCGCGGGAGCGTCGGCGGCCAGCGCCGACGCCGCCGCGGGGTTGTGCGCTCCGTCGAGAAGCACGGTGCGGCCGTGCCCCAGGTCGAAGCGCTCGCGACGCGCGGGGAGCGCCGGCGGCGCGGCCGCGGCCGCCAGCGCGCACCGTTCCGCATCCGACCCGAGCCCGAGCGAACGAAGCGTCGCGAACGCCAGTCTGCCGGCGGCCTCGTCGGTCGCCGTCGTCGGCGCCGACGACGACGGCGGCGACGAGGGGGGCGCGTCGAACAGCCGGCCGCCGTCTTCGGATGCGTGCAGGGGAGCGCGCCGCCGCCGCGCGGTCGTGCGCACGATCTCCAGCGCGACGCCCGTCGCGCCGGTCACGACCGGGACGCCGGGCCGGATCGCGGCCGACTTGTCGCGCGCCACCGCGGCGAGATCCGGTCCGATCTGGTCGAGGTGGTCCTCGTCGACGTTCGTGATCACCGTCGCGCGCACGTTGCCGATCGCGAGGGTGGCGTCCCGCGCCGCGCCGACGCCTGCCTCGAGCACCGCCCAGTCCGCCCCGCGCCGGTGCGCCACGTCGAGCGCCATCGCGGTCGCGAGCTCGAAGAACGCCGCGGCGGGGGCAGGCTCGACGTGCCACGCCCGCTCCAGGAACGCCAGCAGCTCGTCGTCGCGTAGCGGCGTTCCCGCCACGTCGATCCGCTCGTGGAAGCGCTCCACGTGCGGCGACAGGAAGCGCAGCGGGGTCAGGCCCGCCGCACCGAGCCCAGCGGCGATCCTGGCGGCGACCGAGCCTTTGCCGTTCGTGCCCACGACGTGCACGACGTGCGCTGGATCGGGGACGGCCAGCCGGTCGAGGAGCGAGCGTGTACGAGCCGGGTCGCGCGGGGCGCCGCCTCGCGTGCAGGCGTAGAGCCGATCGAGCGCCGCCCGAACCTCGTCGGCGGACGGAGGCGCGGCCCGCCCACCAGCTCCGGGGTCGCTCGTCACTCGTTCTTGCGGGACCTGGAGCGCCCGCCGCGGCCGCGGCGCCTGCGACGACGCTTGCTTCGCTTCTTCGTGCCGCCCCGTCCCTCCTCTGCATCCCAGCCGGGCAGCTCGGTCCCGTGGGCGATCTTGACGAGCACCGCGTCGACCAGCCCGTCCGGCGTTCGCTGCGTGAGCTTCAGGATCGGATGGGGCGGCTCGGCGTCGATCCAGAGCCAGCTTCCTCCCGGATGGAGCTGGTAGGCCCGGGCCTGCTTGGGCCCCAGCTCGGTCGTGAGCTCGACCATGCCCAGCGAGCGCGCCTCGACGACCTTGCCCAGCATGGGGATGCGGATCCGCTGCGCGGCGGCGTCGGCGCGACGTAGCTCGCGCAGCATCGACAGCGGATCGCGGAACGACGTCAGGTAGGGGGTCTCTGCCAGCTCGTCGCCGCGACGCATGCGGACCAGGCCGTCCCCCTCGTCGAACTCGATCCGCGTGCGGCGCTCGCCGCTACGATCGACGGTCGTCTCGCGGAACTCGCGGCTCGTCATGAGGTCCGCGTCGCACCGGCTCAGCTGCAGCACGCGGGCCGGGCCGAGGGGACCCTCGAACGTCGCTTCACCTTCCAGGCGCACGCTCGCGCGGCGGGCGCCGTCGGCACGAGCGTCGCGGCCCTGCTCCTCGCTTCGCAGCACGTGGCGGCCTGCCGGCACGCCGCGCACCTCCAGTCGGTAGTCGAGTACCTCGACGGACACGCCGGAAGCGTAGCACGACGGGGTTCTCGCGACGTTCCGTCCGACGCCGTGGTCGGCCGCCCGGTGCTCTAGGCTGGACGCATGGCGAAGCCCGTGCGGACCGCCTCGGTACGACGTGCCACCCGCTCGCGCGGAGCCGCGGTGCTCCTCGCGGTGGCGCTGCTCGCCGGCTGCCTGCCGCTTCCCGACGTTCGTCCCGCGACCCGGCCCCTGGACGCCCCCTGGCGGCTGGCGCCGGCGGAGGTGCCGTCATGGGTCGTCCGGGTCCCGGGCGTGGACGTGCCGTCGACGCCTGCGCGCTACGACGGGCAGACCACGCTCCGCTGGGGGCTCGACGAGCCGGTGGACACGGTCGTGATCGCCGTGCCGGGCCTGTTCGGAGGAGCCGCCCAGTTCGGTCCGCTGGCGCGACGCCTCGTGGCCGCCACGCCGGGACTCCAGGTCTGGGCCATCGATCGACGCGCCAACGCGCTCGAGGACCTCGCTCCCGGCCGCGAGGCGTGGGCCAGCGGCGACGCCGAGCTCGTTCGGCGCGCGTACCTGGGAACCGCGGACGCGCCTCCGAGCTATCGGGCCCCCGATCCCGAGCGCTACGCGTTCGTGGCCGACTGGGGCCTGGCGACGCATCTCGCCGACCTCGACGCCGTCGTGCGCGAGGCGCGCGCCGCCGCGTCCCACGTCGTCCTGGCGGGACATTCGCTGGGCGCCAGTCAGGTCGCGCTCTACTCCGCCTGGAACGGTCCCGACCGCTCGGGGCGCGCGGCGATCGACGGGCTGGTGCTCATCGACGGCGCTCCGGGCCGGACGGGCGCGTTCGGCTATTCGCGCGGCTTCCGCCTGTTCGGCGTTCCGGTGGTGCTGCCCACGCGGGAGGCGGTCGAGCAGGGCAGGGCCCCGCCGTGGACGACGTTGGGGGAGGGAGGCGCGACGTTCGCGCGGCGACTCGCCTCGGCGATGCTGGCGGCGATGGCGCCCGACGATCCGGCGCCTTCGGGCGCGGCGGACGTGCCCATGACGAACCGGGCGTTCGGCGGCATCGTCCACGACGATCAGTACGGCGCGTTCCGCGTGCACTCCGCCTCGCTGGGCCAGGCGCGGGACGCCGAGCTGGACGGCAACGTGTTCGCGGTGCTCGTCGGCGGCTTCTGGGCGGCCCGCAGCGGCAGCGTCGTCGGCGTGGCCGAGGGCGCGGAGCGCGTCGACTGGGGTCCCGGCGATCCCCGCTACGAGCGGACCGACTTCGAGGAGTACATGCGGACCTGGACCGGCCCGTACGCCGACGCCGCGGAATGGTACGTGCCCACGGCGCTGCTGCTGGACCTCGCTGCGTTGCCGCCCGACCTGACCGACCGAGACGACTTCGTTCCGATGCGGGAGGTGACGACGCCGACCCTCGCGATCGGGAGCGACCGGGGGCTGCTGCGCGACGTCGACGCGTTCGGCGGGTACGCCGAGCAGCGTCTCGGCGCGCCGCTGACCGTGACCATCCTGTCCGGCCTCACGCACGTCGATCTGCTCACCGCCGACGAGAATCCGCTGGTGCCGCTGCTGGCCCGCTGGATGACGCTCCTGCCGTAGCGGAGGGACGCCGGGCGCCGCGACGCGGCGGTCCGCCGGCGGCTAGGAACGGGACGCGGCGCCTTCGAGGTGCGGCCGCACGACCTGGAGCGCCTCGCCGATCGCCTCGCGAACCCGCGCGATCCGCTCCGGGCGCGGCCGGGCGTCGGAATCCTCGAACAGGCCGCGGTGGATCTCGATCGACACGGTCGGCACGTCGCTCGCTTCGCCCGACGCCCCGTAGCGCCGCTGGATCTCGCCGTGCGCGAACGGATCGTTGATTCGCACGCCGTGCGGCTCCCCATCGCGCCCCAGCGGCAGGCGCGCCGCGAGCGCCGCCTCGAGCGCCGCGGCGAGGGCGCGGGCCGCGGCTCCGGGAAGGCTGACCGGTCCGTCCACCGGCTCGCCATCGGGGCCCCCGCCCGTGATGAGCTGGGCGGCCGGGCGCGGTCGGCCGGCGTCGGGACCGAGCGCCGGACCGTCGGCCGTCATGCTGTGGCCGTCCACGATGGCGAGGGGAGGCCGGCGCTCGACCTCGCGGCGCACCTGCGCGTGGAACGGATCGTAGTAGCGCAGAAGCCGAGCCGCGATCCGGTCCGCGTCAGGCTCGCCGCCGGGCGGGTAGAGCGGGCGGCGCGCGAAGTCGGTGCTCTTCACGACGCCGTTCGGGCCGACGTCGTCGCGGCCGCGATTCAGGTCCACCACGAACCGCGACACCGTCGCCGTCACGAAGCGGGCGCCCGGCAGCCGAAACAGGTCGTCGGTGCTCGGATCGCCTTCGCGACGGAGCCGCTCGAGCCGGCCGAGCCGCGTCACGTCGTCGTGGACGTCGCCTGCGAGCATCTCCGCGAGAATCTCGAGCGGCACGGTCGCGGCGTGGTGCGGAACGGTGATCAGGAGGTCGCGCATGCGTCAGCGTACCCGGCGAGGCCGCGTCCCGGGCCGGTCGGGTACGCTGACGCATGCTCGATCCCACCCTCCTGCGAGATCATCCCGAGGACGTCCGACGCGGCGTTCGCGCCAAGCGCATCGAAGGCGCCGAGGCGGCTCTGGACGAGCTGCTTCTCGCCGACGAGGAGCACCGCCTGTTGCGACAGGAGCTCGAGGCGAAGCAGGCTCGCCGAAACGCCGACAGCAAGCGCATCGGCGAGCTCAAGCGGAACGGCGAGGACGCGTCTGCGCTGATCCGGTCGATGGGCGAGCTGTCGAGCGAGGTCAAGCGCCTCGAGGAGCGCGAGCGCGCGCTGCGCGAGCGGATCGACCGGCTCCACCTCGAGATACCGAACCTGCCGCACCAGAGCGTCCCCCTGGGCGAAAGCGAGCACGACAACGTCGTGGTCCACGAGCGGACGGGAACCGCGCCGGTCGGGGCCGTGCGCCCGCACTGGGACACGATGGCCGCGCTCGGATGGCTGGACCTCGAGGCGGGAACGCGGATCGCCGGCGCCGGGTTTCCGGTGGTGCGGGGGAACGGGGTGCGCCTGTTCGGGGCGCTCGAGCGGTTCTTCCTCGATCGGCTCGCGCAGGCGGGCTTCGCAGAGGTCCGCGTGCCGCTGCTCGCGAACGAGGCGAGCGCGACGGCGACCGGTCAGCTGCCCGACAAGGAGGGGCAGATGTACCGCGTCGAGGACGGTCTGTACCTGATCCCGACCTCCGAGGTCGCCGTCACGAACCTGCATCGCGACGAGATCCTCGACAGCGCCTCGCTGCCGATCCGCTACTGCGCGTCGACCCCTTGCTTCCGGCGCGAGGCCGGGAGCTACGGCAAGGAGGTCCGCGGCCTGAACCGGGTGCACCAGTTCGACAAGGTCGAGATGGTGGCGTTCACGGAGCCGGACGAAGGCTACGCGATGCTCGAGACCATGACGGAGCTGGCCGAAGCGATGCTGGAGGCGCTGGGCCTGACGTACCGGCGGCTGCTGATGTGCACGGCCGACATGGGGTTCACACAGGCGAAGAAGTACGACCTCGAGGTATGGAGTCCGGGTCAGGAACGTTGGCTCGAGGTGAGCAGCATCAGCACGATGACGGAGTTCCAGGCGCGCCGGCTGAAGGCGCGGGCGCGCCCCGGCGGACCGTCGGGCAGCGGCAAGACCGCGCTGGTCCACACCCTGAACGGGAGCGCGCTGGCGCTTCCGCGAACCGTCGCTGCGCTCGTCGAGACGTACCAGCTCGAGTCGGGCGCCGTGATGGTGCCCGCGGCTCTGGAGCCGTACCTGGGGTCGGAGCCCCTGGCCTGAGGAGGGGCGTCAGCCGGCGTCAGCCGTCGTCGCCGCCGGTGCGGGGGACGCGGACGAACGTGTCGAGATGCGCACGCGCTTGGGCCCGCGCTCGCTCGGCCGGCAGGCCGGGGCGCGCGACGTCCGCGCGCGTCCCGTCCTCGACGTGGACGGGCCGCAGCATCGGCTCCAGACCGTCGACGTCGATGCGCGTCAGCTCGCCGAGATGGGCCAGCACGCGCTCCAGGTCGCCGCGGAGCCGCTCACGCTCCGTCTCTTCCAGTCGGAGCCGGGCCAGTCGGGCGAGGTGGGTCAGCTCGTTGTCGTCGACGTTCATGCCCGCAGGCTAGCACGACCCCCGGGCGGCCCGAATCGGGTGGGGGACGGCGGTCGCGTGACGCGCGGGCGGCTATCATGCCACGGTGGAAGCTACGAGCCCGGCACGCGAACGGGTGTTGCACGCGGCCGAGGAGCTGTTCGCCCGACACGGCTTCGCCGGCGTGACCATGCGCGACATCGCACGGCAGCTGGGAATCCGCCAGGCGTCGCTGTACTACCACGCACCCGCCGGGAAGCAGGACCTGTACGTACAGGTCGTCGAACGAAGCATGGAGCGGCATCGACGCGCCATGGAGGCCGCCGTCTCCGACGCGGCGTCGCTTCGCGACGCGCTCCACGCCGTGGCGGACTGGCTGCTCGGTCAGCCGCTCGTCGATCTGTTCCGCATGGTCCGCAGCGACATGGCGGTCGCGGCGCCCGAGCACACGGACCGGCTCCGTGCACTGGCGTACCGTGCGCTGCTCGAGCCGTTGCGCGCCGCGTTCGCGTCGGCCGCGGAGCGCGGCGAGACGCGCGCCGCCGATCCGATGCTGCTGGCGGGGACGTTCCTGGCGACGATCGAGGCGATCGACCACGCCGTCACGGTCGAGGGCGCGACACGTCCCGCCCGCGACATGGCCCGCGAGATGATCGACGTGTGGTGGACGGGGCTTCGGAGCCGGGGAGGCGAGTCCGACCCGAGCCACGCGCGCGACGCCGGTTAGCCCGCCAGGCTGGCAGCGCCTAGAGCGGCACGACCGGACGGTGCGCCGGCAGCACGCCGGCGACGCGGATCCGCACGATCCCGAGCGGGCCCGGACAGATTCCGATGATCATCGGGCCGACGCCCAGCGACAGGCCTCCCTGGCACACGCCGATCACGATCGTGCCCGGGCTCCGCTTTCGCGGACTCACGCCGGGGGGCCCTCCTCGGCGTCGGCGGCCGGCGCGCCCTGCCCGCCGCGGAGCACCATCACCGTCACGACCAGTCCCGCGACCAGCGGCAGGCCGATCAGCCAGACCAGCCAGGTGGTCAGGCCGGTGGGCCCCGTGGCCGTCGGCGGAAAGATGAACGAGCGTTCTTCCGCGCCGCCGTCGGGACCGACACCCAGAGTGATCACCGCCTGAGCCTCCTCCTGGCGGAACGTCTGGTCGCGGAACCGGAGCGTCCACTCGCCCCGCTCCGGAAGGACGATCTCGGTGCGGTACACGCCCGGCCGGATCTCCGCGAATCGGTCGCTCTCGAGAACCGGTCCGCCGCTGGGCGGGCCGGCCTCGACGAACACGACGGCGTCCTCGACCGGCGCGTCGACCGGATCCCGCATCTCGAGCAGGAGCGCGGCGGGCTCGCCCGCGCGGACGGGGGCAGGCTCGCTCGATACCGTGCCGAACACGATCGTGGCGTGCGCCAGCGCGACGGCGGCGCCGCTCCACGCCAGCAGCGTCGCCACGACGCGCGTCAGCCGGCGGGGGACGGGGGCAGGGCGGCGAGTCGAGGCAGGGTCAAGGTGCATGCGTTACCTCCCACAGCACGTCGCGGGGCACGGCGCTCCGCGCGTGCACGACGGCCGCGAGCTCGCGGCCGATCCACCTCCAGTGCCACGGCTCGTAGGCGTAGCAGCTCAGGTCCGCAGCGCCCTCGGGGTAGCTGGCCACGAAGCCGAACCGCCAACCGTTGCGCTGCAGCCACGCGCCCGCGGGCGTGTCGGCCCAGTCGGCGACGTCCCACGGCGCCGGGCCCCCCGCGCTCCCGAGGTCCACGGCGGTGCCCAGCTGGTGCTCGGAATGACCCGCTCTGGCGCTGGTCGCGAGCGCTGCCGCCTCGCCGTCCCGCTGGACCCAGTACGCGAACGTCGTCGCCTGATAGGCGTAGCTGCGGAACGCCGAGCGCAGCGCGAGCGGGACCCCCGCCACCTCCGCCGCCTCGCGGAGCGCACGAAGATCGGGCACGATCACGGCGCGAACCGTGCGGTCGTCGTCGAAGCCGGCCTCCCGGGCCGGTACCAGGTCCTCCGGCGCCCACGCTGCGGGCAGCGCGAACACGGTGTCCAGCACCGTCCAGCGTCCGTCGCCTTCCGGATGGATCGTGGCCGCCACGTCCCGGTACGCGCACGGCGGCGGTCCGACCACGCCGGTCGCCTCCTGCGCCGCCGCGGGCGTGCCCAAAGACCCCGCCGCGGCCACGAGCGTCGCCGCGGCCGCGCGTGCCGCACGGCGGAAGCGGTGCGCCATCAGAACGACGGCCCCAGCACCGTGCCGCGCATCTCCATCGGCTGCGCCAGGATCAACAGCTGCACGACGGCCAGCCCGATCACCAGGATCAGCATCGGCCACATCGCGAGCACGCCCCGCCGGCCGAAGTCGCGCAGCGCGATCCTGACCACGACGAACGCGGCCACGAGCGCGTAGCCGACGCTCACCGCGGCCGTGACGGGGAACAGCCAGGCGGACGGCATCCAACGCGCGAGGCGCCAGTCGGGATCGATCGCGGCCCCCCGGTACTCGAAGAAGTGCTGCATCACCGGCACGATCGACGCCGCTCCGGTGAGGAAGTGGAACAGGTAGTGAGCCGCCCAGAAGCCGAAGCCCAGCGCCACGAACACGTAGCCCCAGCGCATCAGCGCGGCGCGCGGCGCGAAGCCGGCCCCGCCCGCGAGGTCGGCCGCGACCGCGCCCGCGCCGGCCAGCGCCAGTCCGCCGAGGCCGAAGGCGCCGAACACCAGCGCCAACAGGAACGTCTCGTTCCGGCTGCCGACCTGCCTGGAGAGCCATTCGGCGGCGTCGTAGAACGGCGGAACCATCGCCACCGCATTCAGCAGGCCCCAGAAGAGCAGCAGCACCCCCAGCACCAGCACCGGAAGGCCCCAGCGACGTCGCCACGGATCGCGCGCCAGCTCGCGCGCGGGCGACCGCAGCACCAACGAGACGTTGTCGTACGGGCAGGCCCGGACGCAGTTCATGCACGAGGTGCAGTCCATGTTCGACGTCATCGCCGGCACGAAGAGGCGCGTCTCGCAGCCGGGGAACACCCCCTCGCCGTTGGGGTGGACCACCTCGTCCGGAGCCAAGAACGCGTACGCGCCGCCAGCGTCGTCGGGGTCGGCCCGCGTCTCGCGGCCGTGCAGGCACGGCTTGTGCTCGCAGCTTCGGCAGACGTCCGGGTCGGCCGCTGCGATCTGCGTGGGCGACACGCTCGAGAACACGAAGTTGAAGTTCCCGAGCGGACAGACGTAGCGGCAGAAGGTGCCGGCCGGGAAGAGCGCGTCCACGGCGAACGCCCCCACGAAGTAGGCGATCGCCAGCCAGGCGGTCAGCCACGGACTGGCCCACAGGTCGAACGCCTCGTAGCTGAAGAACACGGCGAGGAGCAAGGCGGCGACCAGCCACTTGTTCCGTAGCCAGGAGGGCCAGCGGAGCTCGGTGGGGAGCCAGCGCTTGACCGCGTTCGCCGGACCGCGCGTCAACATCAACGGACAGGCCGCGCAGAACGCGTTTCCGACGAGGGCGAGCGCGACGACGACCAGCCCGCGATAGTGCAGCCAGCTGGCGGTCGTCGCGACGTTCCTCGGCGCCAGCTGGCGCCCCGTGAGGCCGTCCACGATCACCAGCACGGCCAGCGCCAGCAGCGGAAGCTGGAGCGTCAGTCGGGCGTAGCGCCAGCGAACGAAGCGACGGAGGCCGGGCAGGCGGAACAGGTCCGGCCCACGCGGCTGGTCGGCGATGGGACCGGCGGTAGGCAGCGGAACGCGACGACTCACGGTCGGCGGACGGTGGTCGCGGCTTCCTGGCGGGCTGTGGACCCGTCCGGCAACGTGACGTCCGCCGTGACGATCCAATCTCCCGCCATGTCGAACACCACGTCGTCGGCTCGGTAGACGCCCGGAGCCGCCTCGACGGCGGCGCGGATCACCGGAACCATGCCGGCGTGCGTCATGTCGCCGGTGATCTCGACCGCCGCGCCTTCGACGGCGACGCCGTCCCGGTCCACGCGGACGGAGATCGTGGCCGGGCCGACGGCGGGATCCTCGGGCAGCTCGATCGTGATCGCGACCGGGTCCGAGGCCGACGCGCCTCGGGCCGAAGACCCGGCGTCCGGCGGACGGCAGGAGGCGAGGAGTGCCGTCAGGGACAGGACGATGAGGACTGCACGCATGGCTCCGACCGTACCACGGTCGGTGCCGTCGAGCCGTCGCTCGAGGCGAGCGCGGGATGCCAGCGATCGATCGCCGCGAGGTAGCCCAGCACGCCCTCGGCGATCGCCGCGGCGGGACGGCCCGGGTCGTCCAGCCAGGCACGGTCGAGAGGATGGCTCAGGTAGCCCATCTCGACGATGAGCGCGGCCGTGCCCGCCCGTGCGGCGTGGCGCAGCCGATCGTGCGCGAAGGCGTAGTAGTCCAGCATCGCTCCCGAGACGTTGTCGTGGTCGTGCGGCAGCGGGGCGGCGTGCAGGTACGCCCCGTCCACCAGGGTGCGGAGCCACGGCTCGCGGCGGTTGCGGGCAGGCTCGCGGTGGGCGCTCTTGTAGCCACGGCGGGACGGGTCGTCGCTGGCGTCCGCATGCAGCGCGATCAGCACGTCGGCCCCGTAGCCGGCGGGAACGGTCGCGGCGAGCAGCTCGACGCGAACGCCGGCCGCCGCCAGTCGCTCGGCGAGGTCCAGCGCGACCGCCCGGTTCACGTCGACCTCGTTCACGCCAGCCGCCCGACCGCCGGTGCTCGTCCGCAGAGCCGCCAGCTCGGCGGGGTGGTCTTGGGCGTGCAGATGCCCGATCTGAAGCCCGACCGTCGGAGGTCCCCTGAGCCACGCCGTCGCTCGGGTCCAGGCGCCGGCCGTCGCCGGGATCCCCGCCCCGGCGACCGCCGCGACGCGCGCCTCCGTTCCGGACGCGCGTTCCAGCGACGCCCAGCCCGCGACGCCCAGCACGAGCAGGACGAGCAGCACCGCCCGGCGTCCCCGCCGGCCGAAGGGCGCCGGCAGCGACCGGCGTCGCGCGACCGAGCCGGCGTCGGGAAGGAACGGGACCGTCACGCCGTGAGCGTACGCTCGACGGCCGATCGGCCGCTGCGAAAGGTCCGACAACGCCGCCGGACGCCGGCACCGGGGCCCGGTGGGCTCGGTCGCGCTCGGACGGGACGCGCCGGCCTGGGTCGCGCTCGGACGGGACGCATCCGCCTGGGTCGCGCTCGGCTCAGACGTGCTCGGCTCAGACGCGCTCGGCCGTGATCCAGAACAGGATGTGCTCGCAGATGTTCTCGATGTGGTCGCCCAGTCGCTCGAGGTAGCGGCCGACGCTGAGCAGCTTCGTCGCCGGCGTGATCGAACGGTGGTCCTCGAGCATGTACGTGAGGAGCTCCCGCTGGATCTGCTCGTACAGCTCGTCGATCTCCTCGTCCATCCCCAACGCTCGCCGTGCCGCGTCCGCGTCGCTCTCGGCCAGCGCGGCGATCGTGGTATCGATCATCGCCTCCTCGATCTCGAGGATCCGGTTCATGTCGATGTACTTCTTCAGCGGCGGCCGTGCCGCCAGCTCGCGACCGGCGGTCGCGACGTGCACGGCGTAGTCGCCGGCACGCTCGATGTCGGTCAGGGCGCGATGCATCGCACCGAGGAAGCGCAGGTCCCGGGCCGCCGGCTGCCGCCGGGCGATGACGCTCAGGATCCGGTGCTCGAGCTGGTCCTGGAGCTCGTCGACCGCACGGTCGTTCTCGATGCAACGCTCGGCCGCATCGACGTCGGCGTCGATGAGCGCGCGGCGGGCCAGGTCGACGGACGACCGCACCAGGCTGAGCATCCGGACGGTCTCGGCGGTGACCTCCTGGAGGTCGTGGTCCAGCGCGTTCATCGCGTCCGATCGTAGCATGCCGCGATGGTGCCCTTTCGGTGTCAGGGACGCGTCAGCCCCGGCCTGCCGGCGCTGCGCCGCGGGCTGACCGCGGCGTGACGTGACGGCGGTATCGTGGATGCGTGACGAGCGATGGTGGGCAAGCAGGCGGACCGTCCGCCGACCGGACGACCGTGGGCACCGCGCCCTCGGTGCTCGTCGTCGAGGACGACGCCACGGTGCGCGAGCTCGTGGCGCTGCACCTCGCGCGGGCGGGCTTCGTCGTGCACGAGGCCGCCGACGCGCGCGAGGGCTGGCGACGACTGGACGTCGCGGACGTCGTGGTGCTCGACCGGATGCTGCCCGACGAGCCCGGAGACGCCTGGCTGCGCCGGCTCCGCGAGGACGCCGAGCACGCCCGGCTGCCGGTGCTGATGCTGACGGCCCGTGCCAGCGAGGTGGACCGCGTCGGAGGGCTCGAGGCGGGCGCCGACGACTACCTCGTCAAGCCGTTCAGCGCACCCGAGCTGGTCGCCAGGCTTCGGGCGCTGCTGCGCCGCGTGCCTTCCAGGCGCCGTTCCACGGTGGGCGGACTGATCGTGGACGTCGAAGGGGGGCGCGTCACGCGCGACGGGCGCGAAGTGGAGCTCACCCGCCGCGAGTTCGAGCTGATCGCCTACCTCGCCGCCCACCCCGGGCGCGTGTTCACGCGCCCCGAGCTCCTCGACCGCGTCTGGGGCGAGGAGTTCCTGGGCACGGAACGCACCGTCGATCAGCACGTCGCGCAGCTTCGGCAGCGCTTGGGCGACGACCTGATCGAGACCGTGCGCGGCAGGGGGTACCGGCTTGCCGAGCACGACGCCTGACGCCTGGCTGGACGAGCTGGCCGAAGGCGTCGTGCTGGTCCGGCACGGCCGCGTCGCGCGCGTGAACGCTGCGGCCGCCGCGATGCTGGGCGCCGATCCGGAGCGGTCCGTCGGTCTGGCGCTCATCTCGGTCGTGCGCGATCACCGGCTGGAGCAGGTCTGGCTGGACGGGCGCCCGCAGGAGCTCACGCTGCGCCGGCGCCGCATCGAGGCGGTGCGGATCGTGGGCGGGCTGGCGCTGCGCGACGTGACCGCCGAGCGCGCGGCGAAGGAAGGCGCCCGGGATCTGCTGGCCGTTCTCTCGCACGAGCTACGGACGCCGGCGACGACGATCCGATCGACGCTCGAGGCGCTTCACTACGACGACCTTCCGGCCGCGACCCGCGAGCGGCTGCTGCGCCGGGCGGGCGAGGAGGCCGATCGCCTCGTGCGGCTGCTGGCCGACCTCACGGTGGACGTGCGCCCCCCGCGCGAGCGGAGCGTTCTCCTCGCCGACGTCGTCGAGCGCGCCTGCTTCGTGCTCGCGGACCGGCTCGCGGAGCACGGCGTCCGGGTCGAGCGGCGCGTCGGGGACGTGTACGTCTGGGCCGATCCGGACAAGGTGACGCAGGTGCTCGTGAACCTGATCGAGAACGCGACGGTGCACGGACCGGACCACGCTCTGGTGGAGGTCGAGGCGCAGGAGCGCGGCGGAACGGTCGCGATCCGCGTGCGCGACCGGGGCGAACCGATCGACGCGGGGCGCATGGAGCGACTGTTCGAGCCGCACGGCAAGGGCACCTCCGGCTGGGGTGGGGGCACCGGACTCGGGCTGTACGTGGTTCGGTCGATCGCCGACCGCTGGGGCGGCTCGGCCTGGGGGACGAGCTGGCGAGACGCGGGCGGCGAGACGGGGAACGAGTTCGGCGTCGTCGTTCCTGCCGACCGACCCGGCCAGCCGCCGTCCGAGACGACAGCGGCACGGTCCACGCACGACGACGCGGGGCCGTGAGCGCCTGGCCGCCTGTCCCCGCCGCGGCGCGGTGCTCGGGGCGGGGATCTTCCGATCAGGGCTCGCTGCGCCCCGCAGCCTTCTCCAGCGCGACCGGCAGGCGCGGGGGCGTCGCGCTGCGGGCGCGCCTCGACGCCCGGCGGAGCGGACCGGGCATGCGTACGGGCGTCAGCGCGCGGTCGCGGGTCCGGAGCTTCGCCCGACGCCGCAACGGCCGCAGCCAGCGGACGCCGTCGTCCGTCCGTGCGCCGACGATCCCCGCCACGGCGCCGGGGGCGGCGCGGCGCCACCAACGAGGCGGCAAGACCGCCGTGAGGAGCGCGCTCGAAAGCACGCCGATCGCGACGGCGCCGTCCGTGGCCAGCAGGGCGGACAGCGTCGCGGGACCGCCGGCCGCCGCCCATGCGGCCAGCCCCAGCGTCGCGGTCGCGAGCGACCAGCCGACGAGCACCGCCAACGGCGCGGCCAGGCGGTGACGGCGCGGCGAGGGCGCGATGGCGATCCATCCGACCGCCGCGAGCTCGAGGGCCAGCAGCGCGTCGGCGCCGTGCAGGGGCCACTGACGCGCCTCGACCGCGGCGAATGCGAGCCCCGAAAGCGCGCCCACGGTCGGTCCGTAGCCCAACGCCAGCAGGTAGAGCGGCAGCCGGCGCAGACCCTCGAGCGGCCAGCCGATCGCGAGCGTCGCGCCGATCCGGTCGCCGGCCGCGGTGAGCGCGACGCCGGCCACGACCGCCGTCGCCAGCGCGATCCAGGTCGCGGGACGCATCAGCGCACGGACGTCTCCGCGTGACCACCCGCCCAGCAGCGAGGCGACCGCCAGCACCGCCGCGCCCAGCAGCGCGTAGCGCACCAGCGGGTCCGGCCCCGCTCGGGCGATCAGATCGAGCAAGGTCACCGCGTCGCCCCTCCGCTCCGCGGTCCGGGCGGCGGCCAGCGGCCCGGGAAGCCGGGCGCGTCGTCGGCGAGGGTCGCACCGAACGGCGAGGCGTCGAACGCGCCGCGTCGCATCATCCGCTCGACCGCCGACCAGGTCGCCCGCCGGCGCGGCGGCCCGACGCGTGCCCACGCCGCTGCCCAGGCCCAGACCGCTGCGCGCTGGGCGGCGCTGCGAACCGGACCGTGATGGCGCCGCGCGACGACCATGCCGCCGCGGAGGCCCTCGACCAGGAAGCGGGCCGCGTCCGGCGTGGAGCTGCCGCCCAGGTGCTCCACCTCGGCACCGACCAGGCGGCAGCGCCAGCCGGCACGTCGCAGCCGTAGGCACCAGTCGAGATCCTCGTTCCCGAACCGCAGCGTCCCGTCCATTCCGCCGGCGTCGTGCACCGCTGAGAGGCGTGCGGCGAAGAGGCACCCCGACAGCCACGGCACGTCGCGCACGGCGTGCGGACCGGCCATGCGCAGCGAGGCGGTCGCCCAGCGGTACGGAACCCCTTGGTCCTGCAGGCGGCCTTCGGGCGTCCGGGCCAGAGGCCCCGTCGCCGCGACGTCCGGATCGTGGAACGGCGCGGCCAGGGCGGACAGGGTGTCCGCCTCGACGAGCACGTCGGCGTTCATGACCGCGATCAGGGAACCCTCGGCGTGCGTGAACGCCTCGTTCACGACGTCGGCGTAGGAGCGGTTGGCGGTGGGGACGAAGCGCGCGCCGGGGTGGGCCTCGCGGATCAGGTGCTCGGTGCCGGCATCGGGCGCGGTGTCCAGAACGCGCACGGGCACGCCCGGCGCATGCCGGGCCAGACGAGCCAGGCAGCGCCGAAGCACGTCGGGCGTGCGATGGTGAACGATCACGACCTCCGGGATCCGCACGGGGTCAGGCTAGCCCAACGCGCGACATGAAGGTCTCACCCGGGCGGGCTAGCCTGGCCCGCGTGACGAGCTCCCCCCTCCGAAGCACCGCCCTCCGAGGCACCCCACGTGACGGTCCTCTTCGAATCGGTGCCGCCCTGGGCGGCGGCAGCGCCCGAGGCTACGCCCACATCGGGGCGCTGGCCGCGCTGGAGCGCCACGGCATGGCGCCCACGGTCCTCGCCGGTACAAGCTTCGGCGCGGTCGTCGGCGCGCTCTACGCCTCGCGCCGCAGCCCGGAGGCGCTCGAGGCGCAGGCGGCCCGGCTCCGGCGTCGCGACGTGCTGCCCAGCGTGATGGACTTCGGTCTGCACCGGGGCGCGCTGTTCCGCGGCCGGCGGCTCGAACAGTACTTCGACCGGCTGCTCGAGGGACGGTCGTTCGCCGATCTCGACCGCACCCTGGTCGTGACCGCCACCGACGCGGACAGCGGCGAGCGGGTGGTGCTGGACCGGGGTCCGCTCGCGCCCGCGCTGCGCGCGTCGGCGTCGCTTCCCGGCGTGTTCGCGCCGGTCGAGATCGACGGGCGGCGACTCATCGACGGGGGGATCGGCGCGCCGGTTCCGCTTGCGACGCTCGACGCGTTCGAGCTCGACCTTCGCATCGGGATCGGGGCGGGCGCGGACGCCGACGACTCGGGCACGATCCGGGCCGTCCGGCGCGCGATCGAGCATCCGTGGGGTCGCAAGGTGCACGCGGCGATGGGCCGAGCGGGCCCCGGCCAGGCGGGAGCGCTGGTGCGCGCCCTCGCCTGGACGGTCGAGGGCTACCGCACGGCGGTGGAGCGGCAGGAGGGGCCGGGGCTGCAGGTCCACACGCGACCCCCGATCCACTGGCTGCGGTTCGACCGCGCCGAGGAGGCGATCCGTGCCGGCGAGGGCGCGCTGGAGCGCGCCGTGCCCGCGCTACGGGCCGCCTTGGCGGAGGCCGCCGGGCTTCGCGAGGCGCTCGCGGCGCCCTGAGCCGGCGCCTCGAACGGCGCCTCGACCGATTCCCGGGCGCGGCGCGCCGCGGGCAGCCGTCGGTGTGGCCTCGCACTCAGAGGATCGTCTTGCCCAGCAGACTGGCCGCCATCTCGACCATGATCTCGGCCGTCCGGTTGCGCTCGTCCAGAATCGGGTTCACCTCGACCAGATCGAGGCTGGTGACGCGATGCGTCGACGCCAGGATCTCCATGAGCAGGTGCGCCTCGCGGTAGCTGAGGCCGCCGGCGACCGGCGTTCCGACGCCGGGGGCGATGTCCGGATCGAGGACGTCGGCGTCGAACGACACGTGCAGCCGAGGCAGGTGCGCCAGGCTGGCGACCGCCTCGGCGGCCACCTCGGCCATGCCGCGCCGGTCGACGTCGGTCATCGTGAACGCGGTGATGCCGGCCTCGCGAATCCAGCTGCGCTCGGACGGATCGATCGAGCGTAGACCGATGTACACGACGTCCTCGGGGCGGACGACCGTGCCGCCGCCCCAAACGCCGGTGAGCCGGGCGTCGCCGTGGCCCATCAGCGCGGCGACCGGCATGCCGTGCACGTTTCCCGAAGGGCTGCTGCCGGGCGTGTTCAGGTCGGCGTGCGCGTCGATCCACAGAAGCCCGGTGGCGCCCGTCTCGGCGACGCCCGCCACCGTTCCCATCGAGACCGAGTGATCGCCCCCCAGGAAGATCGGCAGGGCGCCGGGCGGCAGGCCGCGAGCGGCCAGGTAGGTACGGGCGCACGCGTCCGCGATCGCGTCCGCGAACGGCAGCGCGTCAGGGCTGGCGGTCGCCTCCGCCACGGGGACCTCGACGTTGCCGTGATCGGTCAGGACGTGTCCCAGCGCCGCGAGGGCGGGCGCGAGCCGGGCGAGGCGCAGCGCGCTCGGTCCCATGTCGACGCCGCGGCGTCCGGCGCCGAGGTCCATCGGGATGCCTAGCAGGTGGATGTCGGCCATGGCCGCATGATGTCACGGCTCCGCTCAGCGGCCGTCCTCCGGCTCGTGCCAGTAGCGACCGACCGACTCCAGCATCTCGTACGCGGCGTCCGGACCCCGACCGCCGGCCGCGTACGGGTGCGGAGGCGCGTCGCCGTCGGCGTGCTCGAGGAGGGGCTGCACGACGCGCCACTGCGCCTCGACCTCGTCCGACCGCATGAACAGCGTCGCGTCGCCCAGCATCGCGTCCAGGATCAGCGTCTCGTAGGCGTCGGGCGGCGGGCGATCGAAGCGGCCCTCGTACGCGAAGTCGAGGCTCACCCGCCCGAGCCGAACGCCCTGGCCGGGCCGCTTGGCGTTGAACACGAAGCGGATCCCCTCGTTGGGCGTCACGCGGAGCACGAGGCGGTCCGCCTTGACGTCGGTCGGAAGCTGGAAGGGGATGTGGGGCGGCGTCTTGAACCGCAGCACGATCTCGCTGGCCTTGTTCTCGAGCCGCTTGCCGCTGCGGACGTAGAACGGCACGCCCGACCAGCGCCAGGTACGGACCTCGAACGGAACGGCGGCGTAGGTGGCTTGCGTGGAGGACGGATCGACGCCCTGCTCCTCGCGGTAGCCCGCCATGCCGTGGCCGGCGACGTACTGCCCGAAGACCGCCTGATCGGCGTTCGGGCACGCCATCGCGTCGAACACCTTGACCTTCTCGTCGCGGACCGGGTCGGGCTCCCAGCGCGAGGGGGGCTCCATCGCCACCAGTGCGAGCAGCTGCAGCAGGTGGTTCTGGAAGACGTCCCGGACGACGCCGGCCTCCTCGTAGAAGCCGCCCCGACCTTCGACGCCCATCGGCTCGGTCATCGTGATCTGGACGTGATCGACGTAGCGGTTGGACCAGATCGGCTCGAACAGGGTGTTGGCGAAGCGGAGCACGGCGAGGTTCTGCGCCGTCTCCTTCGCGAGGTAGTGGTCGATGCGATAGATCTGGTCCTCGTCGAAGGTGGCGCGCAGCCGGTCGTTCAGCTCCCGCGCGCTGCGCAGGTCGTGTCCGAACGGCTTCTCGATCACCAGGCGCGTCCAGCCCCCCTCGGGGGCTGCGGCCAGGCCGGCCTCGGCCATGGCGTCCGCGATGCCGGTGTAGGTGCCGGGCGGCGTGGCGGTGTAGAACAGCCGATTCCGCAGGTCGATCGCGTCCAGTCGGGTGCCCAGCGCGCGGTGCCCCTCCGGATCGTCGTACCCGCCCCGGACGTAGTGCATCCGCGACGCGAGCCGCTCCCAATCGGCGTCGTCGATCGCGCCGGCCTCCGCTTCGACCGCCGACCGGAAGTCGTCGCGCATGCTGGCGTCGTCGCCCTCGCTGCGCGCGTAGCCGACGATCCGGGTGTCCGGGTGCAGCGCGCCGTCGCAGTGGAGCGTCCAGAGCGCCGGCATCAGCTTGCGGTGGGCCAGGTCGCCGGTCACGCCGAACACCACGAACGCGCACGCCTCCGGGCGTGGCCGGGTTCCGTGCCCGGGATCCGTCGCCGGATCGGGCGTCGATGCGAGCTCGTGCGCGGCGTGATCGTCGGCGGAGGAGGCGGGGTCGCTCATGCACACGAAGATACCAGCCGCCTCCGAGCCGGGTCGCTCCCGGCGGGGCGCGGCCAGCGTGGTAGACTCCGCCGCCGTGCGTGGTGACACGCCGTGAGGAGGCCAGCGTGGAGCGAAGCGACCAAGGCGGCACGCGGACGTTGCTGCAGCGCGGTGCGGATCAGGTGGTTCCGGAGGACGGCATCGAGCGGATCCTGGAGCGCGCTCGGGACGAGGCGCGACCGCTTCGGGTGAAGCTGGGCGTCGATCCGTCCAGCGCGGACCTGCACGTCGGGCACGCGGTGGTGCTGCGCAAGATGCGTCAGTTCCAGGATCTCGGGCACGTCGCGGTGCTGATCGTTGGCGACTTCACGGCCACCATCGGCGATCCGTCGGGGCGGAACAAGACGCGGCCGACCCTGACGCTCGAGGAGACGCGCGTGAACGGCCGCACCTACGTCGCCCAAGCCACCCGCATCCTGGACGACGATCCCGCCAAGCTCGAGATCCGCCACAACTCCGAGTGGCTCGAGGGCCTCGGCTTCGGCGACGTGGTGCGCCTGGCGTCGACCTACACCGTCGCGCGGATGCTGGAGCGCGACGACTTCACGAAGCGCTACGCGTCGGGGGTGCCGATCGGCGTGCACGAGTTCCTCTACCCGCTCGCGCAGGCGTACGACTCCGTGGCGGTCCGTGCCGACGTGGAGCTGGGCGGCACGGATCAGCTCTTCAACCTGCTCGTCGGCCGCGACGTGCAGCGGGCGTACGGCCAAGCGCCGCAGATCGCGCTGACCACGCCGCTGCTCGAGGGGCTCGACGGCAGGGAGAAGATGTCGAAGAGCCTGGGCAACGTCATCGGCGTGAGCGAGCCGGCGGCCGACATGTTCAAGAAGGCGATGCAGGTTCCCGACGCGCTGCTGCCGCGCTACGCGGAGCTGTGCACGCTGCTTCCCTTGGACGCGTTGCGCGCCCGCCTGGCCGACGATCCGGTGGCGGCGCACCGCGTGTTCGCCCGCGAGCTGGTGCGGACCTACCACGGGGACGCGCCCATCGACGAGGCCGAGCGCCGCTACGATGCGATCGCGCGCGGCGAGACGCCGACGGACATGCCGGACGTCGTCGTCCCGGCCGACGCGCTCGAAGGCGGAACGATCGGGGTGCTGCGCCTCGCGGTGCTGGCCGGCCACGCGACGTCGAACGGCGACGCCCGCCGCCTGATCCAGAACCGCGGCCTCAAGCTCGACGGCGTGCCCATCGACGATCCCAGGGCGGTCGTGGAACTCGATCGGCCGCGCATCCTGCAGCGCGGCAAGGACGCGTTCGCGCGCGTCCGGCCAGGGACCTGAGCGCAGGCCGCGACGCGTTCGCCGCGTCCCGGCCGTGCCCCCGCCCGGCTGCGATCAGATCGCCAGGATGGCGGCCAGCTCGAACAGCTGCTCGTCGATCGGCTTGTGGTTCTCCCACACGTCGGCGAGCTTCACGAATACGTTGCCGCGCTTGTCGACGCCGACCATCTCGCCCGAGTGTCCGCTGAGCAGGCCTTCGACGGCCATGAAGCCCAAGCGGGAGGCGAGCACGCGGTCACGGGTGGAGGGGCTCCCGCCGCGCTGGATGTGGCCCAGGATCGAGGTCCGCACCTCCGATCCGCTACGTTCCTCGATGGCGTGCTGAAGCGCCATCGCGCCGCCGGGAAACGCGCCCTCGGCGACGACGACGATGCTGCTCGTCTTGCCCCGCCGCTCGGCCGCGATGAGCAGGTCGGCGATGTCGCCCACGTCGGCGTGCCGCTCGGGGATCAGGATCGCCTCGGCCCCGCCGGCCACGCCGACGTTCAGCGCGATGTGGCCGGAGTTGCGTCCCATCACCTCGACCAGGAACAGCCGGTCGTGGCTGGCCGCGGTGTCGCGTAGCCGGTCCACGCCGTCGAGGGCGACGTTCAGCGCTGTGTTGAACCCGATCGAGACGTCGGTCCCGAAGATGTCGTTGTCGATCGTGGCAGGAACGCCGATGACCTTGATCCCGTGCTCGTCGTGCAGCTTCGAGGCGCCCCGGAAGCTGCCGTCGCCTCCGATGACGACCAGGCCGTCGATTCCGTGGCGCTCGAGCGTCTTCATCGCGATCGACCGTCCCTCGGGCTCCAGGAACGCCGCCGAGCGAGCGGTGCGGAGGATCGTGCCTCCGCGCTGGATGATGTTCGCGACGCTGCGCGCGTTCATCGTTTCGACGTCGTCGTCGAGGAGGCCCTGGAACCCGCGGTAGACGGCCGAGATGCGCGCGCCCCGCGCGATCGTGGTGCGGACCACGGCACGGATGGCCGCGTTCATGCCGGGGGCGTCGCCACCGCTGGTGAGTACGGCGAGGTGCTTCATCACCGGAGCAGTATAGCCACGGGGCCCGGGCGCACCGACCGGCGCGGCGGCTCGAGCCGCTCCTGGACGCCGAGGACCTTCGTCCCGCACGAATCGTGAGCAGGAATGCCATGATGCCGCATGGACTTCGTCAGCTTGAGCGACGGCACGGCCGGAGAGCGCCGCGTGGCGTTGACTCCGACCGTGACCAAGCGACTCGTCGACCTGGGCGCGAACGTGCGCCTGGAGCCCGGTTACGGGGCCGATGCCGACCTGTCGGACGCCCTCTACGAGAAGGCGGGTGCGACGTTCGCGTCGCGGGACGAGCTGCTCGCGTCCGCCGACGTGCTCGTGTCCCTCAACCCGCCCGAAGCGTCCACGCTTCGGGGCCTTCGCGAGGGGACGATCGTGATCTCGTTCTTCGATCCGTTCCGCCGTCAGGAGCTCGTGCGCCTGGCCCGGGACGGGGCGCTCTCGACGCTCTGTCTGGAGCTGGTGCCGAGGACGAGCTACGCGCAGAAGATGGACGCGCTCTCGAGCCAGGCCAGCCTGGGCGGCTACGCGGCGGTGATCACGGCCGCGGACCGTAGCGGCAAGTCGTTCCCGATGATGAGCACGCCGGCGGGCACGATCCCTCCGGCGCGCGTCTTCGTCGTCGGGGTGGGTGTCGCCGGTCTTCAGGCGATCGCGACCGCGAAGCGGCTGGGCGCGCGCGTCGACGCCTACGACACGCGTCCCGTCGTGGCAGAGCAGGTGCGCTCGCTCGGCGCGAAGTTCGTCGAGCTCGACGTCGGAGAGACCGGCCAGACCGAGCAGGGCTACGCCAAGGAGCTCACCGCCGAGCAGCTCGCCGAGCAGCGCAGGCAGATGGCGAAGGTGGTCGCGGGCGCCGACGTGGTGATCACGACCGCGCAGCTGTTCGGCCGGCCGGCGCCCCGCATCGTGGACGCGGCGATGGTGGCCGGGATGCGCCCCGGCAGCGTCATCGTCGACATGGCCGCCTCGACCGGCGGCAACGTCGAAGGCAGCGTGCCGGACGAGGAGGTCGTCATGGACGGCGTCCGGATCGTCGGTCTGTCGAACCTGCCGGGTCTCGTGGCGCGGGACGCCAGCGAGATGTACGCGTCGAACCTGTTCGCGCTGATCCAGCACGCCTGGGACGAGGAGGCCTCCGCGCTCAAGCTCGACCCCGAGAACGACGACGTCGTGGCCGGCTGCCTGCTGACGCACCAGGGCAAGGTCCGTGACGAGCGCGTCGCGGCCGTGCTCGAGGAAGGAAGCTCCGCATGATCCTGCTCATCTTCGTCTTCGTGCTCGCGATCTTTCTCGGCGTGGAGCTGATCACCAAGGTGCCCAGCCAGCTGCACACGCCGCTGATGTCCGGCTCGAACGCCATCAGCGGCATCACGATCGTGGGCGCCCTGATCGCGGCGAGCGCGGACAACCCGCTCGCGACCGCGATCGGCGTGGCGGCCCTGATCTTCGCGACGATCAACGTCGTCGGCGGCTACCTGGTCACCGATCGCATGCTCGGCATGTTCCGCACCGGGAAGAAGGAGTAGGCGATGCCTGCCATCGTTCAGCTCGCCTACGTCGTCGCCGCGGTGCTCTTCATCCTCGGCCTCAAGCTCCTCGGTCGGGCCGATACGGCTCGCCGAGGCAACCTGATCTCCGCCGGCGGCATGCTGGTGGCCGTCGTCGCGACGCTGTTCGCTGGCGGCATCTCGTGGCTCTGGATCGTGGTCGGCCTGGCCGTCGGCGCGCTCGTCGGCGGGTTCGCGGCACGGATCGTGAAGATGACGGCGATGCCCGAGATGGTCGCGCTCTTCAACGGCTCGGGCGGCCTGGCGTCGATGGGCGTCGCCTGGGCCGAGTGGGTCCAGGAGCCCGAGCGCGGCGTCGGGACGGCCGCGGCGATCGCGGCGGCGGCCATCATCGGGGCGATCGCGGCCTCGGGCAGCGTGATCGCCTGGGGCAAGCTGGCCGAGAAGCTTCCCGGCCGGGCGATCCGCCTGCCTGCCCAGCAGGTTTGGACGATCGGGCTGTCGCTGTTGGGGCTGGGCATGGCCGTCTGGTTCGTCTCCGGGTCGTCGGCGTCGTCGGCCGGCCTGGCGTTCGCGGTGGCCGCCGTCGCCGCGCTGGTGCTCGGGGTCCTGCTGGTGCTGCCGATCGGCGGCGCCGACATGCCGATCGTGGTGAGTCTGCTGAACGCCTACTCGGGGCTGGCCGCCTCGATGGCCGGGTTCGTGCTGGGAAACAGCGCTCTCGTGGTCGCGGGGTCGCTGGTCGGCGCCTCGGGCTTCATCCTGACGAACATCATGTGCAAGAGCATGAACCGGAGCCTGACGAACGTGCTGTTCGGCGGCTTCGGGGGGACGCCCATCGAAGGGGGCGCGGCGATCACCGGCGAGGTCAAGCCGATCTCCGCCGACGACGCGTACTACATCCTCGAGGCCGCATCGAGCGTCATCGTCGTGCCCGGCTACGGCATGGCGGTCGCGCAGGCGCAGCACGTGGTTCGCGAGCTGGCCGAGATGCTCGAGAAGAACGGGGCCGAGGTCCGCTACGTCATCCACCCGGTGGCCGGACGGATGCCGGGGCACATGAACGTGCTCCTCGCCGAGGCGAACGTGCCGTACGAGCAGCTCGTCGAGCCGGGCGACGTGAACCCGACGATGGAGATGGTCGACGTGGCGATCGTGATCGGCGCGAACGACGTGGTGAACCCCGCCGCTCGCGAGGACGCGTCCAGCCCGCTGTTCGGCATGCCGATCATCGACGTCGACCGTGCACGGACCACGTTCGTGCTGAAGCGCTCGATGAACCCGGGCTTCTCCGGCGTCCAGAACCCGCTGTTCTTCAAGCCCAACACGCGGATGCTGTTCGGCGACGGCAAGGCCACGGTGAGTCAGCTCGTCTCGGAGTTCAAGGAAGCGCTCGAGGGCTGAGCGCACCGCAAGCGCACGTCGTCCATCGCGGGCGCCGAGGCCGAGAGGCTCGGCGCCCGCTTCCGTCGTCGACGAACCGAAGCGTGTAGCAGGAAAGTTGACAACGCCGGACTCACATTCGTACCATCTGAGCATGGACGCCGAACGCTTCACCCGATCCTCGCTCGAGATGCTGCAGTCCGCGCAGCAGATCGCGCGGACCCGTGGTCAGCAGCAGGTCGGCTCGCTGCACCTCGCAGCCGCGCTGCTGGCCGACACCGACGGACCGCCCGCCCGCGTCGTGCAGCGCGCCGGTGGCGACCCCGCCCAGGTCTACGCTCAGCTCGACGCCGCGCTCGCCAAGCTGCCGCGCGTCTCCGGCCCCGCCGCCGGGACCGAGGTCTACGTCGACGCGGAGCTGAACCGCGCGCTGACGGCCGCCGACGGTCTGGCCAGCGAGTGGGGCGACCGCTTCGTCGCCGCCGACGTGCTGCTCGTCGCCCTGAGGCGCACGGCTGCCCGCGAGCTGGCCATGCTCCCCGACGCCGCCGCGCTCGAGGCCGCCGCCAAGGAGATCCGCGGCGGACGCACCGTCGACACCGAAGGGGCCGAGACCACGTTCGAGGCGCTCGACACCTACGGAATCGACCTCACTCGGCAGGCGCGCGACGGCGGGCTCGATCCGGTCATCGGGCGCGACGACGAGATTCGCCGCACGATCCAGATCCTGCTGCGCCGCACCAAGAACAACCCCGTCCTCATCGGCGAGCCCGGCGTCGGCAAGACCGCCATCGCCGAGGGCCTGGCCCAGCGCATCGTCGGGGGCGACGTCCCCGAGGGCCTGCTCGGCAAGCGGATCGTGCAGCTCGACATGGGCTCCCTCCTGGCGGGCGCGAAGTACCGCGGCGAGTTCGAGGAGCGCCTGAAGGCCGTCATCACCGAAGTCGTGGACGCCGGCGGCGAGATCGTGATGTTCATCGACGAGCTGCACACCATCGTCGGCGCCGGCAAGGCCGAGGGCGCCGTCGACGCCGGAAACATGCTCAAGCCGCCGCTCGCCCGCGGCCAGCTCCGCATGATCGGAGCGACGACGCTCGACGAGTACCGCGAGATCGAGAAGGACGCCGCGCTCGAGCGTCGCTTCCAGCCGATCTTCGTAGACGAGCCGTCGGTCGAGGAGACGGTCAGCATCCTCCGCGGCCTGAAGGAGAAGTACGAGGTTCACCACGGCGTTCGGATCACCGACCCCGCGCTGATCGCCGCCGCCACGCTCAGCCACCGCTACGTCGGCGACCGGCAGCTGCCGGACAAGGCGATCGACCTGATCGACGAGGCGGCCAGCCGCATCCGGGTGCAGCTCGACAGCCTGCCCGAGGAGATCGACGCCCTCAAGCGCCGCAAGCTGCAGCTCGACGTCGAGCGGGCGGCGCTCGCCAAGGAGGAGGATTCCGAGAGCGCCGCGCGGCTCGCACGCGCCGAGGAGGAGCTTCGCCTGCTCGAAGAGCGCATCGAGCAGGCCCAGAGCGACTGGCGCAGCGAGAAGGAGAAGCTCGACGAGCTCCGGGAGGCCCAGGAGGAGCGCGACCGCGTCCGGACCCGCATCGAGGCGGCCGAGCGCGACTACGACCTGAACCAGGCCGCCGAGCTTCGCTACGGGCATCTGCCGAAGCTCGACGAGCGGATCCGCGAGCTCACCACCGAGCTCGAGGACGCCCACTACGTTCGTCTCGAGGTCGGCGAGGACGAGGTCGCCGAGGTGGTGTCTCGCTCGACCGGCATTCCCGTCGCCCGCCTGATGGAGGGCGAGCGCGAGAAGCTGCTCGGCCTCGAGGAGGAGCTGCACCGCCGCGTCATCGGACAGGACCGCGCGCTCTCGGCGGTCGCCGACGCCGTGCGTCGCTCGCGGGCCGGACTCGCCGACGACCGCAAGCCGATCGGCAGCTTCCTGTTCCTCGGGCCCACCGGCGTGGGCAAGACGGAGACCGCCAAGGCGCTCGCGCAGCAGCTGTTCGACGACGAGGACGCCATGGTCCGCCTCGACATGAGCGAGTACATGGAGCGTCACACGGTCGCGCGGCTGATCGGCGCGCCTCCCGGCTACGTCGGGTTCGAGGAGGGCGGTCAGCTCACCGAGGCGATCCGCCGCAGGCCGTACGCCGTCGTGCTGTTCGACGAGATCGAGAAGGCGCACGCCGACGTGTTCAACGCGCTGCTCCAGCTGCTCGACGACGGCCGGCTCACCGACGCGCACGGACGCACGGTCGACTTCCGCAACACCGTCGTGATCCTCACCAGCAACATCGGCAGCCCCCAGATCCTCGAGATGGGACGGGCCGGCAGGCCGGCCTCGGAGATCGAGGACACCGTCCTGCGCGAGCTCCGGACCGCGTTCCGACCCGAGTTCCTGAACCGCTTGGACGACATCGTGGTGTTCGAGGGGCTCGATCGCGATCAGGTCGCCAGGATCGCCGAGCTGCGCATCGACGAGCTGCGCGGCCGCCTGGCCCCCTCCCGCATCCGACTGGAGCTGAGCGACGAGGCGCTGGACTTCCTGTCGCGCGCCGGTTTCGACCCGGCGTTCGGCGCGCGGCCGCTGGCGCGCGCGATCCGCAAGCACCTCGAGACGCCGCTCAGCCGCGAGATCCTCGCCGGGACGGTGCAGGACGGCGACACCGTGCAGGTGCGAAGCGACGGCGAGCGCCTGACGTTCGAGGTGGACCGGCCGCAGGAAGTGCTCCACTGAGGCGCTTCGTCCAGGGACCAGCCGATTCCGGCGGAGGCCGCGACGACGTCGTCGCGGCCTCCGCGTAGGTTGGGAGACGACGCCGAGGGCGAGCCGGGCTACGCTCGGACGGTTCAGGCCGGTGACGCGAGGTGACCGGCCGTGCGCACCCGTTGGAGGGATTCACCATGTGCGGCATCTGCGGCGTCCACGGACGCCACCCCGATCCGGTCGGCGAGACACGGAAGATGATGGCGGCGCTCCGTCACCGAGGACCCGACGCCGAGGGCCTGCTGCAGCGCGGCCCGACCACGCTGGGCCACGTCCGGCTGTCCATCGTCGATCCCGAGGGCGGCGCCCAGCCGCACCGGAGCGAGGACGGCACCGTCGCGCTCGCCGGCAACGGCGAGATCTACAACCACGCCGGCCTGCGTGCGCTCCTGGACGATCACGCGTTCGCCTCCGACGCGGATACCGAGGCCGCGCTTCATCTCTTCGAGCGCGACGGACCGGCGTTCGCGCGGGCGCTGGACGGCATGTACGCGCTGGCCGTGGCGGACGGACGCGATCTGGCGCTGGCGCGCGACCCGTTGGGCATCAAGCCGCTCTACGTCGCCGAGAAGGACGGCACGACCTGGTTCGCGTCGGAGCTCAAGGCGCTGGCGCACGTAGGCGCGCCGCTCCGCGCCGTGCGTCCGGGCACCGTCTGGCACTCGCGTCACGGGGTCCGCCGAAGCTGGTCGCTTCCCGAGGCGCGTAGCGAGATCACCGACGCCGGCGAAGCCCGCCGCGCCGTCCGCACGGCGCTCGAGGCGGCGGTCGACAAGCGCCTGATGGCCGACGTGCCGTTGGGCGCGTTCCTGTCCGGCGGCCTGGACTCCAGCGCCATCGCGGCGCTCGCCGTCCGCCGGACCGGCTCGCTCAAGACGTTCTCGGTCGGTACCGAGGGATCGCCCGACCTGATCGCGGCGCGCGTCGTCGCCGCGCATCTCGGCACGGACCACTACGAGCACGTCATCGACCCCGCCGAGGTCCGTGCCGTGCTGCCCGGAATCGTCGCGGGGCTCGAGTCGTTCGACGCCGACCTGGTCCGGAGCGTCGTGCCGACCTGGTTCACCGCGCGGCTCGCGGCGGAGCACGTCAAGGTGATCCTGACGGGGGAGGGCGCGGACGAGCTGTTCGGCGGCTACGCGTACCACGCCGCGTACGACGGCGATCCAGACGCCCTGGCGCGCGAGCTGACGCGGTCGCTGGGGACCATGCACGACGTGAACCTGCAGCGCGTCGACCGCATGACGATGGCGCACGGGCTGGAAGGCCGCGTGCCGTTCCTCGACGTCGATCTGATCGACGTCGCGCAGCGCATCGATCCCAGGCTCAAGCGGCGCGGCGGCACCGAGAAGTGGATTCTTCGCGAAGCGGTCGCCGACCTGTTGCCCGAGTCGATCGTCTGGCGCGACAAGGCGCAGTTCGACGAGGGCTCCGGATCGGTCGACCTCCTCGCCGAGCTCGTACGCGACCTCCCGAACGAGCCCGGCCCCGCCGCGCCGTTCCCCCTGCGCTCGGCGGAAGAGGAGGCGTACTACCGGATGTTCGCGGGAGCGTTCCCCGATCCGGAGGCGGCCGCCGCGGCGGTCGGGCGCTGGCACGCCGGCCGCACGCCGAACGCCGCCGACTGAGCGAGTCGGGAGGCCGGACCGCGACGGCCCGGCCTCCCGACTCGGCGGTCGTGGCCCGGTCGCTCAGCCCGGCTCGCGGACCTCGAGCGCAAGCTCGCCTCTCGCCGCCTCGAGGCGGGCCGCGGGTCCCAACACCACGATCCTCGGCTCGCCGGCGGCCTCGATGGCGTCGGCGAGCTCGGTGAACGCCGACCGGTCGGCGTCCAGCAGCTCGCGACGCAGCCGCTCGACCTGCCCCCCCGTCCCGCGCAGGCGGCGCACCAGCGTCCGGAACCCGCGCGCGCCCGGCAACGCGTACGGATCGAGCGACCCCACCGCGCCGATCACCAGCGTCTCGACCTCCAGGGGCTCGACCGCCTCCGCCGCCTCGCGCAACAGCCCGGGCGCCTCGGCGACGACGTCCAGCGTCTCCTCGAGGTTCGGATCGCGGTACGAGAACGTCCGGATCGCTCCGTGCAGCGGGTCGAGCTGGGCGCCGGCGCCGTACGCGCCCCCCTGGAAGCGCAGACGGGGGATCAGCACGTCGGCCGTCAGCCACCGCGACGCTGCGAGCCAGCTACCCGGAAGGGGCGCGCCGTCGCGCAGCGTCCTTCCCGTCGCCACGTAGTGCACCTGGCCAGGCAGCGTCCAGCCCTCGCGCGTGGCGGGGGCCTCCAGGCTCCACGTCGCCGGGTCGCCGGCGCCGCGGGGAAGCCCGCCGAGGAGCGCCGGCAGCGCGTCGCTCGCCGCCTCCGCGGCGTCGTCGTCGGCGGTGACGCCGACGATCAGGCCGTCCCGTACCAAGAGGGTGTTCCGGAGCTCCTCGAGCTCGGCGGCCAGGGCGGTCCAGTCGTCGTCACAGCGCGCCACGAACCGGGCCAGCGCGTCCAGGGACGCGAGGCCGCCGATCTGCTCCTCGACGCGGTCCTCGAGGCTGTCGTGCGCCGCCAGGCGGCGCAGTGCGAAGCGATGCCCGGCCGGCTCCAACGCCGACCGCCGCCTGGCGAGGTCCTCCACCGCCAGGCGGCGTACCTGGGCCACGTCGCTCAGGTCGGCCTCGGTGACGATCTCCCGGACCAGGCTCGCGAGGTCGCCGGCCTTGTCGGCCAACGCCCTGCCGCGCACGAAGAAGCGCGCCATGCCGGGAGCGCCGCCCACGCCCGCGGCCAGGTCGGCGCCCGCGCCGATCCCGCCCGTGTCCCGGTCGATCGTCCGGCTCAGCTCCGCCAGCGATCGGCGCTTCGTTCCCGTCTCGAGCAGCAGGCGACCGAGCATCCCCACGTGCGGCAGCAGGTGCGCCGGGACGCGGCGCAGATCGAAGCCCAGGTCCAGGTAGAGGAGGCCGCGCGTCGGCAGGTCGATCCGAACGATCTGGACGCCGTCGCGCTCCTCGGTGTGGACCTCGGGCTCGGGCCGCTGCTCGCGAAGGTCGTCGCGATGCAGCCGCGGCAGGGTGGCGCGCACCTCGGGCGGGTCGGGCTGGCGCTGGGCCTCCGCGAGCGCGGCGGCGGACGCGGCCACGGCATCGAGGTCCGCGTCGCTCATCGAAGCGGCGCGCGCCGAGAGGCGTTCGGCTTCCTGAGCGGCGCGGCGCTCGCTCAGCTCGAGGTCGGGCGTCACCGTCGACGCCACGCGGTGGGGGTTGTCCAGCATGCGCTCGCGCATCAGGGCGGTAAGCGCCGCGGCGCCGTCGCCGAGCCGGGCGTCGAGGTCCTCGAGGGCCGCGTCGAGGTCCACCTGCACGAGCGGATCGCGTCCGTGCAGCCACGCCCCGAGAGCGTCCAGCGCCAGCGCCACGCCGCGCTGGCCGCCGTACACGTCGAGCTCGCGGAGGTCGAACTCCAGCCGGTTGCGCGCGGCCTCGACGTCCGCGGCGTCCAAGCCGCGCTCGGCGAGGTCGTGTAGCGTCGCGTGCACCACCTCGTGCACCTCTCCGGTGCGCTCCGGATCGACGCCCCGCAGGCCGGCCCGGAACACGGGCTGCCGCAGCGCGGTTCCGAGACCGCCCACGAACGCCTCGCCCAGGCCGGAGTCCAACAGCGCCCGACGGAGCGGGGCCGCCGGCGAGCCGACCAGCACGTGGTCGAGCACCTCGAGCGCCAGCTCCTCGCCGGGTCCGGACGACACGGGCAGCGCCCATGCGACCGTGGCGAACGCCTTGCCGCGAGCGTCGGAGGCGTACGCGCCGTTGGCCGCCCGCGGCGCGTCGAACGGGGGCTGCACCGAGGGCGGCGGCAGCGGAGCGAGGCGGGGCGCGCCCCCTACGTAGCGGGCGATCGCCGCCAGGGTGGCTTCGAGCGGCACGTCCCCGTGCACGACGAATCGTGCGCGGCTGGGGTGGTAGTGCGCGGCGTGGTAGGCGACCAGGTCCTCGTACGTCAGGTCGGGAATCGCGGCCGGATCGCCGCCCGACTCGTGCCGGTAGGCGGTGCCGGGGAAGAGCGCCTCGGTCTCCGTGTGGGCCAGCGCGCGGTTGGGGTCGGCGACCGCTCCCTTCATCTCGTTGTAGACGACGCCGCGCAGCTGGAGGCGACGCTCGCCGCCGTTCACTTCGAGGTGCCACGCCTCCTGGTCGAACGTCTCGCGTGACAGGCGCGGCCGGAACACGGCGTCGAGGTAGACGTCGAGCAGGTTCAGGAAGTCGCGCGGATGCTCCGTCGCGAACGGGTAGATCGTCCGGTCGGGGTACGTCATGGCGTTCAGGAACCCGGCCAGCGAGCCCTTGATCATCTCGAAGAACGGATCCTTGAGCGGGAAGCGCTCGGAGCCGGCGAGCACCATGTGCTCCAGGATGTGGGCGACGCCGGTGTCGTCGTCGGGCAGGGTCTGGAAGCCGACGGCGAACGACAGGTTCGGCTCGTCGCCCTGGAGCGCCAGCAGCTCCGCGCCGCTGGCTTCGTGACGCAGGAGTCGTCCGGTCACCCCGGCGATGGCGAGCTCGCGTTCGTCGACGCTCGTGAATCCGTGCATGTCCATGGCGCGGACGCTATCACGGCGCTAGGCATCTACCGCGTGCGGGGCGCGCCGCCCGGCACCGCCGTGATAGCGTCCGGACGTGGTTCCCCGTCGTGCCCGGCTTCCGCACCTCGAGCCCGCCCGGCGTGCCCTCGCCGAAGGGCGCTACGAGGCGGCGTTCGCATTGCTCGAGGACGCTGCGTCGCGTACCCGTCCGCAGCTCGTCCGGGCGCTCTACCAGCTTCATCTCGCCGCCGCCGACGCGCTCTACGGTCGGGACGGCCTGGACCACGGGCTGCGCGCGCTGCGTGCCGTGGCGTCGGCCGATCCGGCCGCCGTTCGCTGGCCGCTCTACCGCGCGCTCCACTGGGAGTTCCGCGCGTTGCAGGGCGCCTCGGCGCACGAGGTCCGGCGCGGGGTCGCCCGCCTGGGCGACGACGATCCGGTCGCCGCGTACCACGCGGCCAGCGCGCTCTGGTGCGCCGGGGCGTCGCGAGCCGCGCGGCGCGCGCTGAGCGGGATCGATGCCGCGGAGCTTCCCGCGTACCTGCGCTGGCGCCGCGCGTCGCTGCTGGGTCACGCGAACGCCGACGCCGACGATTGGGAGGGCGCCGCCGCAGCGTTCGCGGAGGCGTTGGAGACGGCGGCGGAAGCGGAGCGGGAGACGATCCGGGTCCACCTCGCGAGCGCGCTGCTCGAGCTCGGCCGCGTCGCCGAGGTGCGGGAGCTCCTCGCCACGCTCGAGCCTGGCCGGTTGACGCCGCCCGACCTGGGGTGGGGCCACGAGCTCCGGGGCCGTGCGGAGCTGGAGCTGGGCAATCCCGGGCGCGCCCTGATCGATCTGGACGAGGCGGACCGCCTGGCCGAAGACGGGATCCGACGGTTCGCCGTGGCGCAGGCACGGGCTCAGGCGCTGGCCCGGCTGGGCCGGCACGCGGAAGCGGCCGACCGGATCGCCGACGCCCTGCCCGACGCGCCCGAGGCCGAACGGGCGTACGCGCTGCACGAGCGCGCCATCGCGTTGCTCGAGGCGGACAGGATCGACGACGCCCGGGAGACGCTGGAGGAGATCCTGCTCGACCCCGACTATCCGTACCGGGGCGAGGTCACCGCCGACCTGGCCGAAATCGAGCTTCGCCGCGGCGATCTGGCCGAGGCGCGCGAGACGGCCGCGCGCGCGCTGGACCTCGGTGCGACCGGGCCGGCGTGCCTCACGCTGGGCACCGTGGCGTTCGAGTACTTCGACCTCGACGAGGCGGTCGTCTGGCTGGAGCGCGCGGTCAGCGCGACGACCGCGGGCGACCCGACCTGGATCGCCGCGCACCAGCTCCTCGCCGACGTGTACGCGCAGCGCGGCCCGTCGTCGGCGGAGAACCTCCTGATCCACGCGCGCAAGGCGCTGAGCTGGACCGAGGGGGGCAGCGAGTGGGCGGGACCGCTCGAGGCGCAGGTCGAGCTGGCCCGCAGCTGGCTGGGCGGCCACGAGCGCTGGCTGAACTGAGCGTCACGGCACGGAGCGTCGCGGCACGGAGCGTCGCTGGCCCGTCCGCACGGGACGGGCGCTGCCCGATGCGACGGTACACTCCCCGAGATGGAAGGCCTTCTGCTCGCTCAGGTTCTGGACGAGGTCCGCTCGCGTACGCCGGCCGAACGGCTCGACTGGCGCTTCGTCGACGAGCACACCGCCGTCCTGCCGCTGGTGCCCGACGTGGCGCTGTGGTGCTTCGACCGTCTGCCCGTGCCGCGCCTGGAGCTTCGCCGCGATCAGCCGTCCGGCGCCGGCGCGCCCCGCACCGGGTTCCAGGAGCTGCTCCGGGCCCGTGCGGTCGGTCCGCTCGTGGCGGTCTCGCAGCCGGGCCTCGACCGGATCGCGCGTCTCCACTTCGGAGCGGCAGGCGGTTTCGTCGGTGCCGCGCCGGTCGACCTGGTCGCCGAGCTGACCGGTCGGAACGGCAACCTGATCCTGGTGGACGAGGACGGAACGATCGTCGGGGCCGCCCGCGAGATCGGTCCGGAGATGAATCGCTACCGGCAGGTGCGTGCCGGCCTGCCGTACCGTCCGCCCCCGCCGTACGACAAGCTCGACCCGCGTCACGCGCCTCCGGACGAGCTGCGGGCCGCGCTCGAGGGGCGGACGCCCGCTCGGATCAAGCGGCACGTGGACGGGGTCGGGCCGGAGCTCACCGCGGCGATCCAGGCGCTGGCCGGCGTGCCGTCGGACGCCGTCCTCGAAGGATCAGCGCTCGACGACGTCCTCTCGGCGCTGGCCGAGGTGGTCGCGGATCCGGCGGGGGCCGCGCAACGGGCGTTGGGACGACCGGACGTCGCGACGTTGCGGGCGCGCGAGCGTCGTGATGCCGATCTGCGCCGCGTCACGGCGCACCTGAACGACCGCGCGGCGCTGGCGCGCAAACGCCGGCACGACGCCGATCGAACACTGATCGCGGCCGAGGACGCGGCCCGCCTCCGCGGCGAGGCCGACCTCCTGCTCGCCTACGCGGGACGCGTTCCGACGGGTGCTGCACGCGTGGAGCTGCCGGCGTTCGAGGGCGGCGACGTCGAGATCGCGCTCGATCCGTCGCTGCCGGCGACGGCGAACGCCGAGGCGCGTTACGCGCAGGCGCGCCGGCGCGAGGCACGGGCGGACCGGGCGCTGCAGCGGGCCGCGGAGCTCGACGAGGAGCTTCGCGACGTCGAGGCCGAGCTCGGGACGCTGAGCACGCTGCCCGACGACGCGCTGCGCGCACGGGCCGAGGCGCTGGAGCCGAAGCGCTCCGCGAAGCGGCGCGAGGTGGGGCTTCGCTACCCTGCGCCCCACGGCTTCACGGTGGTCGTGGGCCGCAACGCGCGGGAGAACGACGAGGTGACCTTCAGGGTGGCCCGCAGTCGCGACGTCTGGCTCCACGTGCAGGGGTGGCACGGCTCCCACGTGGTGATCCTGACGCAGGGCCGCGAGGTGCCGTTCGACACCGTGCTGTTCGCCGCGAGGCTGGCCGCCGGGCACTCGAAAGCGGTGGGCGGCGACAACGTGCCGGTGGACTACACGCTCCGGAAGCACGTCTGGAAGGTCAAGGGAGGACCGCCGGGCGCGGTTCGCTTCGCGCACCAGAAAACCGTGTTCGTCACGCCCAGTCGAAACCCGGCAGCGGAGACGGCGCGCGACGCTTCGTAGCCGGCGACAGAACGCCGGGCCCATCGCTGCCTGGGCCCGGCGTGCGGTCGTACCCCGGGTCAGTCGGCCTTGCCGGCCGAGCCGAACACCTGCATACGCTCCGCGACGATGCGGCGCATCTCGTCCCTCGCGGGTCCGAGGATCTTGCGGGGGTCGAACTGCGACGGGTCGTCCTTCAGCACCTCGCGCACGCGCGCGGTGAAGGCGAGTCGCAGGTCCGTATCGGTGTTGATCTTGGCGATGCCCTCGGTGACGGCCTTGCGGACGTCGTCCTCGTGGATGCCGCTGGCGTCGGCCAGCGAGCCGCCGGCGTCGTTCAAGCGCTGGACGATGTCGCTGGGCACGCCGCTGGCTCCGTGCATGACCAGCGGATGGGGAAGGCGCGAGGCGATCTCGACGATGCGGTCGTGGTCGATGTACGGCCGGCCCGTGCCCTTGTTCGCTCCGTGCGAGGTGCCGATGGCGACGGCGAGGTAGTCCGCGCCGCTCTCGTGCATGAACCGTTCGGCCTCGTCCGGCTTGGTGAGGATCGCGTCCTCTTCGCTCACCACCACGTGCTCCTCGACCCCGCCGAGCCGGCCGATCTCGGCCTCGACCGTCACGCCCACGGCGTGCGCGGCCTGGACGACGCGAGCGGTCTCGCGCACGTTGACCTCTTCGTCGGCGTGCGACTTGTCGATCATCACGGAGGTGAAGCCCATCCGGATCGCCCGCAGGCACGACTCGTACGACGAGCCGTGATCGAGGTGGATCGCGACCGGGACGGTGGCGTCACGGGCCATCTCGACGACCATCTTGGGAAGGATCGCGCCGCCGTACTTGAGCGCGCCTTCCGACAGCGCGACGAGGACGGGGCTGCGGGTCTCCTCGGCGGCCTCGAGGATCGCCTGGGTGATCTCCATGTCGTTGGTGTTGAAGGCCCCGACGCCGTACTGGCCGTCGCGGGCCGCCTTCAGGATGTCGAGTCCGGTCATGAGCGGCATGTCCGCAGCATACAGCAGCGTTCCCGGCCGCCGGTCACGTCGGGGGCTCTAGCCTCCCGAGGGCCGCGAGTACCGCGGCCGAGGCGGCGCGAACCGCTCCTCCGACGTTCCACGCCGCCTTGTCGCGGACGCCCGCGACGTTGCTGACGCCACGCACCTCCGCGAACGGCAGTCCCAATCGAGCGCACGCCAGCGCAGCCCCGGCGCCTTCCATCGACTCGACCGAGGCGCCCGACCGCGCCGCGCGCTCGGCGGCCACGTCGAGGTCGCCCGCGATCGCATCGGAGGTCGCGAACGGAACGGGCACGGCGCCACAGGCGCCGGCCAGCGCCGCGGTCCAGCGCGGGTCGGTGGGGAAGACCTCGAACAGGTCGGGTCGCTCCGAGCGGGCGTCTGCGGGCACGCGCGGGAGCGGGATCTCGGCGAGGCTCGCGACGGCGCTCCGGTAGGCGACGCCGGCGTCGAGATCGGTCTCGGAGGCGGCGCAGACAGCGGCGCCGACCGGAACGAACGCCCCGACGTACGCGCCGGCGATACCGGTCATCAGGCAGGCGGACGGCCGAACGCTGGCCGCGAGCGAGGCGACCGCCGTGGCCGCCGACGCCTTGCCCACGCCGCACGCCACGAGCGCCACGTGCCGCTTCCGGAGGCGACCCAGCCAGGCGGAGGGCCAGGCGTCCCCGCCGATCGGGCGGGGGTCGTGCAGCTCGGCCAGCAGGTCGCGCAGCTCCATCTCGGTCGCCGCGACGATCAGCAGCGGCGACTCGCCCCGGGGAGACGTGGGCGGAGGCGCGCTCACGCCGCGCGTTCCCAGCGGCGGCCCGCGGCGGCCACGGCGCTCAGGCGGCCTCGCGCGCGGGCATGTCCAGCAGGGCGCGCACGTAGGCGGCCGCGTCGTACGGCTGAAGGTCCTCGGCGGACTCGCCCACGCCGATGAACTTGATCGGCAGCTGCAGCTCGCGCACGATGGGAAGCAGGATGCCGCCCTTGCCGGTGCCGTCGAGCTTCGTGACGACCACGCCGGTGAGGTCGACGGCCTCGTGGAACCGCTTGGCTTGCTGGAGCCCGTTCTGGCCGGTGACGGCGTCGAGCACCAGCCAGACCTCCTTCGGCTCGCCGGGATCGGCCTTGCCGATCACGCGGCGGACCTTCTTCAGCTCCTCCATCAGGTTGTGCTGCGTGTGGAGGCGCCCGGCGGTGTCGACGAACAGCAGGTCGGTGCCCTTCGCCTTGCGGGCCGAGGCCGCGTCGTACGCGACCGCTCCGGGGTCGCCTCCGTCCGGCCCCGTCTGGGTGGGCACGCTCAGCCGGTCGCCCCACACGCCGAGCTGCGCGGAGCCGGCCGCCCGGAACGTGTCGCCGGCGGCGAACATCACGCTTCGGCCGAGGCGCTGGTAGTACTGACCGAGCTTCGCGATCGTCGTGGTCTTGCCGACGCCGTTCACGCCGACGACCATCACGACGTGGCCGGCGGGCTCGACGACGTTGCGGCTGACGTCGAGCTCGAACCCGACGCGACGGAGCTTCTGACGCATGCGGTTGGGCTCGAGCTGGTCCAGCAGCGCCTGCTCGAGGGCGTCGCGGAACGCGGCTCCGCTCTCGCGCTGGCGCTTGGCGTCGGCGACGACGTCCGCCGCGATCCGGGCGCCGACGTCCGCGCCGATGAGCGCGAACTCGAGGTCGTCCCAGTCCATCTCCCAGCTCTTGCCCAGATCGCGAACGTCGGTGGTGAGCACGTCCCGCGTCTTGCCCAGCCCCTGGCGAAGACGGTCGAACCACCCCATCAGGTGCCGGCTCCGCTCCGGCCGGCGTCGACGCTCGCACCGTCCTTCTTCGTGCCGGCGTCGTTCTCCTCGGGCGCGGGTCGATCGTCGGGAAGGGCCGCGGTCATCTCCGAGAGCGCCCGGCCGATCCGCTTGAGCACGCGCTCGCGTCCGAGGATCACGACCAGGTCGGTGACCGAGGGCGCTTGCGTCGTGCCGGTCAGCGCGGCCCGCATCGGCATCAGCACCTGCGGCTTCTTGATCTCGCGCGAGCGCACGTAGTCGTCGAGCAGGTCGTCGACCGCGTCCTCGTCGAAGAAGTCCAGCATCGAGAACTCGCGCTCGAGATCCTCGAGCGCCTGCTGGCCCGCCGCGATCCGCTTGCGGGCCTCCTCGGAGATCGGAAAGTCGTCGGTCCAGAAGTAGCCGCTCTGCTCCGCGATGTCGTTCAGCGTCTCGGCCCGGGGACGGAGCACGTCGACGACGTCGAGCAGGTAGTCCTCGTCATCGCCGTCGTACCCGGCCTGCGCCAACGCCGGCTCGGCCCTGCGCGCGATCTCCTCGAGCGGCACGATGTCGCGCAGGTAGCGCGCGTTCACGTGGCGCAGCTTGCGGAGATCGAACACCGGCCCGCCGAGCGAGATCCGCTCGGGATCGAACGCCGCGACCATCTCGTCGAGCGTGAAGATCTCGCGGCCGTCCGGCATGCTCCAGCCCATCGTCGCCAGGAAGTTCAGGAGCGCCTCGGACAGGATGCCCTGGCGCCGGTAGGAGTCCACGCTGGTGTCGAGCTTGCGCTTGCTGATCTTCGTCTTGTTCGCGTCGGGATTGCGCAGCAACGGCAGGTGGATGAACACGGGCAGCTCCCAGCCCAGCGCCCGGTAGAGCAGCACGTGGATCGGCGTGCTGGTCACCCACTCCTCGGCCCGCATGACGTGCGTGACCTCCATCGCGCGATCGTCCACGACGTTCGCGAAGTGGTAGGTCGGGTAGCCGTCGCTCTTGACCAGGACGGGGTCCTTGATCTCCGCGTTGGGAATCGCGATCTCGCCGCGAAGCAGGTCGACGAACGCCGTGTCGCCTTCGTCGGGCGTGCGCAGGCGGATCACGTGCGGCTCGCCGGCAGCCGCGCGGCGTTCCTGCTCCTCGCGGGGCACGTCGCGCCCCCGCCCGTCGTAGCCGAGCGGATCGCCGCGACGCTGCTGGTCGGCCCGCATCGCGGCGAGCTCCTCCTCGCTCTCGAACGCGCGGTACGCGCCGCCCGAGGCCAGAAGCCGATCGGCGTGCTCGCGATAGAGGTCCAGACGCTCGCTCTGGCGGTACGGACCGTGCGGGCCCCCGACGCCGGGGCCCTCGTCGGGCACGATGCCGAGCCACTCGAACATCTCCAGGATGCGGAGCTCGGACGCCGCGTCGTAGCGCTCCCGGTCGGTGTCCTCGAGGCGGAACACGAACCGCCCTCCGTGGCGCTTGGCCAGGGCGTAGTTGAACAGGCCCACGTAGGCCGTGCCGACGTGGGGATCTCCGGTGGGGGATGGCGCGATTCGGGTGACGACGTTCATGGCGCGGTCTCCTTCTCGGCGTTCGATGATAGCCCGACGCCGAAGCTTCTCCGGTCGTCGGGCCTTCGGTCGGGGATCAGCTGGCGGCCAGGCGGAGCAGCGTCAGGGTGGACACGATCCACAGGTAGGGCGCGAACCAGCGGAAGCGGCCCTTCTTCAGCAGTCGGAACAGCCATATCAGGGCCAGCCAGCCGGTCACGAACGACGCGAGCGTCATCCACGCCACCGCCCGCCAGCCCAGCTCGGCGTCGCGCACCTCGGTGAAGCCCAGCACGGCGACGCCGGCCGAAGCGACGAGGTACAGCAGGAACGACAGCCGGGCCGCCAGCGCCGCGTCGACGTCGCGCCAGAGCAGCGCCGAGATCGTGCTTCCCGACCGACTGATTCCGGGCACGACCGCCAGGCCTTGGGCCGTCCCGGCGATCAGCGCGTCGCGCCAGCCCAGCTCGCGGCTCTCGCGGCGCGTGCCCCGCGTGGGCGCCGTCCACAAGATCGCTCCGGTGACGGCGAGCGCCAGCGAGACGGGGAGCGGCGCGTTCAGGTGCTCGAACACGCCCCGCAGCCCGAGACCGATGATCGCGGTGGGCACCGATCCGATGATGACGAGCGAAGCCAGTCGCCAGCCGTCCTGCTTCCGGGCTTCGGCCGAGACCAGGCCCCGGGCGAAGCCGCTGGCGGCCAGCCACACGTCCGCCCGCAGCGCGATCAGAACGGCCAGGAACGTGCCGGTGTTGGTCGCGATGTCGACCGCCAGCTCCAGCGACTCGCCCTCGGCCTGGAAGCCGAACCAGGTGGCGGCCAGCACCAGGTGCCCGGAGCTGGAGATCGGCAGGAACTCGGTGAGCCCCTGCACGATGCCGAGGATGACGGCCTGAAGGTCGGCCACGGTCGCGTCCTTCCCTGAACGGTCTCGCCCCTACGAGGACAGGCCGGTGGCGGGCCACCGGCCTGTCCCTCACGGACGTGGCGTGGGGCTCAGCGCTTGCTGAACTGCGGCGCGCGCCGGGCCTTCTTGAGGCCGTACTTCTTGCGCTCGACCACGCGAGCGTCGCGGCTGAGGTGACCTGCCTGCTTGAGCACGTCGCGGTACGCCGGGTCGACCTCGAGCAGGGCCCGGGCGACGCCGAGCTTGATGGCGTCCGCCTGGCCCGACGGGCCGCCGCCCTTGACGGTGATGACGGCATCGTAGCGGCCGGCGGTGCTGGTCGCCTTGAGCGGCTCGAGCGCCTGCACGCCGACGAGGATGCCCCGGAAGTACTCCTGGAAGTCCTTGCCGTTCACGCTGATGCGGCCGGAGCCGGGGCGGAGGAAGACGCGCGCGACCGCTTCCTTGCGTCGGCCGGTGCCGTAGTACTGATCCATCATCGGACCTCCAAGGCCTTGGGCTGCTGAGCGTGATGCGGATGCGCGTCGCCGGCGTAGACCTTCAGGCGACGGATCAGCTTCCGGCCCAGCCGGTTCTTCGGAAGCATGCCCCAGACCGCGCGCTCGAGCACGCGCTCGGGGTGCTTGGCCAGCATCTCGCGGGCCGGGACTTCCTTGAGGCCGCCCTGGTAGCCGCTGTAGCGGGTGTAGATCTTCTGATCGAGCTTCGCGCCGGTGAACACGACCTTCTCGGCGTTGATCACGACGACGAAGTCGCCACCCGACTGGTTCGGGGTGTAGGTCGGCTTGTGCTTGCCGCGGAGGACCTGAGCCAAGCGCGTCGCGAGCCGCCCGACGGTCTGGCCGTCGGCGTCGATCACGACCCAGTCGTTCTCGGTCTCCTTGGGGAAGTAGGTCTTCACGGTCGTCACGTCCTTCAGGGTGCGCAGGGCGTGCAGCGCGCACGTTGGTTCGCATTCGGGTCGTTCGCTTCGAGGTCACGTCGATGATCGGGGGATCGCCACGCGAAAAGCCAAAGGGGAGTCTAGCACGCTGCCTGTGCCGGGGCAAGGCCGCTGACGCTGCCGGGCGCTCCGGCGCCTCACGAGCCGGAGGAACGCTCCCCCGGCTCGTCCTGGACGGCGCCTCGAGCGGGCTCGGCCGGATCGTCCGCGTCGTCGCTTCCGTGCACCTCCCCCGTGACCCGGCCGCCCAGCTGACGGATCTCCTCGATGAAGCGGTCGACCGAGTCGAAGTCGCGGTACACGCTGAGGAAGCGGATGTAGGCGACGTCGTCGAGCGACTTGAGGAACGCCAGCGTCCGACGGCCGATCTCGTCCGTGTCGATGCGGGCCGTCTGGACCTCGTCCTCGAAGCCGTACGCGAACTCGCGCAGCTGCTTCTCGGTGACGGGTCGCTTGTTCGTCGCGACGCGCAGCTTGCCCAGCAGCTTGTCGGGCTGGAACGCCTCGAGCCGTCCCGAGCGCTTGCGGACCATCAGGGCTTCGAGCTGCGTCCGCTCGTAGGTGGTGAAGCGCCGATGACAGGCGTCGCACTCGCGCCGTCGTCGGATCGCGTGCCCCTCGTCGGACGGGCGCGAGTTCACCACGCGCGTCTCCGTGGAGGAGCAGTACGGACACTTCACGCTGGGCCTCCGGGTCGCCTCACCAGGCGTCGCGCGCCGGGAACGGCGGACGGTCGAGCAGGTCGGGCGCGTCGTCGAGGTCGTCCAGCGCGTCGCTCGTCGCCGCGTCGGCGTCTCCGTCGGCGTCTCCGCCGTCCTCCGCGCCGTCGTCGGCCTCGTCGTCCCGCTCGGCCCACAGGTCGGCCTCGAGATCGTCCTGCCGGACGCGGTCGTCCAAGGCCGCCTGGATCTCGGGAAGGAGCCGCTCGACCACACGGGGCGGCGGAGGAAGGTCCACCGCCAGCTCCAGGCCGCGCAGACCTTCGGCGTCCTCGCCTCCCAGGAACAGCACCGCGTCGACCAGTCGCGCGTCGTGGACCGGGTCGGACGCGCTGCGGGAGGGAACCGCCACGTTCACCCGCAGCGCGTCGGAGCGCGCGCCGAACGCCGCGGCGAGCCGCGCCAGGCCGCCCCGAACCATGGCGTTCTGCGGCGCGTCGGCGGAGGCGGGCGGCGCGACGATCACGACCCAGCTCCGCTCCAGCGAGCGGGCCGCGGTGCGGAGGATCAGCTGGCTGCTCCTGAGGGTGTCGTCGACGAGCTCCGTGAACTCGTTGTCGGTCAGCGCCAGGGGGTTCGCCGAGCTGGACCGCGATGCGACGTGCACGACCCCTTCGAGCCGACCGAACAGCTCGTCGATCTTCGTGAAGGCGTGGCGCACGTCCATCGTGACGGTCACGTCGATCTGGATCGGGATCGCCTGTCCGCCGCTCTCCTCGACCTCGGCGGCGGTCTTCGAAGCGAGCTCCACGTCGCGATCGGCGCAGACCACGTCGTACCCGGCCCGGCCCCAGCCGAGCGCGATCGCTCGTCCGAAGCCCTGTCCGACACCCGTGACCAGCACGACCCCACCTTGCGGCATGCGACCACGATACACCGCACCCCGAGCGCCACCGCGTCCACGGCGAAGGGGGGCGAACCGCGAAACGCGTGCGCGGCGTCGCGGCGGCTCTGGTAGGCTCGCGCCGAAAGGAGCCCGCCATGCCCCGTCGCGACGACGCGCGCGAGCCGTACAGCTACGTCGATGCCGAGACGACCGTCGAGGGGACGCTGACGGCCGGCGCCCGCTTGCGCGTCGACGGACGCGTTCGCGGCGAGGTGCGCGTCGAGGGCGTCCTCGAGGTCGCTCCGGGGGGCCGGATCGAGGTCGGTCCGGTGCATGCGGGCGACGTCCGGATCGCGGGCGAGATCGTCGCCGACGTGCGTGCGGTCGGCACGGTGGAGCTGTGGAACGGCGGCCGGCTCGAGGGGGACGTTCGCGCGGCCTCGCTGGACATCGAGGAGGGCGCCACGTTCCTGGGGCGCAGCCTCTCGCTCGAGAGCGAGGAGCCTGCGCCGAGCGCCATCGGAGCCCCGCCCGCCGAGGCCGCGGCCGGCTCGGAGCCCGACCGGTGAGCGCGACGCAGGGCGCCTCCGGGGCAGGGACGCCGCGCCTGCTAGAATGCCGCCGGACGTCGGACGTCGTGCGGGAGCGGACCCGCCCCTGCCAGCGTCCCTGGACCGGAAGGAGATTCCGTGGCGCTTGAGCGTTGGTTCCGCAGGAGTCGCCCGACCCGCAGCGACGACGACACCAGCCCCGCCGGTCTGTGGCTCAAGTGCGAGAGCTGCGCGGCGCAGATCTACCGCAAGGACCTCGTCGCCAACCTGTACCTCTGCCCCGAGTGCGGGCACCACTACCGCATGCCGGTCGATGCCCGGATCGAGTCGTTGGCCGACGAAGGGACGTTCGAGCGGTGGTCGGGAGGCCTTGCGCCCACCGACCCGCTGGACTTCGTGGATACCGAGCCGTACCTGGGCCGCATGGAGCGGGTGCAGCAGAAGCAGGGACGCCCCGACGCCGTCGTGTCGGGCGGCGCCTCGCTCGGCGGCGAGCCGGTCGCGTTGGTCGTGATGGACTTCTTCTTCGCCGGCGGATCGATGGGATCGGTGGTGGGCGAGGAGATCGCGCGCGCCGCGGAGCGTGCCGCGGGGGAGGACCGGTCGCTGATCGCGATCACGGCGTCGGGCGGGGCGCGCATGCAGGAGGGCGCGCTGAGCCTGATGCAGATGGCGAAGACGACGGTCGCGCTCGAGGAGCTCGCCGAGCGTCGACTCCCGTTCGTGTCCGTGCTGACCGATCCGACCACGGGCGGGGTGACGGCGTCGTTCGCCACGCTGGGCGACGTGATCCTGGCCGAGCCGAAGGCGTTGATCTGCTTCGCAGGCCCTCGCGTGATCCAGCAGACGATCAAGCAGGACCTCCCCGAAGGCTTCCAGCGAGCCGAGTTCCTTCTCAAGAAAGGCATGCTGGACGACGTGGTGCCCCGCGACCGGCTCAAGGAGACGCTGGGCACGATGGTCCGCCTGCTGCGCGGCGGCGCCGTCGTGCCCGATGCCGAGGAGACCCATGTCGCTACCGTTTGAGAAGCCGATCCTCGATCTCGAGGCGAAGATTCGCGACATGCGGACGTACGCCGAGGAACAGGAGATGGATCTCGGCGAGGAGATCGCGCTGCTCGAGGCCCGCCTCGAGCGACTCAAGGCCGAGACGTTCGAGAAGCTCACCCGCTGGCAGCGCGTGCAGGTAGCGCGGGCGGCGGGCCGGCCGACGGGACTGGACTACGTCGGTCACGTGTTCGACGGGTTCCGTGAGCTGCACGGCGATCGGACCTTGGGCGACGATCCGGCCGTCGTGACCGGCCTGGCGGAGCTGGAGGGCCGAAGCTTGGTGGTGATCGCGCAGCAGAAGGGGCGCGACACGAAGGAGAACATCCACCGCAACTTCGGCATGAGCCATCCGAGCGGCTACCGCAAGGCGATGCGGATGTTCGACCTCGCGGACAAGTTCGGCTTGCCGGTCGTCACCCTGATCGACACGCCGGGCGCGTACCCCGGCATCGCGGCGGAGGAGCAGGGGCAGGCGTGGGTGATCGCCGCGTCGATCCAGCGCATGAGCCGGCTCCGGGTGCCGGCGATCAGCGTCGTCATCGGCGAGGGGGGTTCGGGCGGCGCGCTCGCGATCGGGGTCGCCAATCGGGTCCTGATCCTCGAGAACGCGACCTACTCGGTGATCAGCCCCGAGTCGTGCGCCGCGATCCTGTGGCGCGACGCCGCGGAAGCGCCCCGGGCGGCCGAAGCCCTGAAGCTGACCGCCAGGGACCTGCGCGAGCTCGAGATCGTCGATCGCGTGATCGACGAGCCGATCGGCGGCGCGCACCGCGATCCGGTGCGCGCGATGGACGCCGTCGGAGACGCGCTGCGGGCCGAGCTCGATTCGCTTCGCGACGCGACGCCCGACGAGCTGTTGCGGGGGCGTCGGACGCGGTTCCGTCGGCTCGGCAGGTTCGTGGAAATCGACGCCGCCGCCTGAGCGGCGGGACGCTTCGTCCGCTCAGTCGTCCCCGCGCCGCCCCTGGATCGCGGCGGTGCGGAGCGCCTCGAACCGTTCGGCGACGTCGCCGTCGCCTCCGAACAGGGCGCTGCCCGCCACGAGCACGTCCGCGCCCGAGGCGGCCGCCAACCCTGCCGTCGTCCGGTTCACGCCGCCGTCCACCTGCACCAGCGTCTGAGGCTTCGTCGCGTCGCGCCAGCCGCGGACCGTCCGAAGCCGGGCGTCGCTGCCCTCGATCCACGACTGGCCGCCGAACCCGGGGTCGACGCTCATGATCAGGATCAGGTCCAGGAGCGGAAGCGCGTCGCGAACGATCGCGAGCGGCGTGAGCGGGTTCAGGGCCAAGCCCGTCCGGACGCCGCGTGACCGGATCCGCTCCAGGGTGCGGTGCAGGTGCGGATCGACCTCGGGATGCACCGTGATCAGGTCCGCGCCGGCGTCCGCGAACGGGTCGATCCAGTCGGCGCTGTGGCGCACCATCAGATGCACGTCCAGGGTCGCCTCGGTCACGCGACGGCAGGCCGCCACGACCGACGGCCCGAACGTCAGGTTCGGAACGAACGCTCCGTCCATCACGTCGAGATGGAACCAGTCCGCGCCGGCGGCTTCGGCCTCGTGGATCTGATCGGCGAGGCGCGCGGCGTCGGCAGCGAGCAGGGACGGGGCGATGCGGATCATCGCCGCATGGTAGCAGGCGTCGAGCGTCGCCGCGCGGTCGGTCGGGTGTCGGGCGTCGCTCCGTCCGGCCGTGCGTCCGGCCGTGCGCCCGAGCGTGCGCCCGTACGTGCGTCGGCCGGCCGACCGACGGCAAGTTGAGCGGCGGGGTACACCTTGTGCACGCTGGGCGCGTCGTTCGTCGCCCCGGCCGCGTCGCCCGTGCGAGTCCGGCCGCGTCGGTCGCACGGGCGTCCCGAGAAGGAGGTCGCGAATGGCACGCGAATACGCGCATCCCGAGGTCCTGGTCGACACCGATTGGGTCGAGGCCCACCACGCCGACGACGGCGTCCGCGTCGTCGAGGTCGACGAGGACGTGCTGCTCTACGAGCAGGGTCACGTGCCGGGCGCGGTGAAGCTCGATTGGCACACGGAGCTCCAGCGTCCGGACGTCCGCGATTTCGTGGACGAGGCCGGCTTCGCCGAGCTGATGAGGCGGAAGGGCGTCTCGAACGACGACACCGTCGTGCTGTACGGCGACAAGTCGAACTGGTGGGCCGCCTACGCGTTCTGGTTCTTCAAGTACAACGGCCATACCGACGTCCGCCTGATGGACGGCGGCCGGCAGAAGTGGGTGGCCGAGGAGCGACCGATGAGCAGCGAGCGTCCCGCGCCCGCGCCGGGCCGCTACGAGGTGCCCTACCGCGACGCCTCCATCCGCGCGTTCGCTTCCGACGTGCTGCAGCATCTGCTGGCGGTCAAGGACGGACGCGGCGCCCTGGTCGACGTGCGCAGTCCCGCCGAGTTCAGCGGCGAGAAGCTGCACATGCCCGAGTACCCGCAGGAGGGCGCGCTGCGTGGCGGCCACGTTCCGGGCGCGGCGAACATCCCGTGGGCGAAGGCGGTCGCGTCGGACGGCACCTTCCTGCCCGCCTCGGAGCTCGCCGAGCTGTACGCCTCGAACGGCGTGACCGCCGACAAGCCGGTGATCGCGTACTGCCGCATCGCCGAGCGCAGCAGCCACAGCTGGTTCGTGCTGAAGTACCTGCTCGGCTTCCCGAACGTTCGGAACTACGACGGAAGCTGGACGGAGTGGGGCAACATGGTGGGCATGCCGATCGAGCAGGGCGAGGGCGGCTGAACGCAGCGGAACCATCCCACCGTCCCGGAGCCGCGACGCGGAGCAGGATGGGAACGTCACGAGGGCCGGGGGGACGCCCCCCCGGCCCTCGTCACGTCTCGCGGCGGCGGCTCGTGCCGCGCGACCGGTTCGGACGCTAGACCGCTGCAGCGGCCGTGGTCAGCGCGTAGCGGATCGCGGCCTCGAGCTTCTCGACGCCTTCGTCGAGCTCGTCGTCGGAGAGGTTCAGCGGCGGCAGGAGCCGGATGACGTTGCCGTAGCTGCCGGTGGGCAGCAGGATCAGTCCGGCCTCGCGCGCGTGATCGACGATCGCCGTGACGACCGCGGTGTCGGGCGTGCGCGCCTCGTCCTTCACGAACTCGATGCCGATCATGGCGCCCTTGCCGCGGACGTCGCCGATCTGGGCGAACTCGTCCTGCAACGCCCGGAGGCGTCCGGCGATGCGATCGCCGATCACGCCGGCGCGGGCCAGGAGCCCCTCCTCCTCGATCACCTCGAGCGTCGCGAGCGCGGCCGCGATCGAAACGGGGTTGCCGCCGAACGTGGTCCCCAGCATGCCCGGCTTCATCCGGTCCATGATCTCGGCCTTGCCGATCACCGCGGAGAGGGGGAAGCCGGACGAGAGCGCCTTGGCGCTCGTGACCAGGTCGGGCTCCAAGCCGTGATGATCCACCGCCCACCACGCGCCGGTACGGCCCATGCCGGCCTGGACCTCGTCGTCGATCCAGAGCGCCCCGATCTCGGTCGCATAGCTGCGCAAGCTTCGGAGGAACGAAGCGGGCGCCGGGATGAAGCCGCCTTCGCCGGCGATCGGCTCGATCACGAACGCGGCGACCTCGGACTCGCCGACGGTCGTCTTGATCTGATCGCGCAGCCGTCCGACGTCGTGTTGGCAGCAGGCGCCGTCGGCGCGGGGTCCGCCGAACGGGCACCTGTAGCAGTACGGGTAGTCGGCACGGTAGATCTCGGCCGCGCGCGGCGCGAAGCCGGCCTTGTACGGGTTGGCCTTGCCGGTGAGCGACAGCGCCATGTGGGTTCGGCCGTGGAAGGCGTGCGTGAACGCGACGATGCCTTGCCGGCCGGTCGCGACGCGCGCGATCTTGACGGCGTTCTCGACCGCCTCGGCGCCCGTGTTCGCCAGGAACGTCTTCTTCGCGCTGTCGCCGGGGGCGATGGCGTTGAGGCGCTCGGCCAGGTCCAGGTAGCTCTCGTGCATCCCGACGGCGAAGCACAGGTGCTGGAACTCGCTCGCCTGGCGCTGGACCGCCTCGAGGACGCGCGGGTGCGAGTGACCGACGTTCATCACGGCGATGCCCACCGAGAAGTCGAGGTAGCGCGTCCCGTCCGCGTCCCAGACGTAACTGCCCTTGGCGCGGGCCGGGTAGAAGGGGTGGACCGACGCGGCGGCTGGGGTGACCGCTGCCTGACGGCGGCGGGCGAGATCGGCGTTGCTCATGGGCACCTCCCGAGGTTCGTTCGACGGTTCGAAGGCGCCCGACCGGATGCGACGACGGATTCGTGGCGATCACGCCCCGTCCACGTTCGATTCCAAAGCGTGCGGACCTTCGTGCCTTCGAGCGTAGCATCGAGCGCGGCGACCGTACACCCCCGGCACCGAGCGATCGGAGGCGGGACGGTAGCGTGAGGGCGTGAGCGCTTCCCGTCCCGCCGAGCAGGCCGCGACCCTCCCGGACAAGACGCCCCGACTCCGCGTCACCGCTGCGCCCGGCTTCGAGGAGGCTGCCGCGGCGTGGGCCGCCCGTCTGGACGCCCGACTCGGACCGGGCCCCGCCACGGTGCACGTGCATCTCGGACCGCGTGGGCTGGGCGTGCGACCAGGCCACGGCACCCGAGCGCACGCGGAGCCGTGGATCGTCGACCTGGCGCGGACGCGACCCGGCGGCGAGCCGGTCGTCCGCGCGGTGCGCGGAAAGCGCGGCGCGCGCGGCCTCCGGGTCGTGGATGCGACCGCAGGATTCGGCGTCGACGCGGCGGCGTTGGCGCACGCCGGCATGCACGTCACGATGATCGAGCGCGACCCCCTGCTGGCCGCGCTCCTCGAGGACGGCCTCGCCCGATTGGCCGGCGCGCCGGCTGGGCAGGCGCCGGCTGCGCAGGCGTCCCGTGCGGAGGTCGCGCCCGCGGACTTCGCGGAGCTCGCCGGTGGTGTGGATCTCGTGTACGGCGATGCACGAGACGTCCTGGGATCGCTCGTGCCCAGGCCGGAGGTCGTCTACCTGGACCCGATGTACCCGCGTGCGGGAGCGGCGGCGAAGCGCAAAGGGGCGGCGTGGCTTCGCGCCTGGACCGGCGAGCGTCCGCCGTGGGCGGACGCGGCGGATCTCGAGCTGTTCGTCGCTGCACGGCGGGCGGCGACGACGCGCGTCGTCGTCAAGCGCCCGGCGAAGGCGGCCCCGATCGCGCCCGGGCGGAGCGGATCGGTCCGCGGCACGACGACGCGGTTCGACCTGTACGCGGGCAGCGGGCCCGGCACGGTGGAGGACGGCACGCGAGGAGACGTCACGGGGGAACGCGACGACGATCGTCGTGACGAGGCCTGAAGGCGATCGCGACCCGAGCTGTGGAATGAAAGGGGCCCGCGGCGGAGGAGACGGTGGCTGGCCCGCAGGGATTCGAACCCCGACCGACTGGACCAAAACCAGTTGTCCTGCCATTAGACGACGGGCCAACGCGCCCCGCCACGGGACCCCGAGATCGTATCCGTGGCGGCGCAGGCGGTCAAGCGGCGATCGGGCGGCCGAGCGACGCTGGAGCGGTACGCACGAACACGCCGCCCACCTCGAGGGGCGGACGGCGAACGGTTCGTAAGAATGGCTGGCCCGCAGGGATTCGAACCCCGACCGACTGGACCAGAACCAGTTGTCCTGCCATTAGACGACGGGCCAGCGCGGAGGGGAGTCTACGCGAACGGGCGGGGCCGCGTCAAGCGCGCTGATGTCGTACCGGGCGCGCGCCCCGTTCGACGCTCGCGCCCGGCCGCGAGGCGGAGCGGGGGCGGGGGCGCGCCGGTCCGCCCCGGCCTTGGCAGGCTCCCGGACTCGTGGTAGCATCCCAAGCCGCGTGCGGGTGCGCCCGTCGCGACCGATACGGAGAGGTGCCGGAGTGGTTGAACGGGGCGGTCTCGAAAACCGCTGTATCGCTTTCGCGGTACCGTGGGTTCGAATCCCACCCTCTCCGCCAACGTTTCGAACGGCCGCCGTGCAGGGCGGCCGTTCGCATGCCGCGGGACGCTCCCGCTGCCGCGCGTCGCGGCACGGACCGCTCGCGATCGGAGGTTCCCGGTGTCCACGGTGATCATCGACCACCCGCTGATCCAACACAAGCTCTCGATCCTCCGCGACCGGACGACCCCGGTCCGGGATTTTCGTGCGCTGTCGACCGAGATCGCGATGCTCATGGCGTTCGAGGCGATGCGCGACCTCCCGCTGGAGGAGGCCACCGTCGAGACGCCGGTCGCGACGGCGCGGGTCCAGCGGCTCGCGGGAAAGAAGCTGGCGCTGGTGGCGATCCTGCGTGCCGGGCTGATCATGGTCGACGGCATCCTCGATCTCGTCCCTAGCGCTCGCGTGGGGCATATCGGGCTCTACCGCGATCCGGTCTCGTTGGAGCCGGTCAGCTACTACGCCAAGCTGCCCGGCGACATCCGCGAGCGCGACGTCTTCCTGCTCGATCCGATGCTGGCGACCGGTGGAAGCGCCGTCGCCGCGATCGAGCGGCTCAAGGAGGAGGGGGCGGGGCGCATCCGCCTGCTCTGCATCCTGGCCGCGCCGGAAGGGTTGGACGTCGTCGCGGCAGCGCATCCCGACGTCGAGATCGTGCTGGCCGCGCTCGACGAGCGACTCGACGAGCACGGCTACATCGTGCCCGGCCTCGGCGACGCCGGCGATCGCATCTACGGCACCCGCTGACGTGACCGCGATCGACGACGCACGACGCGAAGCGCTTCGCATCGCTCCGGGCGGAGCAGCGATAGGATGGGCGGGTGCGTAGCTCCGTCCTTCCCTTGCTGCCCCTCGCCGGCGTCGCGTTCCTGACGGCGGTCGGCGTCGTGGCGGCGCTGGTGCCCGGGATCCGCGCCTTCGCGCTCCGCATCGGTGCGGTCCAGGAGGGCGGCTCGGGTCACGGCCTCGGGCGCCGTCGACACGACGGCTCCGTCCCCAGCGTGGGGGGCATGGCGATCCTCGGCGGCTTCCTGATCGCGGTGATCGTCGGTGCCCTGGTGGCGCCGCAGGCGCTGGGCGGCGATCGCGCCGCCCTGCTCGCGATCGTGCTGGGCGGCGTGCTGATGACGCTGCTGGGCCTGCTCGACGACCTGTGGGAGCTGCCGGTACCGATGCGGCTGGCGGTGCAGACGGTCGCGGCGGGGATCCTCGTCGCGAACGGCGTGCGGATCGACTTCGTGACGAACTACTTCGCTGCCGGGCCGCTGGCCCGGTGGGCGGGGGAGGGAAGTTTCCTGTTCTTCGGCGAGACGCTCGCCGCGGTGCTCACGCTGCTCTGGGTCGTGGGATTCACGAACGCGTTCAACTTCATCGACGGCGTCGACGGTCTGTCGTCGGGCGTCGCGGCGATCGGCAGCCTCAGCCTTCTGGCCGTCGCGCTCCAAGCGGACGGGCGCGGACCGTCCGTGCTGCTCCTCGCCGCCCTGGCGGGCGCGGCGATCGGCTTCCTGCGTCACAATGCCGGTCCAGCGACGATCTTCATGGGAGACGCCGGCGCGTACCTGCTGGGCTACACCTTGGCCGCGACCAGCGTGCTGGGCGCCCTCAAGGTGACGGCCACGATGACCGTCGCGGTACCCCTGCTGATCCTCGGCCTGCCGGTGCTGAACCTCACGCAGGTCGCCATCCGGCGGATGCGCAAGGGCGTCAGCCCCACCCACGCCTCGAACGACCACCTGCACGACCTGTTGCGGGCGCGCGGCCGCAGCGACCGTGGCACCGTGCTGACGCTCTGGATCGCGACGTTGCTGCTGGGCGTCGCCGGCATGCTGCTCGCGGAGACGCCGCCGGTCCTGATGGGTCTGACGGTCGCGTCCGCCGTCGTCGCGATCGGTGGCGCCAGCGCCCTGCGTTGGGCCGAGGTGCGGGCGTTCGAACGTGGGGCGCAGGGGGGCGACCCGTCACGCCGGCGGTGACCTCGCCGCGACGCGTCGCCGTCGCGTTCGGCACGCGACCCGAGGCATCGAAGATGGCCCCCGTGGTCGAAGCGCTCGCCGCCCACCCCGCGTTGCGGCCGTGGATCCTCACGACGGGGCAGCACCGCGAGCAGCTCGACGACATGATGCGCCTCTTCGAGATGCGAGCCGACGCGGACCTGGCCGTCATGACGGAGCGGCAGACGCTTCCCGATCTGATGGCGCGGATCGTGCCGGCCGCGGCGGCCGCGCTGCGCGCCGCGGCGCCCGCGTTCTGCCTGGTCCACGGGGACACCTCGACGACGTTCGCCGTCGCGCTGGCGGCGTTCTACGAGGGGATTCCGGTCGGCCACGTCGAGGCCGGCCTGCGAAGCCACGATCTGGCCGAGCCGTTCCCCGAGGAGGCCAACCGCCGCTTGACCGACGTGCTCGCCAGCCTGGATCTGGCGCCGACCGAGCGGGCCCGCCGCAACCTGCTGCGCGAAGGAACGGATCCGGACGACATCGTGGTGACCGGCAACACCGCGGTCGATGCCGTCCGCGCCGTGGTCGCCCGAGCCGGTGCCGCGCCGGCGGCCGGCGGCGGTCCCACCGTCACGATCACGCTTCACCGGCGCGAGAACCTTCCGGTGCTGGCGGACCTGGCGGCGGCGCTGGCCGACCTTGCGGCCGCCCATCCCGACGTCCGATTCGTGTGGCCGCTCCACCTGAACCCCCTCGTCGCCGACGCGGTCCGCCCCGCCATGGCGGGTCTGGCCAACGTACGGCTGTGCGAGCCGTTGCCGTACGTGGAGATGGCGGCGCTGCTCGCGTCCAGCCGGCTGATCGTGACCGACTCCGGGGGGCTGCAGGAGGAGGGCGCCGCGCTGGGCGTCCCCGTGGCGGTTCTCCGCAACGTCACGGAGCGTCCCGAGGGCGTCGAGGCCGGGGTGCTCCGGCTGCTGGGCAACGAGCCGGAGCGGGTGCGCGCCGAGCTCGGCAGGATGCTCGGAGACGACGCGCTGCTCGCTGGGATGCGGAACCGACCGAACCCGTACGGCGACGGCCGTGCCGGAACGCGCGTCGCCCAGGCGGTCGCCTGGCGTCTGGGTCTGGCCCCCAGGCCGGACGACTGGGCGGGCCCCGGTCCTCTGGGCGCCGCGGCGCCGCGCTGACCGGCCGCGAGCACGCGATGCTATCGTCCTGAGCGTGCACGACGGTCCCGTTCACCGACTCGCGTCGCGTAGGCCCCTGCCCGGATCCCGGCGGGAGGGCGACACGTACGTCCTCGCGTGGCGCGGCGCGCTCCTGATGGGGATCGTGAACGTCACGCCGGACAGCTTCAGCGACGGGGGTCGGTACGCCGGACCCGACGAGGCGGCCGCCGACGCCGTGCGGCAGGCTGCGGACGGCGCCCGCATCGTCGACGTCGGCGGCGAGTCGACACGACCCGGCGCCGAGCCCGTCCCGCTCGACGAGGAGCTGCGCCGCGTCCTTCCGGTGATCGAGAGGCTCGCGGGCGCCGACGACCTCGTCGTGAGCGTCGATACGCGGCGCCCCGAGGTGGCGCGCGCGGCGCTGGCCGCCGGCGCCCACCTCGTGAACGACGTGGGTGGGCTCCGTCATCCCGAGATGCGTGCGGTGTGCGCCGAGGCGGGCGTTCCCGGGGTCGTGATGCACATGCGGGGCACGCCCGCGACGATGCAGGACGATCCCCGTTACGAGGACGTCGTGGCCGAGGTCGAGGCGTTCCTGAACGAGCGCGCGGAGGCGGCCGAGGCGGACGGCGTGCCGTCGGTCGCGATCGATCCGGGCTGGGGCTTCGGCAAGCGCGACGAGGACAACGTGGCGCTGCTGCGTGCGGTGCCACGGTTCGCCGCCGGCGGGCGTCCGGTCGTGATCGGCGCGTCGAGGAAAGGCTCGATCGGCCGCTGGGGCGGGGCGTCCGACCCGCTGCGCCGCGATCCGGGCAGCCACGTCGTCCATCTCGCGGCCGCGCGTGCCGGCGCGGCGCTGCTGCGGGTGCACGACGTGGCCGGCCACCGTCAGGCGCTCGCCGTCCAGGAGGCGCTGGGGGACGTCGCGACCGGTCCGCTCGGGCGCGACCGGATCGTGCTGGAGGGACTGGCGTTCCACGGCTACCACGGCGTGTTCGACGAGGAAGCCCGCTTCGGCGCGCGCTTCGTGGTGGACGTCGAGATGCGGGTGGACCTTCCGGCTGCGGACGAGCTGGCCGGCACCGTCGACTACGCGCGCATCTACGACCTGGTGGCGCGCGAGGTGACGGGAACCCGCTACCGGCTGATCGAGGCGCTCGCGAGCGCGATCGCGGCCAGGGTCCTAGGGGCGGACGCCCGGGTCCGTGAGGTCACGGTGCGGGTGCACAAGCCGCACGCCCCGCTTCCCGGCGTGGTCCGCGACGTGGTGGCGGAGGTGGTGCGCCGTCGCTGAGCGCGAGGAGGCGTTGATCGCGCTGGGGGCGAACCTGGGCGACCCGGCCGCGGCGTTGCGCCGCGCGGTCGCGGCGCTTTCGTCGCTGGGCGAGGTCCGACGTCGCTCGGCGATCTACCGAACCGCGCCGGTCGGGGGGCCAGGCGGCCAGCCCGATTACCTGAACGCCGTGGTCGCGCTGATCCCGGCGGAGGCGTACGGGGAGCCGGGGACGCTGCTGGCCGCGTTGCACCGGATCGAGTCCGAGCTGGGTCGCACGAGGAGGGTCCGCTGGGCGGCGAGGGTGCTGGACCTGGACCTGATCGCCTTCGGCGAGCGGGTACGCGACGATGCCAAGCTGACGTTGCCGCATCCGTCGGTGATGGAGCGACCGTTCGTGCTGGTGCCTCTGCTGGACGTGACGCCGGAGTGGCGGAATCCGCGGGACGGACGGAGCGCGGCCGAGGCGCTGGAGGCGCTGGACGCGAGCGGCGTTCGCCGGTCGGGACTGTCGTGGGCGACGCGGTAGACTGCAGCCCGCATGCGCGTCCTGGCGATCGCCGATCCTCATCTCTCCCGCCGCGACCCGAAGCCGATGGACGTGTTCGGTCCTGGCTGGGAGGGGCATCCGGAAGCGTTCTTCGCCGGCTGGCGCGAGGTCGTGCGCGACGACGACCTTGTGCTGATCCCCGGCGATCTGTCGTGGGCGATGCGCTTGGACGATGCGCTGAGCGACCTGCACGACATCGCCGCGCTGCCGGGAACGAAGGTCATCCTGCGTGGCAACCACGACTACTGGTGGCCGTCGATCGGCAAGCTGCGCGCGGTGTTGCCCCCGCGGATGCACGCGATCCAGAACGACGCGCTCAGGATCGGCGGCGTCGTGATCGCGGGGACGCGCGGCTGGGTCTGCCCGGGAAGCCACGAGTTCGGCGAGCACGACGAGAAGATCTACCGGCGTGAGCTCGACCGCCTGGACCTGTCGCTGGCACGCGCCAACGATCTCCGCGAGCCGGGCGATCTGGCCGTCGTGATGCTGCACTACCCGCCCACGAACCCTCGCCTGGAGTCGTCGGGGTTCACGGAGCGGATCGAGCGGTTCGAGCCGGACGCGCTGGTGTTCGGGCACGTCCACGGGGGGCGACAGCAGGTGGTGTCCGAGATCGACCACGTCCGCGTGTTGTTCGTCGCGGCGGACGCGGTCCGCTTCCGTCCCGTCGTCGTGTTCGGTGCCGACGAGATCGCCCCGCGAACGGGCTGAGCGGGGCGTGGACCGGTCGTCCGCAGGCTGGCTGCAGCCGGCGTCTACGCCCCGGCCGAGCCGCCCCCGTGGACCTGCGGATCTGTGGCCTCGCCGGCCAGCGGGCGGGTCGCCTCGTCGCCCGTGAGGCGGTGGTAGGCGGTGATCGCATCCTGGCCCCGCTGCCACACGAGGTGCACGACCTCGCCGCCGACGCGGCTGGGAAACTCGACGACCCCGGTCGACAGGTCGGGGACCTGGACGCCCAGCCGCTCGACGTCCCGTCGCGCGTCGTGCGCGGCGTTCAGGACGAACGCGAGCTCTTGGCGTACGGAAAGCGCCTCGGCGGTTCCGGGGCGGACGGTTTCGATCTGCGCTTGGACCTCCTCGAGGTCGCTCAGCGCTCGTTGAAGATCGGCGAGTCGGGCGTCCACGATCGGGAGCATCCGCGTGGCGCCCTCGAGCGTGAATAGCTTGAACACGAGGTTCACCTCCGACACGGCGACGATACGCGATCGGCGACCCCGGGAGCGTGAGCCGTCGTACATAAAACCTGAGCAAAGCGGACTCAGGTCACCGGGGCGCCGCCGTTCCGGGGCGCTTGGTAGACTCGACTCCCGCCGACCGCTGCGACCGGGCGCCCGAGCGCTCGGCCGCGACGCTCGCACCCCCTGCACCGAGAGGACGGCCCCCGTGTCCGACGTCTCCACCCCTCACGCTTCCGGTCCCGGCGGGCACGACGGCCCCGTGCTCGTCGTGAACGCGGGAAGCTCCAGTCTGAAGCTCAGAGCCCTGCCGGACGGCCCGTCGCTGCACGTCGAGCGCATCGGGGAAGAGGACGACGCGACGATCTCCGTCGGCGGGCGCGAGGTCGACCGCCGGCCCCTCGCGGACGCTCGCGAGGCGTTCGAGGCGGCGGTCGATGCGGCCGGCGCCGAGCTCGATCCCTCCCGCATCGGACTGGTCGGCCACCGCGTCGTTCACGGCGGCGAGCGCTACGTCGAGCCGCTGGTGCTCGACGACGAGGCGCTGGCCGACCTCGATCGGCTCTCGCCGCTCGCGCCGCTCCATAACCCGGCCAACCTCGCGGGAATCCGCGCTGCACGGGCGGTCCTTCCGCGCGCCCGGCACGTCGCGGTGTTCGACACCGCCTTCCACGCCGCGCTTCCGCGCCGCGCCTACCTGTACGCCCTGCCCATGGAGCTCTACCGCGACGACGGGATCCGCCGCTACGGGTTTCACGGCACCAGCCACGACGTCGTCTCGGCCAGGCTGGCCGATCGGCTGGGCCGCCCACGCGAGGATCTGCGCATCGTCACGCTCCATCTGGGCAACGGCGCCAGCGCGGCCGCGGTCCGGGACGGCCGGAGCGTGGACACGACGATGGGCTTCACGCCGCTCGAGGGCCTGGTGATGGGCACGCGGAGCGGCGACGTGGATCCCGGCGTGCTGCTCCACCTGCTGCGGCGCGGCGCGACCGCCGCCGAGCTCGACGACCTGCTGAACCGGAAGTCCGGCGTCCTGGGGCTGTCGGGCGTCTCGAACGATCTGCGCGACGTCTGGTCTGCGGCGGACGCGGGCGACCAGGACGCGCAGGCCGCGCTCGAAGTGTACGCCTACCGCATCGGCAAGGCGATCGCGTCGATGGCAGCGGCGATGGGCGGCCTGGACGCGCTCGTGTTCACGGGCGGCGTCGGCGAGAACGACGCCCGCGTGCGTGCGGCCGCGACCGACGGGCTGGCGTTCCTGGGCGTGACGCTCGACGCCGAGGCGAACGCGCGGCACGGCCCGCGGATCGGTGCTGCGGACGCGCCGGTCGAGACCTGGGTGATCCCGACCGACGAGGAGGCCCGTATCGCCGAGCTCGCCGTCGCGGCCGACCGGCGGAGCGCGCGATGAGGACGCTCGGAATCGATCTGGGCGGAACCAAGATCGCTACCGCCGTCGTCGAGGACGGCACCATCCTCGCGCGGGAACGCGTCGCGACGCCGCAAACCGGCTTCGCCGACGTGCTTGCGGCGATGGCGGAGGCGGCGGGGCGGCTGCTGGAGGCCGAGGGCCCGATTCACGCGGTCGGCGTCGGGTCGCCGGGACCGCTGGACCTGGCGTCCGGCACGATCCTGTTCGCGCCGAACATCCCGGGTATGGAGAACGCGCCGATCGTGGAGGGCCTGGCGGACCGACTCGAACGCCCCGTGATCCTCGAGAACGACGCGAATGCGGCTGGCTACGCCGAGCACCTCTACGGTGCGGCCCGCGATCTGGAGTCGAGCGTGTACGTGACCATCTCGACCGGGATCGGCGGCGGACTGTTCGTCGGCGACCGGGTGATCCGGGGCGCGAACGGGGTCGCCGGAGAGATCGGCCACATGACGATCCTCCCCGGCGGCCCCGTCGGAGGCGACGGCACGGACGGCACGCTCGAGGCGATCGCGGCGGGCCGCTCGATCGCGCGCGACGGCACGTACGTGTTCGGTCGCAGGGTCTCGACCGAGGAGGTGTTCGCGATGGCGCAGGACGGTGACGAGAAGGCTCTGCGGATCGTCGACAACGCCGCCCGCTTCACCGGCATCGGACTGGCGAACCTGGTCAAGATCTTCGACCCCGAGGGGTTCGTGATCGGCGGGGGGATGAGTCAGGTGGGGGCGTTCTACCTGGACCGGATCGTGGCCGCCGCGCGCGACTACCTGCCCGGCTGGCCCACGCCGCCGCTGCTGCTCGCACGGCTGGGGACCGACGCGGGCGTGATCGGCGCCGCCGCGGTCGCGGCGCACGAAGGCTGAGGGGCCGTGGAGCTGATCCTCTCGAGCCTGTCGATCTTCCTGCTGCGGATCGCGGACGTATCGATCGGTACGCTCCGGATCGGATTCCTGGTGCGGGGGCGCTCGGGCGTGGCGGGCGCGCTCAGCTTCGTCGAGAGCCTCGTCTGGCTGGCGGCCGCGGCGCAGGTGCTGGCGAACCTGGACAGCCCCCCGAAGTTCCTCGCCTACGCAGGCGGGTACGCGGCAGGCACGATGCTGGGCGTCTACATCGAGCGCTGGATCGCGGTGGGCGACGTGGTGATGCGGATCATCGCGCCGGTCGCCAGCCCCTCGGGCGCCAGCGCGCTCAGGGAAGCCGGCTACATCGTCACCGAGATGAACGCGGAGGGCCGCGACGGCAGCGTCCGCATCAGCTTCTCCGTGTTGCCGCGGCGCCGCGTGGCCGAAGCGCTGGCGCTGGTCAAGGAGGTGAACCCCGAAGCGTTCGTGGCGTTCGAGGGCACCACCCCCATGCGTCTCACGGCGTTCCCCGCAGCCCGGATCCGCAAGTGAGCGGGCGCGAGCCGGAGCTTCCGGCTCGCGCCCGGTGCGGCGCTGCGGGGAGCGTGGGCGCGTTGCTCAGCGTGCAGCCCGGTACGGACGGTTGTAGTACGCCTCGAGCCGGTTGACGCCCAGCGATGCGAGGTTGCTGAGCACCAGGTAGACCATCGCGATTCCGATGTAGACCGGGAACGGACGGAAGGTGCGGGCCACGACGTTGTCGGCCTGGAACAGCAGGTCCTGCACGCTGATGACCGTGACCAGGGTGGAGTCCTTGATGAGCGAGATGAACTGGTTCCCCAGCGCCGGGACGGCGTTGCGGATCGCCTGGGGAAGCTGAACGAACCGGAAGTTCTGGAAGCTGCTCAGGCCCAGCACCTGGGCGGCCTCCTGCTGTCCCTTGGGGACCGAAGCGAACGCGCCCCGGATGATCTCGGAGAAGTACGCCCCGGCGTAGAGGCTCATCCCGGTCGTCCCCGCCTGGAACGCGCTGTCCCACTGGAAGAACGGCAGCGTGGGCAGGCCGAACCAGAGGATGAACAGCTGGACCAGCAGCGGGGTGCCGCGGAAGAACTCGACGTAGGCGACCGCCAAGATGCGAAGCGGCACGATGCCCGACATCCGTCCGAGCGCGGACAGCAGCCCCAGGAGCAGGCCGAACACGCCGGCCAGGAGCGTGACCGCCGCGGTGATCTGCGTGCCCTCCCAGAGGCGCCCCAGGACGGTCGGGGTGAACACGTTCGTGAACAGGTCCTGAAAATATCCGATCATCGGGGTCTCCTACGGAGGCGCGGCCGGCCTTCGAGGCCGGCCGCGCGAGGTTCGTGATACCGGGAGAGGGTTACTCGCTGGGAGGGGTGACGATGTCGCCACCGATCCAGCGCTCGCTGATCTCCTGGAGCGTGCCGTCTTCGCGAAGCGTGTTCAGCGCCTCCTCGAGGGTGGCCTTGAACTCGGGCTGACCGTCGGCGATCGTGATCCAGGCGTTCTCCTCGAACACCAGGCCGCTGATCGGCTTCATCTCCATGCCCGAGGTCGCGAACGCCTGGTTCCCGACGATCGGGTTCGTGAAGATCGCGTCGGCCTGGCCGGCGCGGATCGCCTGCAGCGAGGTCGGAACGTCCGCGTAGGTCGCGGTGTTGTCCATGTAGCCGTTGTCCTCGAGCCACTGCTGGTTCGTGCCGCCGCGGTCGACCGCCACGGTGCCACCGTCGGCGAGCAGCGCCTGATAGTCGTCGTACTCGCTGTCGGCGGGGGCGAAGAACTGGCCGCCGCCGTAGTAGTACGGCGTGTCCAGGAAGGTCACGGCCTGCTCACGCTCGGCCGTGCGGGCGTGCGAGGCGACCGACGCGTCGAAACGACCGGTCTGGACGCCGGCGATGATGCCGCTGAACTGGGCCTGGACGATCTCGACCTCGACGCCGAGCTCCTCGGCGAGGGCGGTCGCGACGTCGGCGTCGAAGCCTTCCATCGAACCGTCTTCGGCGGGCATCGAGAACGGCGGGTAGCCGCCCGACATGGCGACCGTGAGGACGCCGTCGTCGATGGGGGACTGGGCCGCGACGGTGCCGACGGCGAGGAACAGGGCGGTGGCCAGTGCGGCCAGCACGGTACGGATGTTCATGTTCATGCGGTCTCCTTCGTTCCAGAGCGATATGACGGAAGGGCCGGATCGGCCCGTACGTCGGCGCGCGAGGCTCGTTCCTCACGCCCCGGACCCGTGCATGACCCGGTCCGGCGAGAGGGAGAGCGGATCGGGACGCGGGGTGCACGAGCAGCGGAATCATGCATACCATCGCGAGCAGGTGGCGTCAAACGGCGCCGGCGACCGGTTCGCACGTCTCGGACGGCGTCCATGTGACCGGGATTGCATCGCCGACGGCGATTGCATGGCAGACTTGCATATGCAACTGCGCCACGACCGCGTGGCGACCCGCACGATCCGCCCCTACGAAGGGACTCCATGACCACCACCACCCCCCTCGCTCTGACGAGCTACCGCTTCGTCAGCGACGACGAGCGTGCGCGATTCCGAGACGAGCGTCTCGACGACGTCGCGCGCTTCCTGCACGAGCATCTGGGACCTTACGGCGACCCGATCGACCAGATCCGGGCCTGCCTTCACCGCGCCGCGGGCGACGGGCCCCGCGACGGCGGCACCGTCACCGTGGCCGAGAGCGACGGCGAGATCGTCGGCGCCGTCGTCACGAACGCCACCCACATGAGCGGCTATACGCCGGAGAACCTTCTGGTCTACGTCGCGACGCACGAGGCCCATCGGGGTCGCGGCATCGGCCGCGCCGTGATGGAGCGCGCGATCGAAGGCGTCGACGGCTCCGTCGCGCTGCACGTCGAGCCGGACAACCCCGCCGCCAAGCTGTACGACCGTCTGGGGTTCACGAACAAGTACCTCGAGATGCGTCTGGAGCGCTGAGATGGCGACGCTGCGAACGAACCGCGACGCACTCCGTCACAACTACGCCGAGCTCGAACGGCGCCTCGCGGGACACGGGATCCAGTACGGTCTCGTCGTCAAGCTGCTGTGCGGCAACGAGCGCCTGCTGCAGGAGGTGCTCGCCCTCGGCCCCCGAGAGGTGATGGACGCCCGGACGGGCAACCTGAAAGCCGTCCGGAGCCTCGACCCCGACGTGCGAACCGTCTACATCAAGCCGCCGGCGCCGGGCAACGCCGACGAGGTCGTGCGGTGGGCCGACGCGAGCTTCAACACCGAGCTCGCCACGCTTCAGGCGCTCGACGACGCGGCCGCCCGGCAGGGCGTGCGCCACGGCGTCGTCGTGATGGTCGAGATGGGCGACCTGCGCGAAGGCGTCGTGCGCGAGCGGCTGCTCGAGTTCGTCGGCCGCGCGCTGCGCTTCGAGCACCTCAAGCTCGAGGGGCTGGGGACGAACTTCAACTGCCTGAACGGCACCATGCCCAGCGAGGACAAGCTCTGGCAGCTGGGGCTGTTCCGCGAGCTCGTCGAGCTGCGCTACGGCGTCACCCTCGCCTGGGTCTCGGGCGGAAGCAGCGTCGCGCTTCCGATGCTGTTCGACGGCCGCGTCCCGCCGGCGGTGAACCACTTCCGCATCGGCGAGACCCTGTTCTTCGGTCGCGATCTGCGCGACGGCGGCACGTTCGACGGCATGCGCGACGACGTGTTCGAGCTCGAGGCCGAGGTGATCGAGGTCGCCGAGAAGCCCAGCGAGCCTTCGGGTCCGTTCGGCGAGGATCCGTTCGGCGATCGCCGTGAGGAGGCGAAGGCGGGACCGACGGGTACGGCGCGCCGCGCCATTCTGGACGTCGGTTGGCTCGACCTCGATCCCGAGTTCATCGCTGCGTCCGAGGAGGGCGTCGAGATCGTCGACGTCTCGAGCGACATGACGGTCGTGGACGTCGGATCGCGCACCACGCCGACACGTGTCGGCGACCGGCTTCGCTTCCGGCTCCGCTACATGGGCGCGCTGAAGCTGCTCAACTCCGGCTACATCGACAAGGTCGTGGTCGACGACGACGGCCGCGCGCTGCCCGAGCCCGCCAATGCCGTGCCCGCTTCGGCGGACCCGGCCGTGGCGGCCGAAACGGACGACGCAGGTACCGACGCGCCGGCGTCCGCCGAAGGCGACGCGCGGACCGATCGGGAGCGCGCGTCGATCCGCACGACCTAGACGAGGTCGCTCAAGGCATCGACCGCATACGACGCCTGCCGGAGCGCGAAGGCGCTCCGGCAGGCGTCCGTCGCGGGCCGCACGCTAGGCGCCGCGGCCCGATCGGGAGCGCGGCGCCCGTGGCGCAAGGCGCGTGACCCGGCCGTCCGGCAGGGCCCAGACCTCGCGAGGCCCGCCCAGCGCCTCGGCGACGGCTCCAGCCAGCGCCGGCGAGGCGGGAACGTCGCCGGCGGCGTGCACGATCGCCGGCCGCGCCTCCAACGCGACGGTGCCGGTCGCCCGAAGACGCGCCGTGACGGCCTCGTCGCTCCACGCCTCCGCCCACACGGCGCGCAACGCCAGCAGGGCCGGCCGGCCCCGCGAGGCTCGGGGCCCCTCCGCTCCGGGCCTTCGCACCTCCAGCCGTTCGCCCAGCGGGCGCGTCGCCTCGTAGAACGCGTCCACCCACGTGTCCAAGAGCACGTGCGACGTCACCAAGGCGCGTGCGTGCGGGGCGATCTCTTCGATGTCGTCCTCGTCCGGGTCGGTCGAGGCGACGTCGCGGAACAGCTCCGCCAGCCGGGGAGGCAGGTGGTTGAGGCGATAGAACGCCTCTTCGGCCGTCGCCGGAATCCACACCCGGGGAGCCAGAGGCACCACGCCGGCGAGCACGGCGAGCTCGGCCGGCTCGCCGGGATGCGCCGGCGGCGGCCCGTCGCTGGGCGGCCACGGAAGGCCGGAGGGGTCGGTCATGAAGCGACAGCATAGCAGGCGGACTCACGCTGCTCAGGGGCGGCGTGGTAGCCTTCCAGACGTGAACGAAGCGCCTCGCACACGCGAATCGCGGCGCCTGGTCCGGATCGGCGTCGGACTGGCGTGGCTCGTCGTGCTGGCCGTCGCGGCGACGACGGCGTTGGCGGCGCTCGACTACTTGGTCGTGGACGAGGCGCGCAGCCCCGACCTCGTCGGACTCCCGCTGGCCGAGGCCGAGCGCAGCGCCAGACGGGCCGGGCTCGAGCTCAGGAGCTACCCCGTCCCCGCCCGCGGCGTGGCCGCCGACGTGGTGGTCGAGCAGGCGCCGCCCGCGGGAACCGTCGTCCGCGAGGGTCGCGTGCTCGCCGTCGGCGTGCACGTTCCCGCCGAAGCGGACCGGATGCCCGCGCTCGTCGGCGTCACGCAACGCGACGCCCTCGCCTCGCTACGCGGGCTGGGCCTGCCGTCGCCCGACATCGACTACGTGTCCTCGGACCGCCCGGCGGGCCGGATCGTGGAGCAAGCCCCGCCGGCGGGCAGCAGCGTCGCTCCGGGCGAGCGGGTGCGGCTCACCGTCGCGCGCGGGGCGCCGGCGTCCCAGGTCGAGATCCCCGATCTGACCGGGCTCGATGTCGCGTCGGCACGTGCGCAGCTCACGGCCCTCGGTCTGCGGCGGATCGAGACGGTGCCCGTCGGCGTGTCGATGCTGCGACCGGGCACGGTGACGCAACAGCGGCCCGCGCCCGGGACCGTGACCCGGGTAGGCGAGCCCGTGCTGCTGGGCTTCGCCTTGGAGGGCAGCCGGGTGACGCGCGTCCCGTCGGTCGAGGGGCTCGAGACGTGGCGGGCGAGGGTCGCGCTGCGCTCGGCCGGGCTGGAGCTCGGAGCGGTCGAGACCGTCCAACGCGACGATCTTCCCGCCGGCGTCGTCGAGGCGCGGCCCTCCGGGCTGACCGTGGCGGGCGCGCCCGTCACGCTGGTCGTCAACGCTCCCGACGGGCGCGCGGTCGATCTGCGCGACCTCGGAGGCGACCGAACCGGCCGGGACGGAATCGGGCGCGACGCGTTGGGCAGGGACGGCGTCGGGGACGGCGCGGACGGGGCCCTCGCCGATGGCGAGGGGGGTCGCCTGGTCCCGTTCCGCTTCGACCCGACCCAGCTGGGCGTCGCCAGCCTGATCGAGCGCGACTACGAGCTGCGGTTGGTGGTGCGCGACGATCGGGGCGAGCGGACCGTCGTCGATCGCCAGGTCGTCGCTGGCGAGACGGTTCGGACGACGGTCGTCGTTCACGGCGACGAGCCGCTGCTGCAGACGTACGTCAACGGCGTGTTCTTCCAGGCGTGGAGGCCTTGACGCCGACGAGTTGAGGATTTCGCAGCCCCGCGGCCACGTTCTCGACACACTACGGCGTACCGGTCCACCGAGACCGCGCGTCCATGGAGGAGGCACCGATGGATCCCGATATCGCACCGCTGGCCCGACGTCTGGCGGAGGAGAACAACGTCGAGTGGCGACGGTTGCAAGGTAGCGGGACCGACGGCCGGATCGTCGAGCGCGACGTGCTCGACTTCCTCGCTCGCGTGATGGCGGGCGAGGAGGACGTGGACCCGACCCCCGAGCCGTTGCCCGACGGTCTGCAGGCGTGGACCGACGAGGCGGGCCGCCCGCTCGGTCCGGCGGCGCCCGCCGGTGCGTACGGCGGCGATTCAGCGCGCGACGAAGCGGCCGACGAGGACGATCTGCTGTTGGCGGGCGACGATCTGCTGCACGAGCCCGACACGACGGAGACCGAGCCTTCCGCCGCCGAGGAGGACCTGCTCCTGGCCGGCGGCGCGGACGCGTTCAGCGCTGCGTCCGACCGTGACGAGCAGCTTCCCGACCTGTTCGACGAGCGCGCCGCCGAGCCCAGGCGCAGCGACGACGCCCCCGATCTGTTCATCGACGACGACGCCGGCGAGGCGGAGCTTGGCGACCGAGACGCAGAGACGTTCGACTTCGGGGGCCTGCCCGGCGCCGACGCGCGCCCGTACGTGGACCGGGACGCCAGGCCGGAGCCGGACCGCGAGCCGACGCCGGAGCCGATGCGCGAGGCGCCGGGCGACGACGCCGACGCGCTGAGCTTCGGTGACGCCGAGGCCAGCACCGTGTCCGGACGCGAGCCGTACGCCGTCGAACCCGATCTGGACGAGCCCGATCTGGGCGAGCCCGCCCTCGACGACCCCGCCTCGGGAGACGGGGCTCGCGACGCGGTCGACGTTGGCGCGGTCGACGTGGACGAGGGCGACGTGGACGCGGCCGACGTGGACGAGGCCGATCTGGACGAGGTCGACGTGCCCGAGGTCGACGCGAGCGAGGCCCAGGCGGACGAGGCCGACCTGGCGGCGGCTGCGCCGCACGAGCGCCCCGAGATCGACGCCGCTCCCGCCACGGCGATCACCGCCGCCAT
>CAZLQH010000001.1:0-1524 GCA_964561595.1 uncultured bacterium | reverse complement strand
ATCGACGCCGCTCCCGCCACGGCGATCACCGCCGCCATGCCCAGCGTCGCAGACGTGCAAGCGTGGCCGCTGGCACGGACGCGCACGGTGGTCCGTCGGCACGTGGACGTGGGCGGACTGCTCTCGGTCCGTCGCAGTGTCGCGCTCGAGTCCGGGATGGAAGACCTCGCCACCGTCGCGGTGCTCTACGCCGCCGCCCTGCGTGCGGCGGATCGCCTCGATGTCGAGCGGCCCGGGATCGCTCTCCCGGACGGCGGGGGTCAGGTGTCCGTGATCGTTCCGGACGACGCCGGCCTGGCCGAGGTGGGTCGTGCGGTCGAGCGGGCGGCACGAGCCCCGGAACGCCACGAGCGCGCCGACGTCGACCTGTGGGTCGTCGATCTCTCTGGCGTCGGCGTGGACGAGGCGGTCCTGGACAGCGACGCCCCCCAGCTGGTGCTCGGACGGCTGCTCAGCGACGACTCGGACGGCTCGGTGCAGGCCACGATCTCGCTCGTCGCCGACGTTCCGGTCGAGCGCGGCGCGGCGTTCGTGGCCCGTGTCGCCGATCTGCTCGAGGAGCCGCTCCGGCTCCTGGCCTGATCCCCCTCGCGACGATCGACCCGAGACGCCCGCCGGATCCGAGCGGGCGTCTCGCTACGCGGGCTCGAGCGGAAGCAGGAGCCACAACAACAGGTAGCCCGCCACCGTGATGCCCAGCGACAACGGAACGGTGAGCGCGAACAGGAGTCGGACCCGCCGCGGGTCGGCTCCCGTGAACGCCGCGACGCCCCCGCCGACGCCGGCCAGGCGACGATCGCCTCGGCTTCGCTGAAGCCTGGCCGCGCCGATCGGCCTGCGGGCACGTCGCTGATCGTGCGTCAACGGGTCGGGTCGCGGCGAGCCGCTCATTCGACCGCGCCCCGTCCGTGCCGATCGCGAGCGGCCCCTGGGGGCGTGGACGCCTCCGCGGCACGGCGTGCCGGATCGCCGGCGTCGGCGACCAGCGGGATCGTGGGCACCCGAGACGGGTCGCGCAATGCGGCATGCACGCACGCCTCGAGCGCGCGAACCTCGACGCCGGCCCAGCGGTCGGGGACCAGCGCGAGGTGCCGCAGCGCCTTCGCATAGTTCCGTCGGCCGCCGCGCGGACTGCCCATGGCGCGCGCCTTGTGCAGCGCGGCGGCCAGCAGGATCGTGCCGGCCAGGAAACGCCGTTCGGTGCCCTCCGCGGCGAGCCAGGCGGGCTCGAGCGCCTCGTGACAGTCCCAGAAGGCGCCGTGGTCGAACAGGCGGCGTCCTTCGTTCCAGGCGGCGGTATCGGTCATGCGCCTGAGCATAGCGGGCCGGGAGGCCGCGGTAGCATGGCCGGATGACGTCCCCGATGCCCCCACGCCTGATCGTCGCCGTGAGCGGCGGGAGCGGTGTCGCCTACGCGTTCGACCTGCTCGAGGCGCTCGCGACCGCGCCTGTCGAGACGCACCTGGTCGTGACCGCAGGCGCGAAGCAGGTGCTGCCCAGCGAGACCGACCGGACGTACCACGA